>JBASRK010000182.1:0-13749 GCA_049273775.1 Candidatus Acidiferrales bacterium
GGTGGAATCGGCGTTAAGAACTGCGCATGGGAAACTGCGGTTTGGCCTGGCGGCGCGCTTGCCGGTGGAGCACCCGGCCCTTCACGCCGGACACCGGACGCCGGCGGGCGGCTAGGCCTTGGCCTTGGGCGGCACGTAGCCTTCGGGCAGCTTGGCTCCCTCGCCGAAGAAGAACTGCTCCATCTGCTCTTCCATGACTTTCTGCGATTGCGGGTCCAGCGGGTTCAGCCGGTATTCATTCATGATCATCTTGGAGTGCTCGACCCACATTTGCCAGGCCTCTTTCGAGACATTTTCGTAGACGCGCTTGCCCAGGTCGCCCTTCCAGGGGATGCGGTCGAGCCCGGGCATCTCCTTGTCGAACTTTACGCACTTGACCATGCGCGTTCCCGGCTTGGGTTCGGCCGGCGCCGCGGCGGGAGTGGGTCCGCAACTTTCGTCTGCCATTCGGTGCCTCCTGGTCGGTTTGCGCCACCCCAAGATACTGCATCAGCGCCCAAATTCCTAGCAGGTCCTTCTGGCCGCCGGCCCCGCTGCACCTTCGAAGGATGGGAATGCATCCATTATGCGGCGGCACACTTGCGAGATGCCGCTGTTTTTGAGACAAAGGAGGCCGGCGCGGGACTCCCGCACGCCGCATCTCCTTGGGGTCGAGGTCAATAGTGTCTCTGCCAACGCAGCGTGTCTCTCCGGGCCGCCTGAGCGCGGCATATCGCCAGGAAGTCGAGCGGCTCGTCGCCGCCAGGGCCATCGAGAAGATGTGGTCGCGGCAAGCCACCCTCTGGAAATCGGACGCCGATCACCTTCGTGTGATCTCGAACCGCCTCGGCTGGATCGGCGTGCTCGAGACAATGCACGGCGAAGCCGCAGCTCTGGCCGATTTCTCCGGGGAGATCCGCCAGGCGGGTCTGCGCGACATCGTCCTGCTGGGGATGGGTGGGTCGAGCCTCGCCCCGGAGGTTTTTTCCCTCACGTTTCCCGCACCCGCGGACGGGCGGCGCTTTTTCGTCCTCGACAGCACCGACCCGGCGTCCATCCTGGGCGTCGAGCGGGCGATCAATCTCGCGAAGACGCTATTCATTGTGGCCAGCAAGTCCGGCAAGACGATTGAGACGCTCTCGCAGTTCTTTTGTTTCCACCACCGCCTGAACGCGGCCGGAATTCGTCCGCCGGGGCAGAATTTCATCGCCATCACGGATCCGGGGTCATATCTGGCGCAACTCGCGGGGGAGTACAGCTTCCGGCGCACGTTTTTGAATCCCGCCGACATCGGCGGGCGCTATTCGGCACTCTCTTACTTTGGACTGGTGCCGGCGGCGCTGTGGGGCGTGGACCTCGGCGCTGTGCTGGACGCCGCAACCGAGATGCGCGCTGCCTGTGGTCCGGCCACGCTGATCGCAAACAATCCTGCGCTCGAGCTCGGAGCGCTACTGGGAGCAGGTGCGTTGAACGGCGCCGATAAGCTCTTCCTGCTGGCGACGCCGAGGCTGGTGCCGCTGGGCAACTGGATCGAACAACTGGTGGCCGAGAGCACGGGCAAGGAAGGGAAGGGCGTCGTGCCGGTGGCCGGAGGCGTCACACCCACGCCCGAGGTGCTTGGAGAAGGCTGCATTGTGGCGGCGTTGCGCCTGGAAGGCGAAGTCGACGCGGCGCTCGATGCGCTGGTCGAGTCCGTGAAGCCCCGAGGCGTACCCGTGGCGGAAATTCGCCTGGGCGGGCCGGCCGAGTTGGGTGGCGAATTCTTCAAGTGGGAGGCGGCCACCGCGGTGGCGGGCGCGGTACTGGGGATTGATCCGTTCGATGAGCCAAACGTGCAGGAGAGCAAAGACAATACGGCGCGCATTCTCGAGCGGTTCCAATCGAGCGCGCAAATGCCTGCGGGCACGCCGCGGCTGGCTGAGGCGGGGATCGAGCTGTATGCCGAGGGCGTTGCGCGCCACACCATTTCCACGCTCCGGCTTTCCGAGGCGCTGCGCACTTTCGTGGCGCAGCGCCAGCCCGGCGACTATCTGGCGCTGCTGGCGTTTGTGGACCGCCACGGCCCGTATGCGGCCCGGCTCCAAGCCCTGCGCGCCCGGTTGGGCGAGCACCTGGGTGTGCCGGTGCTGCTCGGCTACGGGCCGCGATATTTGCATTCGATTGGTCAGTTGTACAAGGGCGGGCCGCCCACGGGAATGTTTCTGGTGATCACCGCTACGCCGGGCGAGGATCAGGCCATCCCCGGCGCGAAGTACACCTTCGCTCAGCTCCAGATGGCGCAGGCGCTGGGAGATTTGGAATCGTTGGTGAGTCGCGACAAGCCTGCTCTGCGGTTGCACCTGTCGCGTGGCGCGGAGGTGGGCCTGGGCGAATTGCAAAAGGCCTTCGAACACGCGCTCACCGCTTCGCGGCCCGCGAGTTCGTAGGCGGACGCGTGCCAACGGTGTCAGAATTTCCCCGGAGGAAGCCGGTATGAGCATTGGGCCACGGCTGGCGGTGGCTTGCCATGGCTGAGCTCACCACGCTGTTCTGGGATGTGGGCGGCGTGATTCTGAGCAACGGCTGGGACCGCGCCGCCCGGGAGCAGGCCGCCGGCAAGTTCGGCCTCGACCGGCAAGATTTTGAGGACCGGCACGAGCTCGCCGGCCCGGCTTTTGATACCGGCCAGGTCACACTGGACGAATACATGCAGCGAACCATATTCTATCGTCCGCGGCCGTTCACCCGGGACGAGTTCAAGGCCTTCGTGTTTGCCCAGTCCCGGGAGTATCCGGAGGCCCGAGCCGTTCTGAACACGCTGGCCCGCTCGGGAAAATACTTGCTGGCGACGATCAACAACGAGGCGTTGGAACTAAACATCTATCGCATCGAGAAGTTCGGTCTCCGGAAGGACTTCATCGCTTTTTTCAGCTCCTGCTATCTGGGAGTGAGGAAGCCCGATGCGGCCATCTATCGCGTGGCGCTGCAGGTGACTGCAAGCGCCCCGGGGGAATGCGTATTCATTGACGACCGGGAGCTCAACCTGGAGTGTGCCCGCCTGTTGGGCATGCGCACGATCCATTATCAAAACGCCGCGCAGTTGCGGGAAGAATTGGACCGCAACGGCGTGGCGCTTGGAGCCGGGTAACGCGGGAGGGAATCCCACCCATGCCGACAGAGACCTCTGAAGCCGCCAAGACGGTCCAAGCCGATGTCTACCAGTGTGAGGTCCCCACAGACCCGTGCGCCATCGTCATCTTTGGAGCGTCCGGAGATTTGGCGCGGCGCAAGCTGCTCCCGGCGCTCTACGACCTGGCTGCACATGCCTGCCTTGCCCCGCGCTTCGCCATCGTGGGCTATGCGCGCTCGCCATTGACCGATGATGCCTTCCGGACAGGCGCCGGCGAGGCCACGCGTAAGAGCTCGGAAGTCGGCCCGGTGGACGAGGAGAAGTGGCGCGCCTTTGCTCCCTGCCTCGGATATGTTTCGGGCGAGTATGACAAGCCGGAGGCCTTCCAAAAACTTGCCGCCCGGCTCAAGGAGCTCGACCGTGAGCGTGGCCTGCAGGGCAATCGCCTCTACTATCTGGCCACGCCTCCGGAGATCTATCCGCTGGTGATCGAGCAACTGGGCCGCGCCGGCATGGCCGGGGACCCCAACGGCAAGTCCTGGGTGCGGATCATCATTGAGAAGCCGTTCGGCCGTGATCTCGAGTCAGCGCGTCGGTTGAACCAGGTCGTGCTCCGCGTGTTCGAGGAATCGCAGGTTTACCGGATTGACCACTACCTCGGCAAGGAAACGGTGCAAAACCTGCTGGTCTTTCGCTTCGGCAACGGCATCTTCGAGCCGTTATGGAACCGCAACTACGTGGACCACGTGCAGATCACCGCCGCCGAGAGCCTGGGGGTGGAGCGCCGCGCCGAGTTTTACGAAACCACCGGAGCGCTGCGCGACATGATCCAGAGCCACCTGCTGCAATTGACCTCGTTGGTGGCGCTCGAGCCGCCCGCAGCGTTTGACGCCACGGCCGTGCGCAATGAGAAGCTCAAGGTCCTGCAATCCATTCGTCCGTACGACGCCGAGGGAGTCGGCAAGTTCGTCGTGCGCGGCCAGTACGGCGCGGGGCAAATCGACCACACCGGCGTTGTGGGGTACCGCCAGGAGCCCGGCGTGAAGGCGGATTCGGCCACCGAGACCTATGTCGCCGCGGAACTCGCCATCGAGAACTGGCGCTGGGCCGGTGTGCCGTTCTATCTCCGCACGGGCAAGCGCTTGCCTCACCGCGCTACCGAGATCGCCATCCAGTTCCGCCGCGCCCCGCACGTGGTGTTTCGCGGCCGGAATGTCGAGCCCAACTGCCTGCTGCTGAATATCCAGCCGGACGAGGGCATTTCCATCTCCTTCGGCGCCAAGCTGCCCGGTACGGAGATGCGTATCCAGTCCGTCGCCATGGACTTCTCCTACCGTGCCGCGTTCGGTCCCGGTTCGCGCAGCGCCTATGCCACACTGCTCAATGACTGCATGCGCGGGGACGCCACGCTTTTTGACCGCGCCGATAGCGTGGAGGCCGCCTGGGAACTGGTGGACCCCATCCTGGACGCCTGGCAGAATGCGCCTTCGGCCTTCCCGAACTACGCCGCGGGGAGCTGGGGCCCTCGCGAAGCCGACGAACTCCTGGAGCGCAATGGACGACGCTGGCACAACCCCTAGCGCAAACCGTGTTGCGCTGCCCCGCGAGATCCAGCCGGGGCTGCGGGTGTGCGCGGATGCCCCCGGGGTAGCGCGAGCCGCGGCGCGGCAGTTCGTCGAATTTGCGTGGCAATTCATCGCCCGGGAGAAGTCGTTCTGCGTCGCGCTGGCCGGCGGAAATACGCCGCGGGAGCTCTATCGGCTCCTGGCGACGCAGGATTTTCGCACGCAGGTGGACTGGGCGAAGGTGCATCTGTTCTGGGGCGACGAACGCGCCGTGCCTCCCGAGCATCCCGAGAGCAACTACGGTATGGCCCGGCGCGAGCTGCTGGTGCGTGTTCCCATCCCCGCCGGCAATGTCCATCGGATGGAAGCGGATGCGCCCAATCTTGGCCGCGCCGCGCAGGAATATGAAGAGACCTTACGTCGCTACCTGCGCCTGGACGCGAACGGGTTCCCGCGCCTCCACCTGATCTTGCTGGGCCTCGGCGCGGATGGCCACACCGCGTCACTCTTTCCCGGCGCCCGCAAGCTGCGCGACACCTTGCGCTGGGTGAGCACGCCGCTCCACCCGCAGCTCCGCAGCCGCCGCATGACTCTGACCCTTCCGGTGCTGAACGCGGCGCATCAGGCCCTGTTTCTGGTCACCGGCGCGGAAAAGGCCGAAGCGCTTCGCGCTGTTCTGGAGGGGACTTCCGACCCTCCACTGCCCGCGCAGTTGGTGACGGTGCCCGGCGGCCACCGCGAGTTCCTCGCCGATGAAGCCGCGGCTGCCCTGGTGATTCGCGAGGCGTCTCCAGTGTCCCGTGCGCCCTCTCGCGGGCGAAAGTCGGAAGGGGAGAGTCCCAAGGAGAGACGGTGATCCTGGCGGGTGACGTCGGCGGCACCAAGTGCAATCTTGCGCTGTTCGAGGCGCGTCTGGGAACACTGCGCCGCGTCGCGCAACGCCGCTTCGAGAGCAACAAGTACGCCGCGTTCGAAGAAGTCGTCGCCGAGTTCGCCTGGCAGACCGGCGAAAGCGGTTCCGAGGCTGGACGCGTAAAGGTCACCGCCGCGGGATTCGGCGTCGCCGGGCCGGTGGTTAACCATCAAGTGCGCGCCACAAACCTGCCCTGGGTGGTGGACGCCGCGTCGCTCGCCCGCCTCTTGGGGATTGGGCGCGTCATCCTGATGAACGACCTCGAGGCCACCGCGCACAGTCTGGAACTACTGCGGCCCGTGGAGCTCTGCATTTTGAACGAGGGCGTCCCCGCGCCGCAAGCCAGCCGGGCGCTCATCGCTGCCGGAACCGGACTGGGCGAGGCCATCCTGTTCTGGGATGGTGACCGCTATGTTGTCGCTGCCACTGAGGGCGGCCACGCCGACCTCGCCCCGCGCACCGAGCAGGAGATCGAGCTATTGCGTTTTATGAAGAAACGCTACCCGCAGGTGAGCTTTGAGTTGGTTCTCTCGGGTCGCGGCTTCCGCACGATTCATGAATTTCTTGACCCCGTCCTGAAGCATCCCGGTTTCGACGATCCCGGGGCCGATCCCGCCCCGGAGATCACGCAGCGCGGTCTGGCCGGCACGTGCCCGGTCTGCGTTCAAACGCTTGACATCTGGACGGCACTCTACGGCGCGGAGGCCGGCAACCTGGCGTTAAAGGTTCTGGCGCGTGGCGGCGTGTACGTGGCTGGCGGCATCGCAGTGAAGATCCTGAAGAAGCTGCAAGACGGCACGTTTCTTAGGGCCTTCTGCGAGAAATCGAAATTTGGAATCCTTCTAGGGCAGATACCCATCTATGTGGTGTTGAATGAAGACGCTCCGCTGTTGGGGGCGGCGGCTCACGCCGCGGCAGTGGTCGGCGACTGAGGGATTGCGGCCGCGCCGGGCTGAGCGGCTGCTGTGGTTGCAACACAGTGAGCGGTCCTAGGGGCGGTTCCGGCCCGATCCTGGCTCCACGGTCAACGACGGCGCTTGGTCAGGAAACGGATCCATGCACTTCGTGATTATCGGTAATGGCGTAGCGGGAACCACCGCGGCCTTGACTCTTCGACAGCGGGAGCCGAAGGCAGATATCACGATGATCAGCGGCGAGAGTGATTATTTCTTCTCCCGCACCGCGCTCATGTATGCCTACATGGATCGCATGTCCCTCCACGACCTCGAGCCGTTCGAGCGTAAGGTCTTTCCGAAGCAGAATATCCGGCTGGTGCGCGATTGGGTGACCGATCTCGACGCCAACAGCCGAACCTTGCGATTGAAATCAGACCAGTCCCTTGCCTACGATCGTCTGCTGCTGGCCGTCGGGTCGCTTGCGAACCTGCCGGCATGGCCCGGGCTCGACCAGGCGCGCGAAGGTGTCGTGCATTTCGTGACCCTCCAGGACCTTGAAAAATGCGAGCGCCTGACTAACTCGACGCGCGAAGCAGTGGTGGTCGGCGGCGGCCTCATCGGTGTGGAGCTGGTCGAGTGCCTCGTGTTCCACGGCAAGAAGGTGACTTTCCTCGTGCGATCGCCGTGGTATTGGCCCGCGGCGCTGGCAAGAGAAGAATCTGAAATCGTCACCGAACACATCCGTCGCCACGGCGTGGACGTTCGGGGGGGCGAAGAAGTTTCTGAAGTGCTTGTCGGCGACAGCAGCCGCGTGCGGGGCATCCGGACAAAGTCAGGCGCGGAGTTCCCATGCCAGATGCTCGGCATCTCAATCGGTGTGAGTCCAGCGGTCGAGTGGCTTCGCCAGGTGACCACGCCGCCCCACATGCAGCGCGGCATCATCATCTCGCCGAGTTTTGCAACGTCGCTTGAAAACGTCTGGGCTGCCGGTGATTGCGCCGAGTTCGAGCGCGACGGGAAGCCGACTGTGGAGCAGATTTGGTACACGGCCAAGCGGCAAGGCGAGCTTGCGGCGCGCGCCATGCTCGGTGACCGTGTCAACTATAAGCCTCCCATCTTCTATAACAGCGCGATGTTTTTCGAAATTGAGTACACCACCGCAGGCATGGCGATCGACGTTCCAGCCGGCGCGCAGAGTTTCTTCTGTCGTATCCCCGGCAAAGAAGCGAGCATTCGAGTCATCGCGGATGACGGCGCGGTGATGGGATTCAACATGTTGGGCGCGCGCTGGAATCACACGTTTTTTGAGCGCTGGATCGCGGAGCGCCGGACTATGGACTACGTACTCGAACATCTCGCCGAGGCGCAGTTCGACGTCGAGTTTGGGCGCCTGGACCTCGCGGCCGTTGCGCCGAGCTACCGGGAATGGAAGCAGCAACCGGCTCAAGCCGCCGCCGCACGCTAGACCGCAGGAGGGGCCGATATGGTAAGGCAAGGGAAAATTTCCTGGTTGACCCATGACCTCACCCACCGCGGAGTCACTGCTTGGCTGCTGACCGCGATCCTCGTGGGCTTTTATCTCGTGCTTTACTTCACCGAGCGGTTGACCGCTGTGGCCCACTGGATGCGTCTCGATAGCAAATGGACGTTGTACGGCTTGCTCTACACCTTCGCCATCGTCATCGGCGGAATCCACGTCATTCGAAAATATCGGCACAACAAGTATCAGATCGTCCGAACGTCAGTGGTGATGTTTGTCCAGGTCGTTTTTGCTTTTGCGATTCCACATATCCTGAAGTTCTTGCACCAGCCCGAGTACTATTTCAGTTACCTGTGGCCACTCAAGTTCGAATACTTCGTGCCCGGATACATCTTCAAGTTGCCCTTAGCTTACATCCTCTTCAGCTTCCTCGGCTCGCTCATCATGGTGCCGCTGCTCGGCATCTTCTTCGGCAAGCGCTGGTATTGTTCCTGGGTTTGCGGCTGCGGAGGCTTGGCGAACACAGCGGGCGACCCGCTGCGCCACCTGACCAGCAAGTCGAGCGCGGCCTGGAAATTCGAGAAAGTCGCCGTCCACACGGTGCTTGGTCTCTGCGTCGCTTTGACGGCGCTGCTCTTCATTACCTGGGGAGTGGGCGATCGCCATCCGGCGCTTTCCCACTTTACATACCAGTTCCAGTCGCTCTACGGGTTCATCGTCGTCGTCATGCTCACCGGGATTATTGGCGCCGCCCTCTACCCGCTCGGCGGCACGCGGATCTGGTGCCGGAACTTCTGCCCAATGGCGGCGCTGCTCGGCCTCGTCCAGAAATTCGGACGCTTCCGCATCACCGTGAAAGAGAACATGTGCATCTCCTGCGGCCTGTGCAGCAAGTACTGCGAGATGGGAATCGACGTGCGCTCCTACGCGCAGTCAAACACCAACTTCACGCGAGCGTCTTGCGTGGGGTGCGGATTGTGCGCGGCCGTCTGCCCGCGGGGTGTCTTGAAACTCGAGAACGTCACCCGACGCGATCCTCAGGAAATCGCCCTCGTCCAAATCTCCGAGATCCAACCGGTCGCCAGGGTTGCTATCTGACCTGGCTTGCAGATTCATAAGATGGCTCGATTGAAATACCCATTCTCGAACGGACGGGGCTCCCGAAGGCTGCCCATTTTTCCTGGTCGCTCGATTCGCCCGTCTTGGAACGCACTTCCTCGGTTTTGTTTGTCGCCGCTTGGGAAGAAGTGTAGTATCAGAACTCTCGGGCAGATTTCCCGACAGGAGGATGGGCGTGGAAAAGCGTGTTCGACTAACGGTAGGGATGCTCACCCTGCTCGGCATTGTTTCTTGCTCCTGCGTATGGGCTCACCAGGCAACGATGGCCCCGCGTTTCGCGCCCCGGGCATACGCCGGTGAGCGCGCGAGCCTGGCGGCGCCGACTGCCGCCGTCCCTGCCGGCCCGCAGCAACCCAGCAGCGAGGAGTCGCGCGTCGCGACGCGGGAGAAACTCCGGAAATTGCTCGACGATTTCGGCCCACGGATAAACGTCGCATTCAAGCAGAGCCAAAAGCAGCCGTTCAACTTCACGGGAGTGATGACGCAGGGGCTCACGAACTCCGAAAGCCTCGAGATTGTGATCGGGGTAACCGCACGCGAGACCATCGGCTTCCGCATCTACCCGCATTTCAAGGGCGGGTACATCAACGTGGACAAGGTGAAGGACAGCGCAGCGCTGATGCGCCAGCTCCTGCAACTGACCGACCAGGCCTTCCTGTTCTGGGGGATGGATTCGAGCGGGGACGTCTTTTGCGGCTACACCATCACCCTGGAGTCCGGCTTCCCCGAGGAGGCCCTGCGCGTCGTCTTGAGCAGTATCCACAACATGGACAAGTTCGTCGGAGACATGCGTCCGGCGATTGATGGCACCGCTGCCCCCGCGCCGCCCACGCCCTCTCACTAGAAGTTTCCGGAGGAGCCCGAGGGGGGCGCCCGCAGAACTCCCTGGGGTACGGGGGAGGGAAGAGCGAAGGCGATATCCCCCGGCTAGTAATCGGCCATCAGGTCCAGGCCGAGCGAAACTCGGTTGACAAAACCGAAATAGGCGACCGTCAGTACCGTTTCCAGCAGCGCGTTTTCATCCCACCCTGCCTTCCGTACCGCCTCCGCGTCCTCCGGCACGATATCGCCCGGCTTCCGCGTCAGCTTGTCGGCAAAACGGAACAAGGCCTGGACCTCGGCCGCGACCGGGGCGTTCGGATAGTCGGTCGTGAGTTTACGGCTCAGGGCTTTTTCGACTCCGAGCCCGCGCAGCACTTCCATGTGGAACGCCACGCAGTACGAGGAGGTGTTCAGCCCGCTCACCACTAGGCCGATCTGCTCCTTGATCTTTTTCGGCAGCGCGCCGTCCTTCAGGATGGCGTTGCCGAGCGCGAGCTGTGCCTCTAGCACCTCCGGCATCTGCCCCACCGCCTGGAAATAGTTCGGGATAAAGCCCATGGCTTGGCGAATCTGCTGAAAGAGTGGTTTCAGTTGAGGGCCCGCTTGTTCTTCAGCAATCTGGCTAACGTAAGACATCACTTCACCTCATCGGGTCTGCCGGCACCCACCAGGTGTCCACAATGTATATACCCGGTAGCGACCGGGGAAGCAAGCCAGCCACTCTCTGCCCGGAGTCAATAAGACCTCCGCAGCGCGCCCGTTCGCCGCAGGAAACCCCTTCGCCGCGGCGCCCGGCGCTGCTGCACCCCCTTGCTAGAATCTCAATATGGAGCTTTCTTGGCAACGACCCGAAGAGGACTGGACCGGCGTCTCTCACGCCAAATTGGCCGGCTGGCTGGTGTTCTACGCCCTGTTCCTGTTGCAAGCTGTCACCAACAACACGGGGTTCTTGATCCTTGACCACGTCAACCTGGTCATCCACGAGGCAGGTCACTTCTTCTTCGGCTGGTTCGGCAACACCATCGGAGTCCTCGGCGGGACGCTCGGCGAGCTGCTCGTGCCGCTGTTAATCGCCGCATACTTTTTCTGGCATCGCGATACGGCAGGGACTTCGTTCGCCGTCTTCTGGTTCTTTGAGAACTTCCTCTACATCGGCACCTATATGGCCGACGCGCGCTCCCTGGCGCTCCCGCTGGTGGGTTCCTGTGAACACGACTGGGAGCTCCTGTTCGGCCAATGGGGATTGCTGGCTCATGACCGGACGATTGGCGGCGCTACCCGCGACGTCGGCTGGCTCGGGATGCTGGCCACCGTCGCCTGGCTCGCGTGGATGTCGGGGCATGACGGCGTTGCGGGGCGCCGCGGCGAGCCTTGGAGATGAAATTCGGGGATGCAGAAGCAGACCTGGCAACTCCACGGCCGGCGACGACGACGCTGGCTCGCTGACCTTTCCGGCTCCTCGTCCCCTACAAGCGTGCCCTGCTCTGCTCAGCTTCCCCGGCTTTTCCTTCTCTGCCGAACGGCGTAGAATCGCCCATCATCTCCCGATTGCCGGGGCGAAGATGGAAACCCAACGCTGCAGTGCGACGGGCTGTGAGCGGCCGGTGGCCGCTTTGCTTCAGGGGCGCCCTTTCTGCCGGGAACACTTCATCGCCCAGTGCTATGAACAACTCGAGGGGTGTTCCCCCCGGCTTCAGGAGCGCCCTTTCCGCGACGCCGACGCTGAATCGTTGGCAGGAGTCATCAGCGAGTGCATGCGCCAGGCTGCCCACCTCGCCCAGAGCGCACAAGACCTCGACAACTTGGAGCGAGCGCAGTTGCTCGACATCTTGCTGTGGGCCGGCGATGTGAGGCAGCGGCTGCGCCGAGGCAGCCGCAAGGCGGCCTCCGTTCCCGTTCGGCTGCGTTCCGAGAAGCCGGGCCGCCCCTGGGAGGAAGAGACCGAAACCCAGATGTTGAGCCGCCACGGCGCCATGGTCGAGTGCGAGCACGACGTCGAGACCGGCGAAGATCTTTACGTCACTCGACTGGATACAGGCCAGCAGGCCCAGGCTCGGGTGGTGTGGCAGCGACGCAAAGACTCCGCCCGGGTTGAGATCGGCCTCGCGTTTCCGGCCACGGACAACTTTTGGAATATTAAGGCGTGACCCGCTCGACGGATCGGCTCGCTTCGTTCTTCAGGGAATTTACATCGTGGTCAACCGCCGCCAAACAGGGCGGATTCGTGGCGAGCTGGTAAATCAGCGAGCGATGTGATGAGATGCTTCTTACTGCCGGATCTTGCGACGCGGCGGATGCAGCCTAGCGAACTTGCACCACCAACGTCGCGGTCTTGGAATGTCCTCCGGCGTCCTCTGCTGTCAATGTATAGGTCGTATCTTTGCTCGGGGCCACATCTACACAGCGGCTGAAAGACGGCCACACGGCATTGGCTTGCGGTTCGAGTCGTACTGTTTTGGCGTTGGAGACTCCGTAGCACAACTGGGTGGTCTCACCGCGCCGAATGACGCCGGGGCTGGCATAAAAATGCAGGATCTCGAAGCGGTTCCCGCCGAACATCTCGACGGTGCGCCGGTCCTCGTCACGCTTCTTCTCCAGTGCCCTCTGCTCGATCCGGCGGTTTTCTTGCCGGCGCGAGAAGAATACCCAGCCCACCAAGAGCACTGCCACTCCGATGATCACCCACGAGTACCTCAAAAAGACGCGAATCTTTGCGTTCGGCTCCCCATCAGGATCCTTCGGCATCCGTGCTCTTCTCCTTCCAAGGTTCTCGGAAGTGAACAAAGTTGGTGATCCCTCTGGAATGACAGTCTAGCGGAGAAGGGAATTCAGAAGCGAGCGGCCCGTCCTTCTCGGTGCCCCAGGCAGCCGAAGGGATCACCCGGTCCTTAACCGCAGGCTGGTGGCGCGCCCGGAGGCCCGCCGCGGCGGGGAACCCCCACAACCCTCTGCTTAGAAGGTTCACCGCGGCGGACTATCCAACTGAGCTACGAGCTCCCATGCTGTGATAGCAGCCGTTTCAATTCATCCCGGCCCTTTCCTGTCTTCAAGAATCGTTCGCGACGCATAGCCTCAGCCAAGCCAGCGAAATCTTCTCGATGAACTAGGTCCCACGGACCGCGATGCTTAGTTGAAGTAGATACGTCGGAGCTGTGCTCATCCAGCCGGCGCGGCAAGCCCGTGTAATAGCGCCCGGTTGTCCTGCTCCGGAGGACGTAAACGCTGAACATAACCAGGTGGCGCGCCCGGAGGGACTCGAACCCCCAACCCTCTGCTTAGAAGCCGCTCGACCTACTTTGCCAAATCTTGCCAGAGGAGTGGCTAATCGAGCGAATTCAGCAAGTTGGGGCAACTCCACTCAAACCACCTTCTCCTTCGTTTTCCGGATTTTTCTTCGCTTTTGCCGCTGTTTTCCGCGAGTTGCGTTACGTTTTTGTGACAGTGTCACGTTCCCGGTGGAGCGGAGCGACATTCATGTTGTTATGCTGTGATTCATAAGTTACGATGAAAAGCGTCGTTGAGCTTCGCCGTATAACCGCCTTATGCCGCACGAACGACGTCGGCTTACAAGATCTGATGGATGTGAAAAGAACTGAAAGGAAAAAAAAGGAGAACAACAATGACGATCAAGAACGTGGTTCTGGTGCATGGAGCTTTCGCCGACGGCTCCGGTTGGGAAGCCGTCGCTAACATTCTCAAGAATGATGGGTAGAAGGTGTCGGTGGCGCAGCCCCCCGAGACCTCGTACGCCGCCGACCAAAAGTACACGAAGGCCGCCATCGACGCCATGGGCGGGCCGGTGGTTCTCGTGGGCCACAGTTATGGCGGGTCCATCATCACCGAGGCCGGCAATCATCCAAACGTTG
>JBASRK010000188.1:0-1875 GCA_049273775.1 Candidatus Acidiferrales bacterium
CGCCGAAGTCATCATCGATCGCGATATTCAGAAGCTCACGGATCTGAGAGGCTTTCAAATACTAGAGTGACGGCCCGCCGGGGGTGCGCAGCACGCATCGACCTAGCCCGATTTATGCACGAGCGAAGCATCGTGGCAAAGCGTAGATGCTACTGCTCGCGTTTTGATTGCAATGATGCTGGCTGGGCAAGCGGTATCGATCCCGCGGCGGCGGGGTTGGCTGTCTGCATCGGGTTGGCGCTGGAGGTTGAAGGGAGGGAGCGATTGCGGGGCATCAGGCCCCGGCTTTCAGGTAACGAGACGCGGCAGACGGTCAAGGAGCACGGCGAAGATCGCTTGATCGGGGGCGCTCGAGGGCAGGTGGATCTTGATCTGGGTTTTCAGCTCGATGACGCGGGCGGCGAGTTTGATCAGGCGCAATCGCAAGGTGTCGAACTGCATGACGCGCCAGATCGAGCGTTTGGGCATGAGGCGGCGCATCGACCACAGGAGCCAATAGGCGCCGGCGTGCAGGAACAGGCGGAACTGGTTGGCTTCGGCTTGGTGGCAGGAGGTGCGGTCGGCGGCGAGGTGGTTCTTCCAGGCCTTGATGTGGTTCTCGGCCTGACCGCGCGCGCAGTAGAGCCCTTCGTATAAGTGTTTGGCGCGGCCGCCCGAAAGATTGGTCACGATGAAGCGGGTATCGCTTCCCTCAGGCCCGGCCTCGACCCGGGCGATGATGCGCTCGGCCCGGCTCCAGCTCTGAGCGGCATCGTAGAATTGCGTGAAGCGGCGCCTCTTGCCGTGCGTGGGCGCCGCCTTGAAGCGTTCGGCGGTGCTCTTCTCCAGCGCCGCGACATGGCGGGAGAGCACTGCGTTGGGAGCGAGGCCAAGGACCCAATCCACCCGGTTGGCGCGGCACCAATCGAACACTTCCGGACAGGCGTAATGGCTGTCGGCGCGCAGTAGGATCTCGACCTTGGGCCACAGGGCGCGGATAGCGCCGACCAGGCGGCGCATAAAGGTGCCGATCTCCTGCCCGCTCGGCCGTTTGCCGGGCCGCAGCATGGCCGTCACAAAACGCCCCTCGCCATCGAAGACGACAATTGGCTGGAAACCGTAATCGTCATAAAAGGCATTGAACAGGCGCAACTGCTGGTCGCCGTGCACGCGGTCGAACGTGTCGTCGATATCGAGCACGATGCGCTTGGGCACCTGCCGGAACGAAGCGCAGTATTGCCCGACCAGCGCTCGGCCGAGGCGCAGCAGCGCCCGCACGTCAGGCAGGTTTTCCAGCCGCGAGATCGTCGACTGAGAGCACAATTCCTCATCCGAGGGCAATCGATCCAGCGCCAGCTTGAACATCGCATCGCGGCGCAGCGTGTCGGCGTCGTTGCCGTCTTCATACCCGGCGGCAATCATCAGCATGCGGAACCGGATGATCTCCGCCAAACGGTGCACGACCTTTTCCGGCGCCCTCGGGTCCTTGAGACAGGCGGCCAGGCGATCGGCCAATCCCAGCCGGCGCTCGACCTCGCGCAAGACCAGCAGTCCGCCCTCCGAGGACAGCCGGCCGCCATCAAAGCGGGTGACCACGGCCTTGCCCTGAACCGGTGACAGACCCGGCAGAAACGGCGTAACATCAACCATGGCGGGTGTCGCCTCCGACGATCGGCAGATTCAGCTTCAACAACCGAATCCTACGCTCAATCAACGGTTTGGACTACACCCGCCAGCCCTCATGCATAGGTCGGGCTAGCATCTTCGGCGGACATCTCGACGATGCGATCCTCTCCGATGGTGATGCGTCGGCCTGAGAAAGTTTGGACCGCGCCGACCCCTGGCGGCGCCTTGAGGCGGACATAGACCGGCTCCGGCGGCGTCAATTTTTCGGCC
>JBASRK010000289.1:0-4014 GCA_049273775.1 Candidatus Acidiferrales bacterium
AGGCTGGCGCTCGCCCGGCACGCCGGCGACGAGGCGCGCCACTACCAGTTGCTCGCCGAAAAAGTGCGCGCACTGGGCGTGTCGCTCGATGGCTTCGATCCTATCGAGCCGCCGAGCCCCGTGCTCGCCTACCTGCGCACGCTGCACACCACCGTCGAGCGCATTGCCGCCGCACTGGTCGCCCGCGAAGCCATGGGCGGGCGGCGCAACACCCAATTTCTGAAGTTTCTCGAGGCCGCCGGGCAGAAGGAAATCGCGCAGCTCTACCGCGAAGTCATCAATCCTGACGAAGAGCGCCATCACCGGGCCGGCTGCGAGATTCTGTCTGCGCTCGCTGCGACCCCGCCGGCGCAGGAGCTGGCGCGGCAGGCGGCCCGGCGTCTGCTTGAGATTGGCGACCTGGCGCGCAGCGCGGTCATGGAAAAGACCGGCGCGCCCGTGGTGCCGGGGTGTTAACGGGGCAGGGAAGCAGCAAGGCAAGGTAAAGGTAAAAACTAAAAGAGAAAAGGGAAGAACCCTCAGTGGTTCTTTCTCCGTGATCTCTGTGCCTCTCTGTTCTCTGTGTTGAAGCACTTTCCTGCGAGGCGAAGCGATGGACGTGAACACGATTGCGGTGATTGGTGCGGGCACAATGGGCCGCGGCATCGCCTACGCCGCGGCGGCCGGCGGCTACCGCACCATCCTCGAAGACATCTCGGCGCCGGTGCTCGACGAGGGACTGGCCTACATTCGCCGGTCGCTTGATGAGGGAATGACGCGGGGCAAGGTGACGCCCCAGCAGAAGGAGCGCGCATTGGCACAGCTTGTCACCGTGCGCTCGGTCGAAGAAGCCTGCCGCGAAGCCGACTTGGTGATCGAAGCCGTGCCCGAAGAGATGGAGACCAAGATCGAAATCTTCACCCTGCTCGACAGGTTTGCCCGCCCCGGCTCGATCTTCGCGAGCAACACCTCTTCGCTCGCCATTTCCGAGATGGCTGCGGTCACCTTCCGGCCCGAGAAGTGCATCGGCATGCACTTTTTCAACCCCGTGCCGAAGATGAAGCTGCTCGAAGTCGTCCGTGCGCTCGAAACCTCCGACGACACCCTGGCTGCTTGCTGCGAAGTTGGCCGCCGCATGGGCAAAGAAGTGGTCGTAGTGCGCGAATCGCCCGGGTTCCTCACCAGCCGGATGAACGCGCTGATCGGCAACGAGGCCTTCGCCATGCTCGAGGAGGGCATCGCCTCGGCCGAAGACATTGACAAAGCCATGAAACTCGGGCTGAACCACCCGATGGGCCCGTTTGAGCTGGTGGACCTGATCGGGCTCGATGTCCGCCTCAGCATTCTCGAGTACCTGCACAAAACTCTCGGCGAAAAATTCCGCCCGTCATCGCTGCTCCGTCAGTACGTCGAGGCGGGGCGCCTGGGCCGCAAATCCGGCCGCGGCGTCTACGACTACCCCGACGCCAAAGTCGCTGGCCGCGGGATTGATTCTCAGTGAAGCATGGCTGTGGGATTCGTCAGGCGAGGTCCCGAGTGCTGCGTCGTGGGAAGCCTTAGCTGGGGCTAAGGAGGAACAGTCAGCGCCGCGCCATCTTCTGCGCAAGGTGGAGGAGAAGCTGCCGGTCGGACTTACTCATGCGTCCGAGGAACGATCGGAGCTTCTCGAAAAGCCGAGCCTCTTTGCCCGAACTGCCCCAGGCGATATCGTTCGCGGTCTTCCGCTTCGGGAGATTTGGCAGTTTATGCGGCTCTTCGCCATCGTAGAAGAGCTGGTAGAGGGGAACTTCGAGGGCCCGGGCAAGCTTCTCCAGCGTTTCGACGGAAGGGACAGTATGCGCGTTCTCAATCCGCGATAGGTACGGGCGAAGCAGCCCCGTCCTTTCTTGAATGTCGCCCTGAGAAAGGTTCTTTGCTTCCCGAAAGGCGCGCAGTCGGTCGCCAAGCAGCATGCACGGATTATAGCAGGAAATGAGCTTCGCTGCTTGCTAATGTGCCCCCGTATTTTAAGAAGTTAAGGATGCGGTGCCGGACAATCCCTAAGTAATGGTTGAAAAAGTGCTTGCGGCCCAGGAACGGGAGGAGCGGCGACCGGCGCACGACCAGTCTACAAAGCGCCCGGATCAGGAGGCAGCGCCGTTTGGCGCATTGCAGGCCCATCTTGAGAGTTTGCACTGCACACTGCCACCTTCCAGCGCCGAGATACACCTGGGCCAGGTTCAGATGGAAGCGCGCTTCGTCCTGTTTGCTCAGCAGCGCCGTTCGGCAGTACAGTTCTGCGGTGGCCCACTTTTTTTCGGCCAGTGCAATGGCAACTCCGAAGTAGGAAAGATAGTCGGGGTTGTTCTCTTCAAGCGCGACCGCCCGGCGCATGTGCGGCAGCGCCATATGGGGACGTCGGTCCCGAAGCAGCATCAAACCCCTCTTGAATTCACTCCGGGCAGCACGGTGGTCCATCGTCGCCTCCAATCGCCTACCATACGATGGGCATTGGGGTAAGGCTACTGGCCAGAAGGTCAGGTTGGGCCTAAGGAGCAAGGATCGTCCCGGGGATTAATATGGTCGTGCCTGGCAGAGCTGGACTTTGTCTTACCGGAGCCGGAGATCGTGTAGGGTGGAGGAAGATTTGAGAACGCTTTGCTTCTTGAATCTTGAGCTTATGCGGCAGCCCCCCGGCTAAGGAACTCGGGTTTGTTGCGTCTCGCGTTCCTACCGCATGCTGCGCAGTTTTTGATTGACCTCATCTACATCAAACGCTTTGGGGTCGAAATCGCCGCCAATCCATTCCGAGAATTCTCTGTGCTCCGGGTGGGTGGGATCTCTCATTGCTTCGAGAAACTCTTCGTAGCCCGGGAGTCCCCCCACGTCTTCCGGGGGGCACGCGCGAGCCCCCGCCAGGCAAACCGGATACCGCACGCCCCCCTTGGGCGAAAGCTTCGCTTCTACCACCAGCACGTGCTCCCAGTTGTCGCCAAAGTCGTAGTTGTAGGTGAACGATGCGCTCGCGGCCGCTACGACCTCGCCCAGGGTGTAGTTTCGTTCGTCTTTCGTCTTGCGCCGTTCTCCCTCGTCCTGGCCGGGTATGCCGTAATATTGGCCGCCGATCACGAACTCGCGCAGATGGGTATCTGTCCATCCCATGACTCGCTGCAGGATTCTGTGGAGTTTGGCGAGCGTGATATCGCTTCTCACCTGGATGCGCCGCCAGATGGCCGGCCGCGAGCCGCGCAGCGTCACCTTGATTTGGTAGACCTCAACCCGTTTTTTCATGGTCCGGGCCGCTGATACACGGGTGCATGGCCCATCCTTTATCTCACGACGAGAATCACTGGTTGATTATAATCTGAGTGCCAGCGTAACCCGAGGCTGATTCGCGAGCCTCAGAGCCGCTGGGCAGCAGAGGCGCGGCGTTGGCGTGGCGGGTGAGCGGCCTTAGGGGATGCGTTCCATAGATGAGGAGCGCCGTGTATTGTGCAGTGCTTTGCCCGTTGCTCCGGCGTTGCCTTACTTCTTGGGCAGCGCGTATTCACCCTCCACTTCGTATGTCATCGTTCCATCCGCGCCTGCAGTGCCCTTATAGGTTCCCTTTCCTGTGACACCTTTGAGTTTGCCGGTGCCGCGAATGAGGCTCCACGTACCCGTTTCGGTCTGCGGCGCGCCATCTTTCAGTGTGGCGGTTCCCTGGTAGCGATAGTACGCCTTATCCCCGTTTGCCATTTCGTCCACGTAGTAGGCATGGAAACGGAACGTGTTGCCGGTGATTTCCCCGGAGAAAGTCCCGACGCCTTCCTTGCCCGGAGTCCCCGCAATTTCCCAAGGCTTCGTCCAGGCGCACTTGTTTTGGCCGAGCGAGAAGGCATGGTTCGGCCGGTCTCCCACCTGGACCGCGTTTTGGGGGTCGGGTTTGGCACAATGATTCGTGCCGGAAATCTTGGTCTGCGCTTGGGCCGCGGTTGCCATGGCCGCGAGCAACAGAGTAATCGTCACGAAAGGCACCAGCATCCTGCGCATGGTCGTCCTCCTTGCCTCTGAAAT
>JBASRK010000290.1:0-12004 GCA_049273775.1 Candidatus Acidiferrales bacterium
CGCCAGGGGACCTGGTTTTGCCCCACGCTGAGCGCCTACTACTATTACTGGTCGCCGGAGAACACCCCGGCGGGCCAGCGCGACCGCAAGCGCGTGGCCCTGCACGTCACATCGTTTCAGAAGGCACTGCGCGCCGGGGTCAGGATCGCGTTTGGCACCGATGTGGGCGGCTTCTCGTGGTCCGAGCCCATGGCCCAGGAGTTTGCGCGCATGGTGGAGATGGGTATGTCGCCGATGGATGCCATCCGCTCGGCCACTTCGCGCGCCGCGGAGATGCTCGGCATGCAGGGAGAGTTGGGCGTGATCGCGCCCGGCGCCTACGCAGACGTTATCGCGGTTGCCGGTGACCCGCTGCGGGAGGTCAACGAATTGAGGCGCGTGCAATTTGTGATGAAGAACGGCAGCGTCTTCAAGAACGAATTGCCCTGAGAAGAGAGTCGAAGAGCCTGAACCCGGATTTTCGATTTGAAACTAGGTGATAAGGGTGTCTGAGGTTGACACGAGAGGGCGGCCGGCGTATCGTTTTGCGCAAAGATAAAGTTGAAATCGGGAATTCCGGTTCAAGCAAGGAGGACAACATGCGATTCCGCTTCTCTTTCCGCATAGCGCTTCTTCTCCTGTTTCTGTTTCCATGCCTGTGCGTAGCCCAGTTCACAAATCGTGTCACGATCCTGTACGATGCGTTCGGGAAATCTAGCGATTTAAGAATGGACTGGGGCTACTCGGCGCTCATAGAACGGGACGGCAAGCGGATTCTGTTTGACACTGGCAACAACCCAGAAATTTTTGCCGAGAACGTGAAGCGGTTAGGTGTAGATCTTAAAAAGCTCGATTTTGTCGTAGTGTCGCATCGACACACGGATCACGCGACCGGGCTGGATTATGTTCTCAAGCTAAATCCGAGCGTCACCGTCTATGCACCTCGGGAGCTTGCCGGAGGATTTGGCGATACGGTCCCCAAAACCTTCTATCGGACTAACGAATCTCTGCCCAGCGACAGGCGCTATTTCGGCGGTCATCCGCCGGAAAAGATTGCCTTTGGCAGTTTTTGGAAGGGCGCCAAATTCGTCTTGGTGGATAAACCAACCGAGGTTGCCCCAGGCGTCTATTTGATTCCGACTGTCTCGCAACTGCCGCCCTTTGTGGGCCTTCCGGAAATCTCCCTGGGCATTCGAACAAACAAAGGATTAATCCTGTTTACCGGATGCTCCCACGCTGGCATTGAGAAGATTCTTGAGGCTTCGGCGTCAGTCGATAATCATCTACACCTTCTATTTGGAGGTCTTCATCTGATACAGACCCCTGACCCGGAGATTGAGCGAATCTCGACCGCCTTGCACGAGAGGTGGAAGCTCGACGGCATCGCGCCCGGCCACTGCACGGGAGAACCGGCCTTCGCCATACTCCAGAGAAGCTTCGGGGACCAATACCACTATGCGGGTCTCGGAAGCGTCGTTAGTATTCCGTGAAGTGAGATCTATCGGCTGTTCTGCTTATCCATAGAAAAAGCGCCGACATTCCAAAATCTCCTCCGAAAGTCAAAAGTCGAAGGGGGAGCAGTCTCAAACGTTGGGGCGGCGGCTAAGTCTCGACACGCACGCCGTTCCAGAACGCCACATAGTCTTTGATCTGCCGGGCGGCGTCTTTGGGGTCGGGATAATACCAAGCGGCATTCGAATTGCGCATTCCGCCCGCTTCGATGTCGTAGTAGTGCGCCACGCCCTTCCAGGAGCAAACTGTCGTTTTGTCGCTGGGCTTGAAGTGGGCCCGGCGAACGGCGTCCGGCGGGAAATAGTGATTGCCCTCGACCACTACGCACGAGTCGCTTTCCGCCAGCACCACGCCTGCCCAGATCGCCCTCGCCATCTCGCCCTCCGCCAAGAGTCTCGCACCGCCCTGCGTCTTTCCTCATTGTAACCAGGCTCCCTAAAGCGGGCAACCACCACGGCAACGAAACTTCCGGGAGAACACCGGGTTGAGATTAATAGTCATACGAAGTATAGAATGGAAGGCGACGCCAGCGCGCTTCCCCCGCGGGGAGGCCGACAGCGCGTCTGCAGGAGATTCAAGCCGTGATTGGCAAACAAAATCATTCGGATCGTTTCACTCACCCGAGCCGGACGTTCGTGCCCTTGTTGCTGGCCGGGGCGCTGGCGGGCGCATTGCTCGCCTCCACAACCTGGGCGGGAGCGCGGAGCACCGCTGGCGCGGCCCAGGAGCGGCCCGCCCCGCTCAGCAAGACGTTCAAGGGCCGGCTGCCGATCACCGAGCTCAACGAAGATGAAGCCATCCTGCACGCCTTGAATCGCCTGGGGTACGGCCCGCGGCCGGGCGACGTTGACCGCGTGCGCAAGATGGGTCTGGAGCGATGGATTGACCAGCAGCTTCACCCGGGAACGATTGACGATTCTGCCCTGGCAGCGCGCCTGGAGGCCTACCCCACGCTGGCCATGTCGCCGGCCAAACTGCTCGAGGATTACCCCGCGCCGGAGATGGCGGCCAAGCGCATGGGCATCAGCGTCGAGGAGTACCGCAAGCGGCAGGAGGCTATGGCGCGGCAGCAGGCGGCCGCGGGCCAGGGGATGCGCGCGCCGCCAGGGGAGATGGGCCCGCAGCGCGTGGTCAGCGAGCTGGCCATGGCCAAGCTCACACGGGCGATCTACAGCGAGCGCCAGTTGAACGAGCAATTGGCCGACTTCTGGTTCAACCACTTCAACGTGTTCGTATACAAGGACACGAACCGCTGGCTGGTGACCTCCTACGAGCGCGACTTCATCCGGGCGCACATGCTCGGCAAGTTCAAGGACTTGCTCTCCGCAACCGCGCACAGCCCGGCGATGCTTTTCTACCTGGACAATTGGCTGAGCGCCGACCCCAACGCGTTTGAGCGCATCAGGCACCTGACGCCGCAGCAGAGAACGATGCAGCGGGGGCTTCCGCCGCTCGGGGGCAAGCGGGGTCTAAATGAGAACTACGGCCGCGAGTTGCTCGAGCTGCACACGGTCGGGGTCGACGGCGGCTACAACCAGCGGGACGTCATTGAAGCGGCGCGCTGCTTTACCGGCTGGACGCTGCGCAACCGGGCGATCAATCCCGAGTTCTACTTCGACAACCGCCTCCACGACCCCGGCGAAAAGAGAATCATGGGCAAGAAAATCCACGCCGGCGGGATCAAGGACGGCGAGAAGGTGCTGGAGATGCTCGCGAAGCATCCCAGCACGGCGCGGTTCATCTCCACTAAGCTGGCCCGGCACTTTGTCTCCGACACGCCGCCGCCGGCGCTGGTGGAACGCCTGGCTAAGACCTTTCTGAAGACTGACGGCAACATTCGCGCCGTGCTGCATGCGATGATTTACTCTCCGGAGTTCTGGTCGCGACAATCTTACCGCGCCAAGGTCAAGAAACCATTCGAGCTGGTGGCCTCCACCGCCCGCGCCCTCGGCAGCGACGTGGACGCGCCGACGCCGCTGGTGCAGTGGACGGCGCGCATCGGCGAGCCGCTCTACCAGTGCCTCCCGCCCACGGGTTACGCGGACAAGGCCGAGGCCTGGGTGAACACCGGCGCGCTGCTCAACCGGCTGAACTTCGCCATCGCCCTGGCCAGCAACCGTATCCGCGGGACTCGCGTCGAGCTGGCCGCCCTGGTTGGAACCGACGTCGCAACCAACCCGAAGGCGGCTTTCGATCGCGCCATTGACCAGTTCCTGGCCGGGCAGGTGTCACCGGAAACCCGCAACACACTCGAGCGGAAGTCCACCGACCCGCAGGTGTTGCGCGCCAAGCTGGACGACCCCGTTCAGCAGGTGGACCTGGGCGTTCTCACGGGATTGGTGCTGGGCTCTCCGGAATTTCAGCGGCGGTAAAAAGAACAGGGGGCAGAATCACTCTGCCCCCGTCAAACTGTCGTTACGCCTCTGACGACCACCAGTTCTACCACTCGGAGGATTCAACCCTGCCTCTGGTGTTTTGCTGCGCTGCGATCCAGTAAACCCCTCAGTTCACGATGAGCGTCACCGTTGCGTTGTGCGAGACGCCACCCGAAGTGGCGGTCACGATCAGGGGGTAGGTTCCCGCGGGCGTGCCGTGTGGCACAGGAGGCGGCGTGCCACCACCGCCGCAGCCCGCGATGAATGCCGCCGCGAGTACTAGCAAGGCCAGCGGCAGGTAGACCGCCAGCCGACGCGTGCGGAAGCCGCGGCGCAGCAGCAAATAGCTCATCAGCGCCAGCACCGCTGCCAACAGCCACAGCAACGGATTCAGCTGCGGCGGCCGCGGCGTTTGCAGCGGAGGCACCGCGGAACGCGAGGTGGTCGCGATGGTCAGCGTGGAGCTGCCTCCGCTGGTGCCCTTGGCAAACGACGTCGGATTGAACGTGCCAGTGCTCGCCCCGGGCAGACCTGTGACGCTGAACGTGACGTCGTTGGCGAGCGTCCCTCCTTGCGTGGCCACGGTGATGGTGAACGTGGCCGAGGCGCCAGCGGCTATCGTCTGTGGGCCGGTCGGTGAGCCGACGGTGAAGTCGCTGATGGTGAAGTTCTGCCCTGCGGAGGTGCCGCCGCCCGGCGTGGGGTTGAACACGGTGACGGACACGGTGCCGACCGCCGTGAGCTCGGTGCCCGGGATGCTGATGGTCAGCGTGGTCCCGTTGTTCGAGACGGTCCCGCCCGTGTTGGACGTCGTGCCGAACTTCACCACCGAGTTGGAATTGAAGCCTGTCCCGGTCAGTGTCATCGAGATCGTCTGGCCGACGTTGCCGGCGGTGGGCGAGATGCTGGTCAGCGTCGGCGCCGGGTTGATGGCAGCAAACGTGAGGTGGAAGACGGAGCTGCCGAATTGCGTGCCGCTGAAGCCCGAGATCATGAAGGTGTACCTCACGCCGGACGTGGCGGCGAAGCTGACCTGCGAGGTCAGGTCCGTCGGGAAGTTGGTATCGTCGTTGCAGGCCACTGGCGTGAAAGCTCCGAGCGCGGAGCCGGTCACTGCCTGGAGAATTGTGTCGTAGGTGCTGCCGTGGGTATCAGCGTTGATGGTGCCGTTCGATGGCGCGATGAAGTAGTACCAGATGCTGTGCGTGTTGGTCGTGTCTGCCCCGGCCGTGCAGACCCCGTTGTTGGGGTTGGGCTCGCCGACTTCCGTCGTCGCGGCGGAAGTGTCCCTCATGTCCGTGAAAGGCGTGGGGCTGGCAGTAATGGCGTTGGCGAAGTTGTCGTTCGCCGGCGGTGTCGCCGTCGAAAGATGGAACACGGCTGTACCGGAGCTGGCGTCACGGAAGCCGGCCACCATGAAGAAATAGGTGGTGTTTGCCGTGGCGGCGAACGACACCCTCGACGTAACATCGAACGCGCTGACATCGTCGTTGCAGGCGATTTCCGTGAAGCTGCCCGGCGAGCCGGTGACGACGTCCAGCACCGTGTCGTAGTTGCTACCCGAGGTATTTGCAAGGATGGTGACGTTGCTCGTGGGGGTGAACTTGTACCAGATGGTGTGGGCGCGGCCCTGCAAGGCGGGGACACACGAGGGGGTGGGATCCACGCGCCCGCCCGTGTCGGTGGTCGCTCCGGTCGTGTCCTTCATGTCCGTGAAAGGCGTGGGGCTGGCCGTGATGGCGTTGTTGAAATCGTCATTCGACGGCGGGGACCCTGCAGCGGTGAAGGTCAAGGCGCCCGAAGGTCCTCCGCCCGGGGGGGTGGTAAATGCCCGAACGGGGACAGGACCAGCCGTGGCAATGTCGCTGGCCGGCACGGTTACCTGCATGGAGGTTGCAGAGCAGGTGCTGGGCGTGAGCAGGTCTCCATGGAAGTCCACGACGGTTGGAGCCGCGCCGCCGCAGGTGAAGCCCGAGCCGGTCGCAGTCAGCGTGAAGGCAGGTCCGCCCGCGGCCGTGGAGGTCGGACTAATGCTGGCGAGGGTGGGTGCGGTGCCGGTGACGGCGAAGCGCAGGCGGCTGGACTCGTTGGGCGTCTGCGTTGCATCAAAGACCGTCACGTCGTGCACGCCCGCTGTGAGCAGGCTCGTGTCAATTGTAGCTGTCAGTTGGTTCCCGCTGACGAACGTTGTCGTCACGCCGGTCTGGCTGTGGTCCCACTCCACCTTCGAAGTAGGACTCAGGAAGTTGGCGCCGTCCGCCGTCAGTGTAAAGGTCGCCGAGCCCGCCGCCATGAATGAGGGAGAAATGGACGCCAGAACAGGACCTGCGGGGATTGCGCCGAAGATATTGATCGCAAATACGCCGCGGCCGTGAGTGGCCGCAAAGCCAACCGCATTGGTACCGGCAAGGCTGAGCACGGCCACGCGCGGTAGGGCCGTGCCGAAAGTCGTCCAGGTCGTGCCGCCATCACTGGTTGTGAAGACACCGATGTCGGTGCCCACGAAAAGCGTTCCCGCCGTGTTGCCAGTCACGATGGCGTTCACCGGGGTGTTGGGCAGATTGCCGCTGATGTCCGTCCAGGAGACGCCGCCATTGATGGTCTTGAAGACATGCCCCTTTGTGTCCCCGCCGAACTTGAAGCCCGAGGCCCCCAGGTAGGCGATATCGGGGTTCGAACTATCGACCACGATCGAAGTGAAGAACCGATTGGGAAGCTCCGTCGTGTTCAGGTTCGTCCAGGTCGGGCTTGCGCTCAGGGCGTTCGTCGTCCGCCAGACCCGGGCGTCGTCAGTGGCCGCGTAGACGACGTTGGAGTTAGAGTCAGCCCCGGCGACCACGGCGATCGAACTCACGCCATCCGCCGTCAGGTCGGGCGAAATGGACGTCCAGGTGGTGCCCCAGTCCATGCTCCGGTAGACGCGGAACGTGGGCGTGTACAGAATATTGGTGCTCGAATGATCCATGGTAATAAAGGGAATGAATTCCGTGCGACTGAGATCGCCTGGAGCGATGCCCGACTGGATTTTCACAAAACTGCCCACGCCTCCGCCCGTCAGCGACCTCTGAATGTACGGTGCGTTTGCTGATGTGCACATAATGTAAACGGTGCTGGGCACTTTCCGATCGATCAAGTTCGCGGCGCCGTCGCCGCAGGCGATCTGATCCCAGAGCGCATTGCCGCTAAACGCTAAGGTGCCATTGTCCTGCGTGCCGCCAACGGCCCGGTTTGCATTGTTCTCATCCACCGCGAAGCCCGGGTAAAACCCGGCCAGGGTCAGGGTCCCGTTCAGAGTGACCCAGTCGAGCGTGCCGGGAGCGTCCGTGGGATTGTCCGTACGCCACACGCCGCCGTCATTGCCGTCGTAGAATACGCTCCCGTCCCCGGAGAACCTGAAGGCGTGCTGGTCGGCGTGCACAGTAACAGTGGCGCCGGCATGTACGTCCGTCCAACTCGTTCCGCCATTCGTCGAGCGAAATACCGTCTGCGTAATCGACACCCCCGCCCCGGTCCCGGCCGAGCCTCCCGCGAACACCAGGTTGGGGTCAACCGGCGAGACCGCAATGGCGTGGCTGTAGAAGCACTGCGTACCGCAGTAGTCAAACGTCGCGCCGTCGGTGACCATGGTCCAGGTTGTGCCGCCATTGGTGGTTCTGAAGAGTCCGAGCAGCCTGGTAGAGCTCGTTGAGGAGTTAGCGATGCTGGCATACACAGTGTTGGGCGAGGATGCCGCAATCGCCAGCTCAATGCGACCCACATTGGACGTGGGCAGTCCCCCGGCCAGCTTCGTAAAGGTCAAACCGGCGTCCGTAGATTTATAAACGCCGTTATTTGCGTTGCCACCACCTCTGCCCAGCGCCACGTAGACATTATTTCCATTGCTCGGATCAAAGACCACCGCTGTCCCGATAGCCCCGCTGGCGGTAAGGATCTGCGTCCAGGTTGTTCCCCCGTCCGCCGTACGATAGATGCCAGCATCGGCGCCACCAGAGCTCGTCATCACAATTCCGGCCAGAACGATGCTCGGGTTAGTCGGGTGTACCGCGATGGCAGGGATTCGGGCCCCCCCGACTAAATTGCTCAAAGGGCCCACAAAGGGGCCCGTGAGTTGTGTCCAATTGGCTCCGGCATCGGATGACTTCAGGACTCCCGCCCCATAGTAGGTCTCGCCACCTGTCGTCGGGTTGATGGACACAAAGTCCTGCTCGCCGGTGCCGACATAGATGATGCTGGCATTCGACGGGGCTATAGCGATCGAACCCATCGCCAGCGAAGGCTGATTATCGGTCAGGGGAGTCCAGTGGGCCCCGGAATCGGTGCTCTTCCAAATGCCTCCGTTAGCGCCTCCTATATAGACCGTTTTCCCAGTCGGATCGCTCGGGTCGACAGCAATGGCCGACACGCGCCCGGAGTTAGTAGGCGTGCCGAAAAAGGGGTTGCCGAAGGTGTTGTTCTCTGGCGTCGGTCCGATCGACGCCCCCGTCGAGGAGAAAGGGAACCCAATCCGAGGCTCCGCAGACCCTTGCTGCTGCGGTGCGACAGCCCCTTGGGGCGGCCGCAAGCCCCTCTTGATCTCCTCCTCGATCATCGCGTCCATTTCCTTCAAGGCGTTCAGACGCGCGTTGGGAGGAATAAAGCCCAGCGGATAGGTTCGTTGCCGGTAGAACCACTCGTGGCGCTTTTGGAGAAAGTCCTCGTCCTCCCCCACCTGATGCAGCGCCGGTTCAGCCGTCTGCGCTTGCGTCGTGGAGTGTCCGGTCGCAGGATCCTTCCAGACCTTGGGCGTCTTCTGCGCCGCCGCAAACGAGGCCAGGCAGAAGAGCAGACCTGCCGCGGCGAGCCAGTTCCAGACTCGGATAGGGCTGGGTTTCCTCATCGGAGCCTCCCTCGGTCGTTGCTCAGTCTTGGGTCAACCTTGTCCTGTTGCCTGCTTGCGTTCCAGACGCTTCAATTTCCCGATATGCCGGGCTCAGCGAACACAGCATTCCGCAAAGTCACGAACTCCCCGGCCAACATCTCGGGAAGAGCTCCACAGCGGGGAGGAAGTGGAGAGTAAGAACCGCGCCGGCAGTCGCCGGCAAGAATCCACTGAGAGAAACCAAGCGCACGTCTAAGCGTTCCGGGCCCTGCCACGCACGGCTTCCCCGATCTGAACAGCATCATGGAATGGACAACCGAGGGAATCCTGCTAGCGGGTGAAGGAGTTGTCAAGCAAATCTTCTATCGTCGCCGCAGAACTGTGTACCCCGTCCCCGGCGCAGCTCCCGCGGCGCAAAGTCGCGCCATTGCGCAGAGAGCTTTGGTAGAATCCCGGCTCTATGGGCATCAAGAACCTTCGCGCGACCCTCCTGGTCTTCCTTTTGCTCGGCACTCTATCTTCCTACCCCGCGCGGCCCAGATCGCGCACCACGAGCACGGGAGAGAATCGAACCGCGGCCGGCGCGCAGAGGCTCGCCCGGCCCGCTCCGGGTAACGGCGAAGGCGGCCAATCGAAGGCGAGAACTGCGGGAGCCCTGCCTGCGACGCAAGCGAAGACGCAAAAACCCGTCGTGGCGGCGGACTTGGACCGGCGGCTGGCGAAATTCCAGCCGGTGAAGATGCCGTTCCACTCCGCCGGCCTGACGGCTCGCCACCGCCAAATGGTGGGAAAGCTGGTGGAAGCGTCGCAATACCTCGAAGACATCTTCTGGCGGCAGAGCGACCCGGAGGCGCTGACGCTGTATCGTTCGCTGGCCGGAAGCAAGAAGCCGGAAGACGTCAAACTGCGCCGCTTCCTGCTCATCAACGGCAGCCGCTTCGACCTGGTGGACGAAAATAAACCGTTTGTGGGCACCACACCGATGCCGGCGGGGCGCGGGCTGTATCCGCTCGGGCTCACCCGCGAACAGTTGGAGCAGTACGTCAGCCAGCACCCGGAGAAGAAGGCGGAACTCTACAGCCCGTACACCGTCGTACATCGGATCGGCCAGGCGCTCACCGGCGTGCCCTATCACGTCGCGTACCGGCGATTCCTCGGGCCCGCGGCCCGGGCCTTGCGCGAGGCTGCGGCCTTGAGCGACGACGCCGCTTTTGCAAACTTTCTCCGCCTGCGCGCCCGTGCCCTGCTCACCGACGACTACTACGAGAGCGACCTTGCATGGCTCGACCTGAAAGACCCGAAGTTCGACGTGATCTTTGCGCCCTATGAAACCTATCTCGACGAACTGCTGGGCGTGAAGACCTCCTACGGCGCGGCGGTGCTCGTCCGCAACGAAGCCGATAGCCGCCGCCTGGAGGTCTTCCAGCAATACGTTGCCGACATCCAGGACGCGCTGCCGCTCGCGCCCGAGGACCGCCCGTCCAAGCGCGGCCACCGCACGCCCATGGAGGTGATGGACGCGCCGTTCCGCGCCGGCGACCTGCGACACGGCTATCAAGCCGTCGCCGATAACCTGCCGAACGATCCCCGCATCCATCAGGCCAAGGGGAGCAAGAAAATCTTCTTCAAGAATTTCATGGATGCGCGCGTGAATACCATCGTCCTGCCGATTGCGCAGCGGCTGATGCGCTCCGACCAGGCCGCCCAGGCCTCGGGGGAAGGTTATCTGACAGCGGTGATGGTGCACGAGGTGTCGCACGGCCTGGGGCCGGCCTTTGCGCGCAAGGACGGCAAGCAGGTGGACATCCGCGAAGCCATCGGGCCGCTGTACTCGGGGCTGGAAGAGGCCAAGGCCGATGTCGTGGGCATGTTCGCTCTGAAATGGCTGGTGGACCGCGGCGCCCTGCCGAAGGAGCGACTGGAGGAGTATTACGCCTCCTACGTCGCGGGTATCTTCCGCACTGTGCGCTTCAGCATCGCCGAGGCGCATGGGCGTGCCGAGATCATGGAGTTCAACTATCTATCTGAGCAGAAGGCCATCACCCGCGACGCCGAATCCGGCCGCTATGTGATCGACTACGCGGGCCTGCCGCAGGCGCTGGCCTCGTTAGCGCAGCAACTGCTGGAGATGGAAGCCACCGGCGATCGCGCCCGCGTCGAGGCGTGGTTTCAGAAATATGCCGTCATGCCTCCAGCGCTTGCCGATGCGCTCGCGAGAGCCTCGGATGTGCCCGTGGACATTGATCCGGTATTTTCCTTTCCGGAGCCGATTCAATAATGCCGGGACCCCACGCCCCGGCCGAGGAGCGTTGCCATGGAAAAGCCATACAGTCAGAATTTTGAGAACCACGCCCGGGTGGTGACCGGATTCCACAAGGTGGCCTTACCGATCTTCGCGTTGAATTTTTTCTGGGCGATCTATCGGCTGGTGCGCTCGTTCTCGAGCGATTCGGTCTTTGCGCGCCTGGACTCCGTTCTTGCGCTCCTGCTGGCGGTGGCCTTGCTCCTGTTGTTCTTCTACGCCCGGATCTTCGCCCTCACGGTGCAGGATCGCGTCATCCGGCTGGAGATGACGCTGCGCCTCGAGCGGCTCCTGCCCCCGGACTTGCGGCTGCGGATGCACGAGTTCACCGTCAGCCAGCTCGTCGCGCTGCGCTTTGCGGGCGACGCGGAGCTGCCCGACCTGGCGCGCCGCGTCCTGGCCGAGAACCTGACCGAGCGGAAGGCCATCAAGCGGATGATAAAGAACTGGAAGCCGGATTTTTTGCGCGCCTGACGCGGCCTGCCTGAGCCCTTTCGCCTCGTGCAACCCTTGCCCCGTTGCCATTCGAACCAGTCGCTTTCGGCGCATCTCGAGAAACGGAGACGCAGCGATGACACCGCAGGAGCTGGAAGACCTCTGGACCCGCCACACCGCGGGGGAATTTGTGACCAAGGACGTGGAGGCGACCCTGGCGACCATGGTGGAGGACGCCTACGTCAATCACATGCCGGTGAACTCGGGCGGCCGCGGGAAACAGCAGTTGCGCGCCTTCTACCGCGACAACTTCATCCCCTCCTGGCCGGAGGATTTGCAAATGACGCCGGTGAACCGCGTCGTAGGCGATTCGCAACTGGTGGACGAGTTGCACCTCCGCTTTACCCACAGCCGGCGCATGGAGTGGTTCCTGCCGAATGTGGCGCCGACTCACCGCATGGTGGAGATCGACCTGGTCGTAGTAGTGCAATTCCGCGGGGATAAGCTGGCGTGCGAGCGCATCTATTGGGACCAGGCCACCGT
>JBASRK010000198.1:0-39925 GCA_049273775.1 Candidatus Acidiferrales bacterium
GTACCCCACTACGCTCCAGGCGCTTGAGGAGTACCTCCCGCAGCTCGAAGCGCAGGGCATCGCCCTGGTCTTCGCCTCGGAGTTAGTGCACTGATCCAGCGGCGGGTTCAGCCGAGAACTTCTTCCACCAGTTTGAAAACGTGTTCGGCGATCGAAGGCGCCGCGGTCAGCCCGGGGGATTCGATGCCGACTAGGTGAATGGCGCAGGGAACGCTCGGGTCACGAGTGATAATGAAGTCGGCAAGGCCGGAGCCGCCCGATGGCACCAGCTTCGGGCGCAGACCCGAGTAGGCGAGCGTCAGGTCAGCCGCTTCGATTTCCGGCAGCAAGGATTTGGCGCGCCGGACAAACTCCTCGATCGGCAGCCGGTCGCTCTCGTAGTCGTTTTTGTCGGCGACGTAGCGCGCCGTCGGGCCAACCAGCACCGTGTCCCAGAGCGTGCGAGTGAAGTGCACGCCGAGGCTCAACCCCTCCGGATGTGGCAGCGGATAAACCAGCCCGCGCACCAGGTAGGATTTTGCTCGCACTACCTCGCAGTATTCGCCGCGCACAGGATAAATGCGGTAGCTCGTATTGCCCAGCATCGCCGCGACCTCGTCGGCAAAAAGCCCGGCCGCGTTCACCAGGCAGCGTGCCTCAACCGATTCGCGATCTTCGCCGACGCGGAGCCACACGCGGACCGAAGCCTTCTGCGGCTCCAGGCGTTCGACCCGGGCGTGCGTGAGGATGTGCGCGCCTTGCTCAGCGGCGACGCGGGCGTACGCTCTGACGAGCTCTTCGCTCGAAACGATGCCGGTCGAGGGCACTGCGAGCGCCGCGTGCCCGGCGATGTGCGGCTCGCGAGCGCGAATGGCGGCGCCGTTGAGGAGTTCCAGGCCTTCGACGCCGTTCGTCGCGCCACGTTGCTGCAGCTTCCGCAGTTCAGCTTCTTCCTGCGGCGCAGCCGCCACGACGAGTTTGCCGGTGCGGCGGTGCGGCAGGTGATGCGCCTGGCAGAACTCGTAGCTGAGACGGTTCCCCTCGAGGCAGTGCCGCGCTTTCAGCGAGCCGGGGATGTAGTACAGCCCGGAATGAATCACGCCGCTATTGCGCGTGCTGGTGCCCATTCCAACCTTGGGCATCTGCTCGAGCAAAAAGACGTTATCCCATCGCCGGGAGACGGCGCGCGCCACAGCGCAGCCCACTACTCCGCCGCCGATAATGACGACGTTGGCGCGGTCCATGCCCACAAGAATAGCGGAGGTTTGCGCGGAAGCAAAATACAGGGTCGGCGCGCACTGTGTTAGACAATCATGCGGAATGAAAGCAGAGTGGTTATGCGGCCCGAGCGCGCGGTATTTTTGGCGCAAATCGGCCGGCGTGGTGGAAGCGGGAAATGTGCCGGATGCGCTGGCCTTGCCGTTTCGGACCGCACTTAGTTGCGGAACCGGTTGGGTTCAGTAGCTCTCTGCTTGCATTCCCAGAAGCGACTCACCGCCCGCAGCGAGAAACGCTCTCTGGGCTTCGCGATGCAACTCTTGCGCTTTGCGCAATAAGTCCGTAAATTCCATTCGGCCTCGGAGTGCATCGAGCCACGGATCGCGAATCATCGCGGGGTAGCAGTAGAAACCATTGTCGATCGCACGAGAAAGCATGCTGAGCGCCTTGCCATCCTGGCCGAGATAGCTGAATTGCCGCGCCAAGTAATACATGCCCTCCGGATCGCGGAAGGTGGTCTTGAGCAGCTCCCCACTGGCTTCGAGGCTTTCCTCAAGGTTGCCCTGCAGGAGCGCCCGCAAAGACGTCAGGAATAATTTCCCCAAACGCCAAGGCTTGATCTGTTCTCTTTCGCAGAGCATGGAGATTGCTTCGTCCACTCGCCCGAGCGAAGCGAGTGCCAGGGCCAGAGAGTACCCGAAATCGCCCGCGCCTGTCTCGAGCGCCCGCTGATAATCGCCGAGCAGGAAATACGTGTGATTGACGGTTGTGAGGATCTGTGGATCCAGACGCCGAGCCTCATGATGAGCGGCGAGCGCCGGCTGCAAGAGGCCGCAATATCGGCAGACATGGGCAAGTCCGGCGAAGAGCTCCGGATCGTTTCTTCGCTGGTGCGCCCGGTCCAAGAGCCGCTTCAGGGCGTCAAGCGCACGGCCTTGATCCACTTGAAGCTGGGTATAGAGGTTGTGTGCCACCGGCAAATTCGGATTGAGCCGCAGAGCCGTCTGAAAGGCTTCATCGGCTGCATGCAGGCCTTCCGTCGAACCCAGATTGTACTTGTCCCAAAGCCAACGGGCTCGGCCCAGTCTGGCCCATGCCGGTGCGTACGAGGCATCCATCTTCACACAGCGTTCATACCGCTCGATGGCCGCAGGCAGATTCTCCCACTGCCGGCTCAGCTCGTTCGCACGAAGATAAAGCTCATAGACCGTGGGGCTTGCCGGTCGATCCTGCTGGAGGGCCTGATGCTCGCCGAGGCTGAGCGAGGGAAGGATGGACTCGACCACACGTCGTACCAGGTCGTCATGAAGCTGGAGAAGCTCGCGAATGGTTGCCTGGGAAGAGTGCGACCAGACCAGAGTCCCGGTGGGCGCCTCGACCAGCTGGGTTGTAATCCGCAATTGCTCACCGATCTGCAGCAGCGCTCCTGTCAACACGACATCGACTTCCGCCTCCTTGGCGATTTTCTTCAGATCCGGCGACTCAGAGGAGTATCGAGCCGCAACAATGGAGGAACGCACGACCAGGTCATCAAGGCCGGCGAGAGAGACGGTGATAGCCTCGGGAAGGCTGAAGGCCAAAAACTGAATTTCATCACTGGGTCGCAAGAGGCGAAAAGGCAGCACGATGAGCCTTTGAACCGGCCAGGCCCTGGCTCTGGTTCCGATGCCATCCATGGCCAGCGCCGCGCGGAGCTCGGTGGCCATGGCTTCGGCGCTTGGGTATCGCTCCTGTGGGTCCCGGGCCAGCGCCGTGTGCACAATTCGGCCCATCGCCGCAATGGCGGGCGAACCGGTCAGTGCCGGCGGCGATCCGTGTAAAACCGAGTGTGCAATTTCGGCGAAGGATTCACCCGAAAACGGCGGCTGACCGATAAGCATCTCGAAGAAAATGACACCGAGCGAGAAGATGTCGGATCGCGCGTCAACAGACTCGCCTTTGAACTGCTCCGGCGAAGCATACCGCGGGGTCCCCAGGAAAGTTCCGGGATTGGTGATATCCGTATCAGTCGAGGTCGCTGAGTCCAGAGGCTGCCATGGACTCTGTTTAGCGAGTCCGAAGTCCAGCAGTTTTGTCCCCTGCGAGGAGAGTGTAACGTTGGAAGGCTTCAAATCCCGGTGGACAATGCCTGCTTTGTGAAATGCTTCCAGCGCCGACAGCATGCCCAGCACAATTTGCGAGGCTTCCTGGGCCGGCAGAGGTCCTCGCTGCATGCGGTTGGCCAGAGACTCACCTTCGGTGAGTTCCATCACCAGGAACAAACAGTCGTTCTCTTCGATGATGTCATAGATCCGGCATGCATTCGGGTGGGATACTTGCGCAGCGGCGCGGGCTTCCCGCCAAAAACGGAGTCGTCGAGAAGGGTCGGATTGGAATCCGCGAATCACCTTCAAGGCGACGACGCGGTCCAAACGCTTGTCATGGGCCTTATACACAACGCCCATCGAGCCCTCACCCACTTTGGAAAGGACTTTGTAAGGGCCGATGCACTCAGGGAATTCCGGCATGGTAATGAATCCGCGGCTGGCGATAGCATATCCAATTCATTCGTCGCGCGCCACCCCGGTGCCGCGATTCCCTTTCGGCGTTCAGGAATCAGCTGGCAGCACAGATCAAGCTGTTGTCGTGCTCTGGCCGACCGGTCTAGGAAGATACAGGTAGGTTGAGCCGAAACCGGCGAGGTGCGCATGAGCGGCCGCCGCAGGCGAAGAAAGAAAACAGAAAAGGGAAAATAAGGTAGAGAAAGGCGGCGCAGGTGTACCTCTATCTCCCTCTGCTTCTTTCCTATCCTTCTCTGCCCTCGAACAGCGCGGCGCATTCGACCAGACGGGCCGAGGTGCCGTCGTGCACCGCGTAGGTCCTCGGGCGACCGCTCTTCGAGAGCGCCCAGAGCGAGGCAGCGCCGTGCACGCCATCCTTGTTGAGCGCGTAGAACAGCACGTAGAACTTGCCCAGCCGCGATTTATCGCCATTGTAGTTTCGCGCCACGCGCCGCAATGCCTCAAGGCACGCCTCTGTGGGCGAGACTCCCTTGCGCATCATCTCCACGATGGTGTGCCCGCCCGACACCTTGATGTTTTCCTCGCCGCGGCCGGTGGAGCCCGCCGCACCGACGTCGTTATCCACAAACAGGCCCGCGCCGATCACCGGTGAATCACCCACGCGCCCGGGGATTTTCCAGGCCAAACCCGAGGTGGTGGTGGTGCCCGAAATGTCCCCCTTTTCGTTTACCGCCAGGCAGTTGATCGTGCCAGTGGGCGGATGCGTGACGACCTCGTGAATCCAGCCGCGCCACGCCATTTTCTCCGGCGTGTCCAGCAGCTCCGCGACGCGCTCTTTCCATTCCGGGCTGTCCAGGCCGGGCCGCCAGTTCTCCGAGCTTGCCGCTTTCCACGCCAGCCACGCGATGCGGGATTTCTCCGTCAGCAGGTTCATGCGCTCGAAGCCTTGCGCTTCGGCGAAGCGCAGAGCGCCGGGGCCGGCCAGAAACACGTGATTGGTGCGCTCCATGATGACCTTGGCGAGGCGCGCGGGGTTCTTGATCGATTTCAGCGACGCCACGGCGCCGGCGCGCCGCGTCGGCCCGTGCATGACGCAGGCGTCGAGCTCCACTTCGCCGTCTTCGTTGGGCAGCCCGCCATTGCCGACCGAGTTGTCCTCGGGGTCGTCCTCGACCAGGGTCACCGCGGCGACGACGGCGTCGAGCGTATCGCCACCCCTGCGCAGGATCTCCATCCCGCGGTCGAGTGCGCCCAGCCCGTTTGCGCTCGAGATGATGACCGGCCGGACGGCCGTTGCAGCGGCGCGCGCCCCGTTGCCGTCCGGGCCCAGCGCGCCGAACAGCTTTCGCGCGCCGGCTGCCAGGCCTCCGGCAAGGGTCGTTTGAAAGAATTTGCGTCGTGTCCAGTAGTCCATGGGCCGCCTCACAAAAAAGTACGTTCCGGAGAGCTGCGAATCAGCGCAGCATAGTCCTGCGTGCGGCGAGCGGCAAGGGGAAGCTGCGCTCGGCGACAGCCGAAGTGCGCCCAGCAGAGGCGCGACCCCGGTCACGACAGACTGGCGCTGCCTCGGGCTACTTCTTGAGCAGTGCGATCTCGCCGGCGTGATACAGATTGTGTTGCACCACGCCGTGCAGTAGAAAATAGATGGAGTACTTTCGTCCGGGCACGGCTTCCGAAAGCCTCGCAGCAGGCAGCTTCCTGATCTGAGATTCCAGCTCGTCGGTGGAGCGGCTCAGCGCCGCCTGCGCGTCCTTCCAGCTCGTAACGGTTTCGGGCCAATCTCCTTCCCACGGAAGCGCCGGCATGGCCGCTCCGGACAGGCTTGCGCTCGCCGCAGACTCCCAGGCAGTGATGTGCGACACAATTTCCCAGATGGTGTGCGCGCCGGGGATCGTTCGGCAGGCGGCCTGCTGCGGCGTGACGTCCTTCAACAGTTCCTGGAGCGCGGGGCCGTGCCAGGCCTCACCGTAGTAGGAGCGGTATAACTGATCGGCGATGCGTTCGACCTCGTTCATGCTGATCGGGTCTCAGCTCGCGCCAAGCGGGAGGAAGTACTGTGTTCCTTTCACCGGCTCTTGTAACCGCCGGAGGAGCTGCTGGAGGTCTGCGTTACGCTCAACGAAATCAATCTCTGAGGTGTTGACAACAAGCAGGTCCGAAGCCGAGTAACGGAAAAAGAAATGCTCGTAGGCGCGGACGACTTCCTCCAGATAATCCTTGGAGATCTGCGTTTCGGCGGGCGCAGCTTTCTTGGCGATGCGCCCGCGGAGGACTTCCGGGCTGGCCTGCAGATAGATGACCAGGTCAGGCGCGGGCAGTCCCGCGGCAAAGATCTGGAAGTAGCGGTCGTAGAGCGCGAGCTCTTCGTTGTCGAGGTTGATGTAGGCGAAGATCTTGTCCTTCTCGAACAGGAAGTCGGCCACCACCGCCCCGGGGGCCTCGACGGCGTGCGCTTCACGGAGGCGCCGGTGCCGCTCGAGCAGGAAATACATTTGCGCCCGGAACGCCGCGCCGGGCTTTTCGCGATAGAAGTCCTTTAGGAAGGGGTTGTCCTCGCAGTCGAAGACGCGGCGGGCGTGCAGACGGTCGGCCAGGACCTTCGCCAGCGTGCTCTTGCCCACCCGAATAGGCCCCTCGACCGCGATGTAGCGCGGCGGCTTGAACGCTGGACCTTTCCGCGGCGAGGTTCGCGGGGGCGTTCCGCGGGGCCGGGGCTTTTTGGCCCGCAGAACGGCCGGTGCACGCTTCCTGGCGCGCGATGGGGACTTCTTGCGGCCGGGCATGGCGCGGGATTATAACAGAGGAGGTGGAGAAGACAGAGGAAGCAGGGGAGGGCTTAAGCGAAGAATGCCAACGAGGCAGGCAATTGTGGTTAGAGAAGGCGCCACACTTTACCGATTGCCGAGAGAACAGCTTTCCAGCGCATCCGATAAGATTACAACAGCTTCGAGAGCAATCTCCTTGCTTTTTGCCGTCTTCGAAGTCAAACGAGAAATCGCGGTTACCAGCCTTTTCCACGTGGAGCTCGCCATACAAGAAGCGCATTCTAAGAAATTTATTATTCTACTTGACAACTCTGTGCAATAAAGATAGAAGCTGTTAAATTTCCAAGAGTTAGAGATGATATAATGACAGATCCAGTAAAAATAACTGACCCCGCTTCGGGCAGCGCCCTGAGTACACCCGGTAGCCGACTGTGGGGGAGAGAAGCGGCCGTGGCGATCATCGCAGCGGTGATTGTTGCTGCTCTGCTCGAGCAGCTTCTCCCATATCTTCTGAATCGCAACGGCCTGGTTGTCAAGCCGTTGGAGTGGTGGGTCGCCATTGCGCTTTGCGCCTTTGGTTCGCTGTTGGTAACCCTGCAGATCCAGGGTGCCCGCCGCGATTTTCGTCTATGGGGGATGCTGGCGCTGGTCGCCTTGATCGGTTCTACGGTCTTGTTCGTTATCTCGGTGGCCAAAACTCCCCCTTTCGATGTCACCGACTTCTCGAGCATCAACTGGGACAAAGTCATCGGAAGCGCCCAGAGGCAGGTGCTCGCCGAAGGCCTCGTACTCCAAGGGATAGAGGTCGATGCTGTGGTTAGATCGCTGAGACGATTCGACCACCTCACTGTCAAAGTGGTGTTGCTTGATCCAGACAGTCATGTGGTCAAAGAGCGAGAGGACGACGAGAGCCCAGGCGCCGCCCACGATAATCGGGCAAGGTTAATTGAAAAGATTAAGAGCTTTCAGGTTGCTCGCACCGGCCCGGGAAGTGACCTTTGGAAAGAAAGGTTTCAACTGCTCGTTCGTGACACTTATCCAACCATGGCGGTCATTGTCATCGACGACGACCTGTATGCCTACTTCTATCCATTCCGAAAGAAGGGAACGGAAAGCCCCGTTTTTAAGTTCCCGCATTACACGCAGCAGAATGACCCCCTTGTCCGCTTATTCGAGGATCATCTACTCAGATTGTTAGATCCAAAAGACGGTGCCCATCCACCTAGAGATTACACGACTCTGTCAGTTGTCAAGTGACTAGCCTGTTTGCGAGGGGAAGTAGAGGAGGTAAGGGAAGTAGAGGAGGCAAGCAGAGAGCCTGTGGGCCACGTCCGAGAACAGGTGCGGATGCACAAAGCGGGCTTCGCACGCGGCGGTTTTCCGACCTCGGTCGCTAGGCCCGCGAAGGAGTCGCTGCGTTTGAGGTCGCTGGCTGGAAGCGTGCGGTGAAGTGGCGGAGGAAGGGCGCTTGGTGAATGAGCGCGAGACCCCGGATCTGTTCGCGCCGCCGCCAAACCTCCAGGATCACCTCGACGACGTAGTCCACGTGGCTCTGGGTATAGACACGGCGCGGGATGGCCAGCCGCACCAGGTCCATCGAGGCGTGCTCGCCGAACATCAGCGTGCCGATCTCGACCGAGCGGATGCCCCCTTCGATATACAGCTCTGCTGCCAGCGCGACCCCGGGGAACTGCTGCGGCGGAATCTGCGGCAGGAAGGCGCGGGCGTCAATGTAGATGGCGTGCCCGCCGGGCGGCTGGACAATGGGCACACCCTCGCGAGCGATGTGGTTGCCCAGGTAAGCCGTGGAGACGATGCGATAGTTCAGGTAGTCCTCTTCGAGCGCCTCGTTCAGGCCGACGGCGATGGCCTCCAGATCTCGCCCCGCCAGCCCGCCGTAAGTGGGAAAACCTTCGGTCAGGATGAGCAGGTCTTTCTCCTGCTGCGCGATGGCATCGTTGTTGGTGCACAGGAAGCCGCCGATGTTGGCCAGGCCGTCTTTTTTCGCCGACATGGTGCAGCCGTCGGCGTGGTGAAACATCTCGCGGGCGATTTCGCGGGGACTGTGGTCGGCGTAACCCGGCTCGCGCAGCTTGATGAAGTAGGCGTTTTCGGCGAAGCGGCAGGCGTCAATATAGAGCGGGATGCCGTGGCGCGTGCAGATCGCTTTCACTTCGTGGATATTGGCGAGCGAGACGGGCTGGCCGCCGCCGGAATTGTTCGTCACGGTGAGCATGACCAGCGGGACGCGTTTCGGGCCGGTGCGCTCGATGAGCGCGGCCAGGCGCGCGGTGTCCATATTGCCTTTGAAGGGATGGAGGCGTGCGGGCTCGAGCGCCTCGGGGATGGGCAGGTCCACCGCCTCGGCGCCGGCGTACTCGCAATTGGCCCGGGTGGTGTCGAAGTGGGTGTTGTTGGGCACGACGTCGCCCTTCTTGCACATCACGGTGAACAGGATGCGCTCGGCGGCCCGGCCCTGGTGCGTGGGGATCACGTGCTTGAAGCCGAAGATTGCCTGCACCGACTCGCGGAAGCGCGTAAAGCTGGGCGACCCGGCGTAGGATTCGTCGCCGCGCATCATCGCCGCCCACTGCTCGGTGGACATCGCGCAGGTGCCGGAATCGGTGAGCAGGTCGATCAGAATGGACTCGGCCGGAAGCAGAAACAGATTGTAGCCGGCCGACTCCAGCAGGCGCTGGCGCTCCTCGCGAGTGGTGCGACGGATGGGCTCGACGCTCTTGATGCGGAACGGCTCGATGATGGTCTTGATGGGCATACAATCCTCGTCGGCGAAACCTCGAACGAGCACAGATAATCACAATTCCGCACAGTGCGGCAAGGAGTCTGTAGCGTGATTCTCGCGCCGGCGGCTCCGGAATGGCGTAGAATGCGCTTCCATCATCCGGGCGTCGTGCACCAGGGACCGCTTTCCCGCCGGAAAGCGAAGATAGACCGCCGGGAGGAACAATGCTCAACACCAAACGCTTGGTGCTTGCCTATGTCGCTGTCCTGTTGGTGGACAACCTGTACGGGTTCCTGGTTTTCGGCATGGCGTTACATTCCTTCCACGCGCTGTACCCAGCCTGGCTGAAATCGGAGGCCGAGCTGCCCTTCCTGCGAATGTTCTTGACCGGGGCGCTGAATGCGGCGCTGGTCACCTTGTTTTACGCGCTGTTTGCCCGCGGCAGGGCCTCGCGGCTTTCCACTGGAATTGTGTTCGGCGCGCTGCTGGGAGCGATTGCAGGCTGGATCCCCCAGGCCTCGAACGAACTGCTATTCAACAACTACCCGTTCTACTCCCACTGGGCGCCTGCAATCTTTGGCGAATTCCTGCTGATGGGTATCGTGCTCGGCCTGGTCTATCGCGAGTAGGCCTGGCCCGTTACCAGGCCCGAGCGATGGCGGCAACGATGTGCGCCAGCGCCTCGAGGTCTCGCGTATCAATTACCTCGCCGGGGGAATGCCCCCGGTGCGCGCAGCGCACCGTCAGAAAATGTTCGCAGCGGCCAGGTGATGAAGATGGAAAGCCTCGCAGCTAAGGTGATCGCGCTGAATTGTCGAACTACCAGCTCCGAGCAATGGCGGCGACGATGTGCGCCAGCGCCTCCAGATCTCGCGTATCAATGACCTCGCCGGGGGAATGTGAATACCGCAGCGGCCAGGAGATCGGCACATTGCTCGAGCCGTAGCGGAGGAACGCAGCGCCGTCATTTCCGCCGCCCGTGACCCCGTATTGCACAGGGATGTGGTTCCCGCGAGCAAGTTTCACCAGGCGGTCCACCAGTTCCCGCGAAGTAATGTTGGAGTTGTCCACGGCGCGCACGACGAAACCCTTGCCGATGGGCGCGTCGGCGAAGCGCGGCGATTCGAGCGGCGAATCCGAGCTGACGAACGTGTCCACCGCGAAAACGTAATCCGGTGACATCCCCTCGTTTGCCAGCCTCTGAGCGGCAGCGAGCGCGCCGCGCAGGCCGACTTCCTCCTCGGTGCTCCAGATAAAGGTGACTTCGCGGTCCTTGAGGCCCGGCCCGAGTGCCCAGACTGCGGCAACCAGCGCGGCGCAGCCCACGCGGTCGTCGAAACTTCGCCCATTCACACGTGTGCCAAACAGGCGCCGGTATTTCTTGGGGACGGTGATCGTGTCGCCGGCCTTGATGCCGAGCTGCTCGACCTCGGCGGCGCTGCGCGCGCCCACGTCCACTTGCCAGGTCGCGACTTCGCCGGACTGCGGCGCCCGGGGCCACTGGAGGTCCGCCCGATCCCAGCCGAGGGGGAGTTCCAGCACACCGGGGCGCGAGCCCGCGGCCGTGTGCACCAGGACCGCATGCCCGAGGAAGAACTCCGCAATGGCGCCGCCCAGGCTGTGCACCACCAGGCGGCCGTTTTCACCGATCAAACGCACCTGGTAGCCGATTTCGTCCATGTGCGCGACAATGACCAGCCGCGACGCCCGGGAGCCTTTGACCGCCGTGCCGGCGCGCAACACCAGATTGCCGGCGGCGTCGGTTTCAGGCTTCGCCCACGGCGGCAGCAGGCCCGTGATGGCCTGGCGCACGGGGCCTTCGTTGCCGCTGGCGCCGTAGGTCTCCACCAGTTTCTCCAGGACGACCGTCGCCGCCGGCCCGCCGGGCCCCCAGCCAGCGTCCTTGTTTCTGCCGCTACCGCTTCCGCTGCCGCTACCTCCGCTCTTCTCGTCCTTGGGAAGGCTCTCCGGCTGGACGTATGCTTGCAGCAGCCTGACCAGCTTCTGCAGGTCGGCAAGATCGAGGACTTCCCCTGGTGTCGAAGGCCACGCCGTGGCGACACTCAAATGCACCGACTGCGGTGGCAGCAGCGGACCCTGCGTATAACTCACCCGCGGCAGCGGCGCGGAGAATCCCAGCGCAAAGGGAATTTTATTTTCCTCGGCCAGGCGCTTGAAATCCGCCCCAAGACCCGCAAGCTCGCCTTCGCGGTCCGCCGGGCTGATCAGAACGCCCTCGCCCGGAGGAGGACTCAGTACTCGAGACTCTGCCGCGCCTTCGGCGCGACCCGTGGGCCTTGCGCGCCTGAGAAACAGGCGGCCGACGTAAATCAGCTCGTCGGCCTTGACGTGTTGCGTCAGGCGGTCGAGGCCCCGCGAGCTGGCCCACTGCTGGGCGACAAACGCTACGGTGAGTGTGCCGCGAAGCTTTATCGGGTCGATACGCCGCAGCAGCTCCACCAGCGCCGCGCACCCGAAGCGGTCACCGATCGCCGTCGCGGTCAGCTTGCCGAAGCCCATCGCATACAATTTCCGGTCGAGTGCGACCGGATCGAGCAGGTCCACGCCTGCCTGGCTCACCTCGGCGGCGGAGCTTGCGCCAATATCAACGAACATTTCGTCCGGATGCGCGCCGCGGGGCGCGTTCTGCCGGTTGGGCTGCAGGTGCGTCGAAAGGCCCGCGACAACGCCTGCAACCCATTTACCGTCCCGTCTGCGGATCACCACCGGCTGCGCCGCATGCAGCAAGTCAAAGAGCGGATGAGGGGCCTGCTGCGGCAGCCGCTGCACGCGCAGATAGCCGTCGGCTGTGATGCCACTGACGACGTACCCGGGCTCGTCCATCGGCGCCACGAGCAGCCGGTGCGGTGAGCCGTTGCCCAGAGTGAGGTAGAGGTTCCCCAGATTGTCGGCCTGCACCGAATAATTCTTGAGACGCGAACGGATCTCCGCGGCCAGCGCTTGCTCGTAGCCCGGCACCGCAGGCGTCTCGGCAAACTTGGTCAGGTCTTGCTGCAGAGTTTGCGCAGCAGCGGAAATCGCCAGCAGGAAAAAGAAAATGGAAAACAGAAAACGGAATATGGGAAGGCGATTCTGAGCCATGGGCGAATCCTCAGCTTTGAAAATGAGCGAAGGACGCACGCTCTGCCGTTTCAGGCGGGCCGAATGTAGCGCAGGGAACAGCCTTGCGCAACTCATAGGCTCGACGAGCGGAAGATAGATGTCCTGTGACCGGGGCGGCGAGCGTACAATGCGCTTCCAAAGCACCGGGCGAAGGAGCAGGTGATGCGTGGAGTTCGACTGGCAATTCCGGCAGTTGCGTTCGTCCTTTGTGGATCAGCCATGGCGCAGGCGCCGGCCACCGGCGCAGCCCGGCCGCGGGCGCGGGAGTTGGGCATCCGCCCCGGCGTCTATGAGCCCGGGCCGCTCAACGCCATCACCGACGTTGCCGGAGTGCGTGTGGGACAAGTCACGATCGTGGCGGGCGAATCTGTCCGCACCGGCGTGACAGCGATTCTGCCGCACCCTGGCAATGTGTTTCGCGAAAAGGTGGCCGCGGCCGTGTATGCCTATAACGCCTTCGGAAAACTCGTGGGCGCGACGCAGGTGGAGGAGCTGGGGCAATTGGAGACGCCCATCCTGCTGACCAACACGTTGAGCGTCTGGGATGCCGCCGCAACCTTGGCCGGCTGGATGCTCGCGCTGCCGGGCAACGAGGCTGTCGGCTCGATCAATCCGGTGGTGGGTGAGACCAACGACGGATGGCTCAACGATATCCGCGGCCGTCACGTCAAGCCGGAACACGTGCGCCAGGCCCTCGAGGGCGCCCGCGGCGGTGCCGTCGAAGAAGGCTCGGTGGGCGCCGGTGGGGGCACGTTCGCATTTGGGTGGAAGGGCGGCATCGGCACGAGCTCGCGGAGGATCTCCGAGGGCAAAGGCAGCTATACCGTCGGCGTGCTGGTGCAGACAAATTTCGGCGGTTCGCTCACGATTGCCGGTGTGCCGGTCTGGCGGCAGCTCAAGCCGCCTTTACCCCGCGGGGGCGCCGACGGCTCCTGCATGATCGTGGTCGCCACTGATGCGCCGCTTGATGCGCGACAACTGAAGCGCCTGGCGGCCCGCGCCATTTTGGGGATGGCGCGGACCGGCTCGTCGGGAAACCACGGCAGCGGCGACTACGTCATCGCTTTTTCGACCACCAACCGCATCCGCGCCGATTCGGCCGGCGGGGCGCCAACACCGCCGGTGGCGGAAGAAGACCTCTCGCCGCTGTTCCAGGCGGTGATCGAAACCACCGAGGAAGCCATCTACAATTCGCTGCTCCGCGCCACCACCGTGCGCGGGCGTGACGCTCACCTCGCCGAGGCCATCCCCATCGAGCCGCTGCGCGAGCTGCTGCAGCAGGGGACGCGCTAGCGCTATTTGCAAAGCTGGGTGATGAGGACTTCGCGCTTCTCGGACGCGAGGCGTGTGAAACGGTCGAGTGTGACCCGGTATGCGGCCAGGGCGATGGCACTCAGGATGAACAAGATCACCGGGAGCAGCCAGGCCCGTCTGAACCCGCGTGCCAGCACGAAAGCGATGGCGAAGAACCCCATCAGCGCGATCTGCAACAGCAGGCCGACCAACACGCTGACTCCCGAGGCCCGGCGGCGGTACTGGGCGAACTCGAATTTTCGGGGAAACGCCAGCGAGAGCCAGTTGCCGACGATGAAGTGAATCAGCAGGGCAAACAGCACCCCGGCGATGGTGGTCAGTGAAATCCACGCTCCGGGCGGCCGGGAAAGAATGCTCACCATCAGCCAGACCACGGCGGTTTCCACGGCCACGATCAGCCCGAACAGCAGGTTTTTTCCCAAGAGCACAGCGCGGAAGCGTACCGGTGCGACAAGCAACAATTGAATGCCGCGGCCGTCGAAGGCAAAGCTATTGTGTGCGAACGGCGCCAGGATGAGGAACATGTAGGCGACGGCTCCGGGAAACGCCAGCTCGGGCGAGCGCGTGATCAGGTCGGCACCCTTCCGGGGCCCGCTCCATGTAAAGGAAAAAATAATGATCAGGAGCAGCGGCAAGACCAGGCTCAACGCCGTCATGCTGTTGCGGTACAGATAGCGGAGCTCTTTGTCAAAAACGGCTGCCACGGGTCCGGGCAGAAAGGAGGAGGCCAAAGAGGCGGAGGAAGCAGAAGAGAGAGAGGCGGCCGAAGAGACGGCCGGCGCCGCGGTCGCTGCCGGCGATTCGCCCAGATCTTCGCCGCGATACTGCGCGCGCAATCGGCGGTGCAGCAACTGCCCGAAGGCCAGGGCGTAGACCCCTAGAAGCCCCGTGGAAACCAGAGCCGCCGGAGCATTGCCCTCGGCCCCGGCGGCCAGCGCGCGCCCCGCTAGCCCGGGCGGAAACGGTTGCAGGGCCGCCAGCGCAGCGCGTGCATGCGGCTTCAGGCGCCTCTGCCAGCGCGACCCGAACGCGCTGACCAATTGGAAGCTCAGCAGGCACAGCAGGACGATCGCCACCAGCGCCTCTCGAGTGCGGCGCCGCGCCATCAACCGCTCGAGCCACGAGAAAACCATGCGGCTTAGGATCAGGTTCATCCCGGCATACGCGGCCAGGACCAGCAGCGTCCAGGGCAGCAGGTCGAGCTGCGCCCACGCGATCCCCGCCGCCATGCAGGCTAGCCACAGCAGCGACCCGAGCGCCGCAGGGTCAAACAGCGCGTACGCCAGGCTGAGCAGGAAGAAGACCGAGTAGCGCAGGGGAAAGCGCAGCAGGTTGCGGAAATCGAAGCTGGTGGTGGAGGTGGCCAGCAGTAGAGGCAGGAACTGCCAGAACATGAACACCGCCAGCATGGGCAGAGCAAGAAGCTCCAGGTGCCCTTCGACGACCAGAGAATAACAGGCGAACCCGAGCCCGATACCCACACCGACAACAAACAGGCTGCCAAGCACCGTGGCCACCAGAAAGGCGAGCAGATCGAGCCGTGCGCTCGTTGTGCGCAGCGAATTGCGGAACACCTGCCAGCGCAGGCCGGCCATGATCGCCACCTGCTCGCCGAAACTCCCTGTAGCGGCTACATCAGCCACGAGAGCTCCTCCTCGGGCCGGCGGCCGGAGGCCCCGGGCCCCACGATGGCCAGGAAGATCTGCTCGAGCGTGAGTTTTTCCCCTGGCGCAGCCGGGGAGAGCGCCTCTGCGCCCGGGCCGCCCGGGGCGGTCGCAGCGGCCACCCCGACGCGGAGCTCCTCGAGCGAACCCTGCGCCACCAGGCGCCCCTTGTAAATGATGGCCACGTGGCTGCACAGCCGCTCGACGATCTCCAGCACGTGTGAAGTGAGGAAAATCGTGGCGCCCCGTGAAATCATTCTGGTGAGCATAGCCTTCAGCGTGCCGGCGGCAATGGCGTCCACGCCCTCGAACGGCTCATCGAGGAACAGGATCTTCGGGCCGTGGATGACGGCGGCGGCCAGCGCCAGCTTCTTCTGCATCCCGTGGGAGTAGTCGGCGATCAGCGTCTTCGGGCGATCGGCAAGCTGCATGAACTCGAGCAGCTCGGTGGCGCGTTGCGCGGCGGTTTTGCGGTCGAGCCCGTACATCCGGCCGGCGAAGTTCAGGTACTCGGCTCCCGTCAGCCGGTCAAACAGCGCCATGCCTTCGGGGACGACGCCGATCTGGCGCTTCACTTCGAGGGGATGCTCTTCGAGGTCGAGCCCCAGCAGGCGGATGCGCCCGGCGCTGGGGGCCAGCAGGCCCGTCAGGATCTTGATCGTCGTAGATTTACCCGCGCCGTTCGGCCCGAGGAAGCCGAAGAACTGCCCGCTGTCCACCGTCAGGTCCATCTGGTTGACGGCCACGAGCTCGCCGAAGCGGCGCGTCAGCTTCTCGGTGACAATGGCCGGCTGGCTCATGGTCTTCCTTGCGCCGGGAATCTGCTCCGAGGCGCCGGGAGAATTTAGCACACTGGCGCGCCATGCCGTCGGTGAACTCTGGCGGTTCCTCCGGGCGCTGTGGCCGCCGATGGAGTGCGGGAAAAAGGTTAGGAGGGTTTCATCACCGCCGGGGGGCCCGCGTCCGCTCCGAGGCTTTTTGCCGGAGCGGCGGCGCGGAGAGGGAAAAGAGCGGGGATCGCAGGGAACGCAATGCGGAAGCAGGCGCCGCCTTCAGGCCGGTTGAAACAGGAGATCTGCCCGGCGTGCTCCTGGACCAGTCCGTAGCAAATGCTCAGACCGAGCCCGGTGCCCTTGCCCACCGGCTTGGTTGTGTAGAACGGGTCAAAGACCAGGTGGGGCTCCTTGATGCCTGGGCCGGTATCGTTGAACTCGACCACTACATCCGCGCGCTCGCGCAGCGTGAGAACGGTGAGCACGCCGCCGCCCACCTCCTCCATCGCATCCACGGCGTTGCTGATGATGTTGAAGAAAACCTGCAGCAGTTGATTGGGGTCGCCGCGAATGCCGGGCAGGACGGGTTCGGCCTGCAATTCGATCCGGATGTTCTTGCCGTGGAGATCCAGCCCGCGGAGCTGCATGGCGCTGCTCACCACCGCATTGATATCGAGCATCGTCCGCTCGGTGGGCACTTGCCGGGCGAAACTCAGCAGGTGGGTGACCAGCGTCTTGGTCCGCCGGGCCTGCTCGCGAATTTTCTCGGCGATGGTGCGCGCTTTTTCTCCCGCCGAGGCGTCATCAATCAACAGGTCGGAATAGCCGAGGATGGCAGTGAGCGGGTTATTGATCTCATGCGCGGCCCCGGCGGCGAGCTGCCCGAGCGAGGCCAGTTTTTCCGATTGCACAAATTGCGTCTGAAGTCGCCGCAGATTCTCGAGCGATTCCTGCGAAGTCCGAAACAGCCGCAGCCGGTCGCCATCCACCAGGTGCTGCCGCAGAAAGACCAGGAAGGTCAGCGGAAGGATGGCCACCACCGTGACCACCAGGCGGAACCGGCGAACCGCCGGCGGCTCCGCGCTGGCCAGCAGGCTCCAGAGCGCCAGGGCAGGCAGGGAAAGCACGGCAGCCATCGCCAGCCGCGATGCCCACGCGCCTTCGTTCCACCGCAGCCCCGCGATCCAACGGGCTTCCTCCTCGGGCTTCTCCTCCTCCGGCTCAGCAGCCGGGCAGAGCCGATAGGCGAGGACGCCGCTGGTTCCCAGCCCGACGAATGAGGCCACCAGCGGAATATCGTACACGCTGCCGGTGTAGTACGTCTGCCGGTCGATGGCTACGTTGATGAGCAGCGAACTGATCGTGTAAATCGAGGCGGCGCCGAACAGGTTTGCGTAAACCACCCGCCATGCGCCCTTGGTCCACAAGGCGAATATGCCCAGGCCAATTATGAGAACCATGTTTTCCATGGCGTAGAGCAGGTTGTAATTGTGGCCGTAGATGGCTACATCCGGCATCACGTACTGCCAGGGGATCACCACGAACAGGTAAAGATACAGCCACCAGAGCAGCAGCAGCGTGAAATCCAGGTAGCCGAAACGCAGGTTGCGGCCGGGCTGGCGCGCATGGGGCCGCAAGGCCAGCGCAGCGATCATCGGCACGGTGTGCAGGAAGAAAATGATGTCGCCGCGGAAGAAATCGGGCAGGCGCTGATGCTGGTAAACCTCGACGTAGGTCCACTCGAGCTGGCCGACCATCCAGAACGAGCAGCCCAGCGCCAGCAGCATCCAGAAGGCGTTCCGGCGCCAGTGCGGCGAGGCCGCATTCAGCAGCAGGCCCGCGTTGGCAAACAGCGGCAGCAGGCACTGCGTGATGTCGCCGAAGGTCGTCAGGCCCGGCCCTGGGCGAACCAGCAGCGCTGCGGCGGCATAGCCGCCCACGAGCAACAACCAGGCGGCGAAAATGAACCATGTGGAACGCGAGGCCGGCATGAAAGGCCATTCTAGCTTGACTCGCCGGGCGCCAAACGCCGGAGTCCGGCCCGGCGTCGAAAACATAACGACTGCGTATGTCGAGCTCTTAGTGGGCGCAGAGAAACCGGATAGGCTAGGCCGGGGCATCCCGCCCTCTTTCGTTGCTCGTCGCACCGAATTGACAAATCCACACGCGCTGGAGTAGCGTTTGCTGAAGTTTGCATCCCAAACTCTATCCGACTGCAAGGAGGCGGACATGCGTCGAGCACTTCTGTCCACCGTGTTGTTCTGCCTGGCGGCCCTGCTGGTATGGCCCAAGACCCGCTGAAGGTCGACCCGGACCCGAAGCATTACAAAGTAGAGTTCGAGAATGAACAAGTGCGTGTGTTGCGCGTGCACTTAGGCCCGAAGGAAAGCAGCCCTATGCACGAGCATCCTCCGAGCGTTGTGATTCCTCTAACCGATGTCCGCCTCAAATTCACCCTCCCAGATGGTAGGACGGAGGAGCGCACGTCTACGGCTGGTTCAGTGCGCTACCGGGCAGCCATAAAACACGCGGCGGAGAATCTGAGTGACAAACCCTTCGAGGCCATAGAAGTAGAGCTGAAAGCCAAGCCAGCCGCGGCCGAGCCAGCAAAGAAATAGCCGCAGCAGAACACGCGGATTCAGGATCCGCGAGAAAGCGGGCACTCACCTGCTCTTCTTGACTGGTAGTCCTTGTGCCGCACCCAAGCGGAAGGGATGGCGGAGGAGGAGGGATTCGAACCCCCGAGACCCTTCCGGGTCTAACGGTTTTCAAGACCGCCGCCTTCAACCGCTCGGCCACTCCTCCGCGAACGAACTGCTCGAAACATTCTAGCTTGAAGCCTCGCTTAGTAACAGCCTGCGCATCGATTGCTGCATTTTCGGGCGTACTGCCTCCGGGAGTGACACCACTGCTGCCGAGCCGGCTCGCTGCGCGGTTGCACGCGGCTGAGGAGTTCCTGGCCCCGCTGCCGCGCCCCGCCGAATCGTCGCGCCGAGCTTCCCACGTCTAAACACGGCGCAAGACCATGTCAGTTTCGAAAACGGTTCCTGGGTGCTGCCTGTTGGCCTGTCCGACAGCTGTTCCGCCGACCAGTAGCCTTTTTCTCTCGCCAGTTCTAGCCTGCTGCCAGGGGGCGCCATCCGCGGTAACCGCTCTTGTGAGCTGGCCTTTCCCCGGAGGCTGGTGCGAAGCGCAAGATCATTGTGGAGAGATGCCGAGAGAATTGCCGTCTGGGCGACCCTTGCAGCGGGGTGTCTCGGCTTCCTATGGAGGCTTCGTCAATCGGCCTTCACGGCAGACCCGCTGCTGGAAAGCTACCTGGAGTTTGCCGGTTGCCTGATTGCCTTCACGATTGCAGCCATCTCGTTGGTACATTTTCGAGCCGAGCACGACCGCATTTCTCTCATTTTGGCGCTCGGGTTCCTGCTGTCGAGCTTCATTGATGCCGGCTCTCGGTTGGTCTCATACCATTCGCTGGTCGCACACGCCTTACCGCACGGGACCGTCCCGGAAGCGTGGATGGTGAGCCGGACCCTTCTGGCCGTGCTGATGGTGGCTGCGATGGTGGTGGAGAAGCGCATTCCGGTCGCGCGCAACTCAGATCGCGAGATCGTTGGCGCGATTCTGATGGTAGCTGTAGTGGCTTACCTGACTGGCGTCGCCTATTTCGCAGTTCCGGCCGAGGCGCCGATTCGCCCAGGGGCCGTTATCCCTCGCCCATGGGACCTCTTGCCGGCGGCGATTTACCTGCTGGCGGCGGTCTGGTATTGGCGGAGGCCGGCGCGGGGTAATTCGGCGTTTGGTCACGCGATTTGTATCACCGCAGGCTTGAACTTCGTTTGCCACCTCGTCATGACGCAGTCGCAGCGTCTGTTTGACGCTCCATTTGCCTTCGGGCAATTCCTCAAGGTAGCCAGCTACGCGGTGGCACTCGGCGGGGCCCTTTTCGACCACGGGCGTCTGTTCGACCGGGTTCGTCAACTGGCTGCGAGCGATTCGTTGACTGGCCTTGCGAACTACCGCCGGTTAATGGAGGTACTCGACAGCGAAATGCAGCGGTCCGGGCGCACCGATCGTCCGTTTGCGGTCGTGCTGCTGGACTTGGACGGACTCAAAAGTATCAACGACCGCTATGGCCACTTGGTTGGAAGCCAGGCGCTCTGCCGTCTGGCGAATGTCTTCCGGGTCCACTGCCGTTCGATTGACACGGCCGCGCGTTACGGCGGAGACGAATTTGGTCTGGTCTTGCCGGAAACTGGAGAGAAAGAGGCCCGGCGCGTCGCCGTCCGGATCTGCAGCGAGCTAGCGGACGATGGCCAACAGCCGGCTCTTTCCGTGAGTGTCGGCGTCGCGGTGTATCCTTCAGACGGAGTTACAACCGAACAGCTCTTGCGCGCGGCTGACCGCGACTTGTATGGCATGAAAACCCGCAAAGGAAGGATACTCTCGGAACAAGACTTTCCACCCGCAGGGAACCCGGTTCACTAATTGATCTACCGAAGGCCGCGCTGCTTTTAATCTTTAGAAGAATTTGCAGCAGGCTTCTGCGGCCAGACTGGACTCGTCAGTTCAATTCGCCAAATAGGGCCGCCCTCGTACAGCGGACCTTCTGATTTGACGAACGCTGGGACCTCGCCGCTGAGGACCCAGATGTGGATGTCCGGGGGCTGTTTCCCAACCAGCGGAGCCACCAATCCGGCGGCGCCACCGATTTCCACTTTCGCGACGTAGTGCGTGGCTTTCCGACCGGAGCCGCCGATCGAGAACGGTTCTTCACCTTGCCGGGCAATCACCAGCTTTACGAGCCGCGGCTTTGGCGTGGCCACGACCATTGACACCGTCATACGCGTCGCATCGGGTCGGATATTTTTCAGCATCGTGGAAACGATACCGTTGGCCATGTCGGGCGGCAGTTTGAGGCGGTCGGTCACGACCTTCTCCCTGCCGTCCTCGTCCGTGTAACGGACCGTGACCTCGCCCGTCGAGCCATTGGTTGTGACCTCCATCGGCCGCTTGAACGCCGGGCCCTTCTGTAGGAGGTGGTTGCTCAAAAGTCGGAAGCTGCCGCGCTGAGAAAAGACAGTAGTTTCCTCATGAACTGAGCCATCCTTGAAGTGGAAGACCACGTGAGTGGTCACGCGATCGCCGCGTGCAAGCTGAGTCAGGTCACCTTCGGCGATTGTGTTGTCTTCCAACGTCCGCAGCACGAGAAAACCGTGGACGATGCCCTCCGTGTGCCTCACTGCTACCTGCTCTGCCGACAGTGCACTGGGCTGGAGCAGCGCGATGCAGGCCAGCAGGGCGGCGAGTCGCTTGGACTGCATATGTCCTGCCATCGCCGCATCATGAACCACATCGCTCCATCGGCGCAAGCGTGACCCTGCGGACGAACAAGTAGAAAATCATGTGCTTTCGGGATTTTGTGTCAGATAGCGAAGTGGCGGTTTAGCGTCTCAAGACCGCCGCCTTCACTTCTCCCCAGCAAAGTCGAGGGAACCCTCGGCCACTCCTCCGGGAATCAGTCTACAAACCTGGAATTGCCCACGGCCGGCGCGGCCTCCGTCTGCTTGCTTGGCGTGCACCGGCCATGGATGCACAGCGCCTGGGCGTAAGCATCGAGCCTGTCCACGTCGCGGCGGAGGCCACCCAATCCTGGGCGGCTTTTCCGTTGATCTTTCGTCGCAAATGAAGTAACATGAACTGCACAGCTTGTCTTGTGAGTCCCGAACGGAATCCAGGGACCCGCCAACAGCTTTGCAGGACCCGATCCACTTTGAACTCTCAACTCTCAATTGCGAACTGCGCTCCGGCCATGTCCGCGCTTGCAAACCCGATGCTCCCACGGACCGGCCGTACCTCCGGGCCGGCCAGTTCTGCTCCGAACCGCGCAGGTTCTTTGGAAATGCAAACTCACCAAAAATGCCCGCCGAGGCCGATAAGTCCTTTGGAATGCACTGATACGAAAAATGCGTCCGCAAGTCCTTTAGAATGCACTGATACAAAATCATTGGACTTAAAGTCCTTTAGATTCCACTGTTACAAAAAAAAGGGGGCGGGGGGTGCCTCTCGCTACCAGCGAGCCCACCAGCTCCGGCGCCGCGAATGCCTCTTGCGGCGCTCTCGGGCTTGTTTCCTCGGTTCTGTTCGACCGAGCCGACGCCAACAGGTGCTGTATTGCTGTCAGTTCGGCGCCGAACGGTTCCACCGCCAGGAGGTGCCATGCGCGGATCGTTGATTAGAAGCCCTGTACCGTGCAGGAGTTCCGAGTGGCGTCGCATTTTGGCAAATGGGGACGGCAAACAACAACTGCTGCGCTTGACCTGGTCGCTGTGCGCGCCTAGAATGGCAGATTCATCTATGAATGGGCTGGGCGACAACCGGGCGGAAAGCCACCGCGGGCCGACAATGCGTCGGCCCTGCGCTGTTTTAGGAGACACATTTCCGGTGGAAATGAGGAGACGATGAACGACGGGGCCATACGCGAGGGGCTGACATTCGACGATTTGCTGCTGCTGCCGGGGAAGTCCTCGGTGCTGCCGACCGAGGTGGATACACGCACCTGCCTGACGCGCAAAATCGCGCTCAATATCCCGATGGTCTCGTCGGCGATGGACACGGTCACCGAATCGCGCCTGGCCATCGCCATGGCGCGGCAGGGCGGCGTCGGGTTCATCCACCGAAACATGACGGTGGAGCGTCAGGCCGAGGAAGTGGACCGCGTCAAGCGCTCGGAAAGCGGGATGATCGTGGACCCGGTCACCATCGCCCCGGAACTCTCCGTGCGCCACGCGCTCGAGATCATGAACAAGTACCGCGTCTCCGGCTTGCCGGTGACCCGCGGGCCGCGCCTGATGGGCATCCTGACCAACCGCGACTTGCGCTTTGAGAGGCACCTCGACCAGCCGGTGAGCGCCGTGATGACCAAGGACAACCTGGTAACCGTCGCAGTGGGCACCACGCTCGAAGAGGCGGAGCGCATCCTGCAAAAACACCGCATCGAAAAGCTACTGGTAGTGGACAAGGACTTCAACCTGAAGGGCCTGATCACGGTCAAGGACATCCAGAAGAAGCTGGAGTTTCCCAGCGCCGCCAAGGACGAGCACGGGCGGCTGCGCGTGGGCGCGGCCATCGGCGCCACAGGCGACTACCTCGAGCGCGCGCAGGAATTGGCGCGGGTCAAGGTGGACCTGCTGGCGATCGACACCGCGCACGGCCACTCGACCCGGGTGATGGAAGCGATCCGCGAGGTGAGGCGCAGGCTGCCGGAGATGCAACTGGTCGCCGGCAACGTCGGCACCTACGAGGGCGCGAAGGATTTGATTGCGCTTGGCATTGACGGGCTGAAAGTGGGCATCGGGCCGGGCTCGATCTGCACGACTCGCGTCGTGACCGGAGCGGGTGTGCCGCAGATCACCGCCATCCAGGAAGCGGCGCGCGCCGCCAAAGGCACCGGCGTGCCGCTCATCGCCGACGGCGGGATCAAGTATTCGGGCGACATCACCAAGGCCATCGCCGCCGGCGCTTCGGTGGTGATGATCGGAGGGCTGTTTGCCGGCACCGAGGAGTCTCCCGGCGAGACGATCCTCTACCAGGGCCGCACTTTCAAGTCCTACCGCGGGATGGGCTCGCTCGGCGCGATGGAAGCGGGCTCCGCCGACCGCTACGCCCAGGAAGGCGCCGACCGCGGCAAGTCGGTGCCGGAGGGCGTGGAGGGGCGCGTGCCGTACAAGGGCTCGCTGGGCGCGCTGGTGGACCAGATGGTGGGCGGGCTGCGCAGCGGCATGGGCTACTGCGGCGTGTGCAATCTGAAGGAGCTGCAGGAACGCGGACAGTTCGTGCGCATCACCTCGGCTGGGCTCCGCGAGAGCCACGTGCACGACGTGATCATCACCCGCGAGGCGCCGAACTATCAGATGGAATAAATCGCGCACGGTATTCGCTGGTCCCCAGACTGCTGCCTGAGGGCGATTGCGCGAATCCCCCGTGGCCGGAGCCTCGGGTCAGTACATAAAAATAAATGACTCGACCAGATGACAGTTTTCCAAACTGGCCAGATGGACTCTGGAGCGGCAGGAACGGGGCAAGCCCTGCTAAGTTGAGGCGGCTTCGCTAGCATGCGCTGGCTGCGGTACTGGGGTCCGGCGATCGTCTGGGCAACCCTGACCTGGATTTTATCCACGGCATCTTTCTCCGCGGCATCCACCTCGCGATTTATTATTCCGGTGCTCCACTGGCTCCTGCCTCAGGCGTCGCCGGAGACGCTTGGGATGCTACATGGCGTGATCCGCAAGTCCGCTCACTTCGTCGAGTATTTCATTTTCAGCCTGCTGGTGCTGCGCGGCGTGTGCGGCGGGCGCGCTGGGTGGAAGCTTTCCTGGGCGCTGGCGACGGTGGCCATCGCCGCGGGCTACGCCGCGCTCGACGAGCTGCACCAGGCATTCGTGGCCGAGCGGACCGGTTCAGCGTTTGATTCGCTGCTTGACACCTGCGGCGCAGCCGCAGCGCAACTCGTGGTCTGGGCGTTCGTGCTCTGGCGCTCGCGTCGCGCCAGCACTCCAGCCTGACCGGCTGGCGGCAAATCCGTCACACCGAAGAACAAAAAGCTCGCCCCAACACTTCGGGGCGGGCCGGTCAAGTTCGTTCGGCGCCGATGAGCGGCTAGCCGCCAGCCTTCTCTTCCTTGGTCTCCTCCGGAGCTTCCTTCTTGCGGCCTTTTCCCTTCTTTTCCTTCTTCTTGAGCTCGGAGCCGATCAGTTCGAGGATGGCGACCCGCGCGCCGTCGCCGATGCGCCAGCCAGCATGGACGATGCGCGTATAGCCGCCGGGACGATCGGCGAACCGCGGAGCGATGTCGTTGAACAGCTTCTGCGTGGCCGCCGGGGTCATCAGGTAACTCGCGACCTGGCGACGCGCATGGAGCGAATCGCGCTTGCCAAGCGTGATCATGCGCTCGACCACCGGCCGGGCGGCCTTCGCCCGGGTGAGCGTGGTGCTGACGCGCTCCCGCTCGATGATGTTGGTCACCAGATTGCGCAGCGTGGCCCGGCGGTGGGCCGGGTTGCGCCCGAGTTTAGAGCCCGACTTGAGGTGTCGCATGATCGCTTCACCGGGCCCTTACAGCCCGGCGGTCTCCTCCGGTGTGGGCGGAGCCGTCTGGCTGGGCAGCGGCGGCCAGATGATGCGGCCGTGCTCGTCGAACTTCATGCCCAGGCTCAGACCCATCCGCTGCAAGATCTCCTTGATTTCGTTGAGCGACTTGCGACCGAAGTTCTTGGTCTTGAGCATCTCGTTCTCGCTCTTCTGCACGAGCTCGCGGATGCTCTGGATGTTGGCGTTTTTCAGGCAATTGTAGGAGCGCACGGAAAGCTCGAGCTCTTCGACCGAGCGGTCCAGGTGCTCCAGGCGCGGGTCGTTGTAGGACTCCACCGCTTCCTCGGGAAGCTCCGGCTGCTCCTCGAAGTTGATGAAGATGCTCATGTGGTCCTTCACCAGCTTCGAAGCCAGGCCGATGGCATCCTGTGGGGTAATGGCGCCATTGGTCCAGACCTCCAGCGCCAGCTTTTCATAGTCGGTCATCTGGCCAAGGCGCGCCGCCTCGACGGCGTAGTTCACCTTGCGCACCGGCGAGTGCACCGAATCCACCGGGATGTAGCCGATGGGCAGGTCTTCGTCAAAGTTGCGGTCGGCGGCGACGTAGCCCCGGCCGTTCTTCACGCGCATCTCGAGCTGCATCTTGCCGCCTTCGCTGACCGTGGCGATATAGACGGACTTGTCGAGGACGGCGAAGTCGGCGTCCTCCTCGATCATGGCTGAAGTAACCACGCCGGGGTTTTCGACGTTGAGGTAAATCGTCTTCGGCTGGTCGTTATTCAGCTTGAGCGGCACCTGCTTGAGGTTGAGGATGATGTCGGTGGCGTCTTCGACCACGCCGGGAATGGACGAGAACTCGTGCAGCACGCCCTCGATCTTCACCGCGGTGATGGCCGCGCCTTCGATCGAGCTGAGCAGGGCCCGCCGCAGGGCATTGCCGACGGTGGTGCCCCAGCCGCGCTCAAACGGCTGCGCCGAGAATTTTCCGAACTTATCGGTGAGCGACTCGAGTTCGGCCGCCAACCGCTTGGGTTTCTGAAAGCCTTTCCACATCTTGCCAGTCCTTCCTCCCCGAACGTGTCGGGGCAAAGAATCGAAAGTCGTTTTCCGGTGCGCCTACTTCGAGTAGAGCTCGACGATGAGCTGCTCATTCATGGGCGGGGTTTGCACATCCCCACGCTTGGGCAGCGCGACCACACGGGCTTTGAAGTGCTCGCGGTCGATCTCCAGCCACGGCACCATGTTCTGACTCTGGGCGAGGTTGCGCGCCTCCAACACCATGGTGTTCTGGTGCATTTTTTCCTTCAGCATGATCTCGTCGCCCACGTTGACCAGGAACGAGGGGATATTCACCTTGCGGCCGGATACGCGGACGTGCCCGTGCAGCACCAGTTGCCTGCCCTGCGCCCGCGAGCCGGCCAGGCCCATGCGGCAGACCACGTTGTCCAGGCGCCGCTCGAGCATCACGATCAGGTTCTCGCCCGTGGGACCCTTGGCGCGCTCCGCCTTGTCCACATAGGTGCGGAACTGCCGCTCCAGCAGCCCGTAGGTGCGCTTCACCTTCTGCTTCTCGCGCAACTGCAGCCCGTAGCCTGCGAGCTTGGCCCGGCGGGCCTGGCCGTGCTGGCCGGGAACGAAGTTGCGCTTTTCGATGGCGCACTTTTCGGTGAAACACCGCAGGCCTTTCAGGAAAAGCTTCTGCCCTTCCCGGCGGCACAAGCGGCAAACCGCTTCACGATGTCTTGCCAATGGTTCTTCTCCTTTGCTCTTCGGGGCAGCCGCAGCAGCCGTCAGACGCGGCGGCGTTTCGGCGGCCGACAACCGTTATGGGGGATCGGCGTCACGTCCCTGATGTGCACGATGTGCAGTCCGGCCGAAGCCAGCGCGCGCACCGCTGATTCGCGCCCCGAGCCCGGCCCCTTCACGCGTACTTCCACTGATTTCATGCCGTACTGGTCGCGCGCCACACCGCCGGCAGCCACGGAGGCCTGCTGGGCGGCGTAGGGCGTGCCCTTGCGCGAGCCCTTGAACCCGATCGAGCCTGCCGACGACCAGCACACGGCCCGGCCGTCCGGGTCGGTGATGGTAACGATGGTGTTGTTGAACGTGGCCTGGATGCACACCACGCCGTGGGGCACGATGCGCCGCTCGCGCTTCTTCTTGAACTCCTTCTTGCGTTTGCTGGGCTTCGCCGGAGCAGTTGTGGCTGCGGCGTCCTGCGGTTCTTTTGCCAAGTGGCTACCCCCTGCTGAGAAAGGTTACTTGCGCGCCATTACTTTTTTCTTGGCCGCGACCGCGCCCTTGCGCGGGCCCTTGCGAGTCCGCGCATTGGTGTGCGTTCGCTGGCCCCGCACCGGGAGGTTGCGCCGGTGCCTCAGGCCGCGATAACACTGGATTTCAATCAGCCGCCGGATGTTCATCTGGATCTCCTTGCGGAGATCGCCCTCCACGCGGCCTTCGGATTCGATCGCCTGGCGGAGGTGCGTGACCTCCTCCTCAGTTAAGTCCTTCACTTTCTTGGTGAACTCGACCTTGGCCTTAGCGCAAAGAGCCTGCGCCCGCCGCAGCCCGATGCCATAGATGGAGGTTAGGCCGACCCATACGCGCTTCTGCGGCGGCAGGTCCACACCAGCAATGCGTGCCATACGCGCTCCCTCCCTATCCCTGGCGCTGCTTGTGCTTCGGGTTGCTGCAGATCACTCGCACCACGCCGCGCCGATGAATGATCTTGCACTTGTCGCAAATCTTTCTGACAGACGACCGAACTTTCATTTCGCAGCTCCGCTCCGGGCCGCCCCGGGCCTACTTGTACCGGTAAACGATGCGGCCGCGCGTCAGGTCATACGGCGAAAGCTCGACAGCAACCTTGTCCCCGGCCAGGATGCGGATGAAGTTCTTGCGCATCTTTCCGGAGATGTGCGCCAGCACCTGGTGCTTGTTCTCGAGCTCGACACGAAACATCGCGTTGGGCAGCGGCTCGATCACCGTCGCCATGACCTCGATGGCATCCTCCTTCGGATTGCCCGAGTCAGCCTTCTTTTTATCCCTCTGGGGTTTCCTCGCCATGGGCTCCTAAGTCAATTTACCAGGACGGGCCGCTCACTTCCCGCGGCCGTGTCAACACCCAGGGGCCGTTCGACGTCACGGCCACCGTGTGCTCGAAATGGGCCGAATAGCTGCCGTCGGCGGTCACCGCGGTCCATTTGTCCTCGAGCACCTTGACTCCCGCCCCGCCGGCGTTGACCATCGGCTCGATGGCCAGCACCATGCCTTCCTGCAGGCGCGGGCCGTGGCCCGGGTCGCCGTAGTTGGGCAGTTGCGGCTCCTCGTGCATCTTTGTGCCGATGCCGTGGCCGACAAAATCGCGCACCACCGATAAGCGGTGCTGCTCCACCCACTCCTGCACCACCGCGGAGACATCGCTTAGCCGGTTGCCCGGGCGCACCTTGTCAATCGCCCGGTCGAGCGCCTCGCGAGTCACCCGCAGCAGGGTCTCGAGCTCCGGCCGGATCGCGCCCACCGGAACCGTGACGGCAGCGTCGGCGTAGTAGCCATCGAATTCGACACCGAAATCAATCGAAACGATGTCGCCATCCCGCAGCCTGCGCGTCGCCGACGGGATGCCATGCACCACCTCTTGATTGATCGAGGTGCAAAGCACGCACGGGTATCCCAGGTACCCCTTAAACGCCGCCCGCGCGCCGAGTTCGGCGGTGCGGCGCTCGGCAAACTTTTCCAGCTCCATCGTCGTCGCACCCGGTCCCACCATCTTCCGCAGGGATGTCAGCACGTCCCAGACAACCAACCCGGCGCGGTGCATTTTTTCCAGTTCCGCGCCCGATTTGAGGATGATGCTCATTGCGCTCGCGCCAGGATGCCCAGCACTCGTCGGGTCACGGCGCCCACATCGGCCGAGCCGTCCACGTCCTCGAGCACGCCCTGGCGGCGGTAATACTCCACCAGCGGCCTGGTCTGCCTTTCGTACGCCGCCAGTCGCTCGCGGATTACCTCTTCGCGGTCGTCGCCGCGCTGCACGAGCTCCCCGCCGTCGGCGTCGCACCGGCCCGCCACCTTCGGCGGGCGTTCATAGATGTTATAGATCTCGCCGCAGACGCTGCAGGTGCGCCTCCCGGTCAGCCGCTTGAGCAGCCGGTCCGAGTCCACTGCGAAATGCAGCACCAGCGGCCTGTCAAAACCCAGCCCGCGCAGCAGCTCGCCCAGTTTTTCCGCCTGGGGCAGCGTCCGCGGGAAGCCGTCGAACACGAAGCCGTTACGGCAATCGGGCCGGGCGATGCGCTCCTCGACCATGCTCAACACGATCTCGTCGGGCACCAGATCGCCGCGCTCCATGATCGGCCGCGCCTTCAGGCCCAGCGGGGTGCCGCGGCCGACATGGTCGCGGAACATGTCGCCAGTCGAGAGGTGCGGCACCTGATAAAGCCGCGCCACCTCTTTGGCCTGTGTGCCCTTGCCCGCCCCCGGCGGCCCCAGAAAGATCACCGCTCGATTCAGTCCTTCGGCCGCGGGAATGGAGCCGGGGCTAGCCACGGCGGCCGCGCAACCTTCCCTTCTTCACAAATCCCTCGTAGTGGCGCATGACAAGCTGCGCCTCCAGCTGCTGTACTGTGTCCATGGCCACGCCCACTACGATCAGCAGCGAGGTTCCACCGAAATAAAACGTCACATTCAGTCCTTCGAGGATAAACCGCCACGTGTGCGCGTCAAACCAGGCACCGACCGCCCCGGGCAGGTGGTGCAAATGAATGCCCGTGATCATCCACTCGGGCAGCAGGCAGACCATGGCGAGATAGATGCCGCCGACAAACGTCAGCCGGCGAAGAATCTTGTTAATGTGCTCGGAGGTATTCCGTCCGGGCCGGATGCCGGGAATAAACCCGCCGTACTTGCGCATGTTGTCGGCCAGCTCGGTGGGGTTGAACACAATGCCCACGTAGAAAAATGCAAACAGGATGATCAGCGTGACGTAGATCAGCGTGTACAGCGGCTCGCCCCAGGAGAGCGCCCGCGCGAAGTCGTCGAGGAACTTCGATTTCTTCTGGAAAAACAGGTCGATGGTCCCTGGAAAGGTGAGCAGCGAGCTCGCGAAGATCGGCGGGATGACGCCGCCGGAATTGACCCGCAGCGGCAGGTAGGTCATCTGGCCGCCCATGACGCGGCGGCCGACCACGCGCTTGGCATACTGCACGGGAATACGCCGCTGGCCGCCTTCGACCAGGACAATGAAGCCGATCACGACAATCATCACTGCGCCCAGCAAGATCAGGGCCAGGGCAGTGAATGGACCCCACTGGTTGGTCGAGGCCTTTTCAAAGAGGTCGCGGACGGCGCGAGGCAGGCCGACTACAATGCCCGCAAAAATGATGAGTGACATCCCGTTGCCGATGCCGCGGTCGCTGATCTGCTCGCCCAGCCACATGATAAAGGCCGTGCCGGTAGTCAGCGTCAGCATGGTCATCAGCGTGAACGCAAGGCCCGGGTGATAGACCAACGAGCTGCCGCCGCTGCTTTGCCGCTGGAGCGTGATGGCGATGGAAAACGATTGGAAGGCACTCAACACGACGGTTAGATAACGCGTGTACTGCGTGATCTTGCGGCGGCCGAGCTCGCCTTCCTTCTGCAGCCGCTCGAGGTAAGGCCACACCACGGTCATCAACTGCAGGATGATCGAGGCGGTGATGTAAGGCATGATGCCCAAGGCGAAAATCGTCAGACGGCGGAAGTTGCCGCCGCTGAACAGGTCCAGGATGCCCAGGACCGAGCCGCGGCCCTGCTCGAACAATTGTTGCAACAGATCCGTATTGATCCCCGGCGTGGGAATGTGCGCGCCAATGCGATACACCGCCAGCAACGCGAGCGTGAACAGGACGCGCCTGCGCAGGTCCGGGATGCGGAACATGTTACCGATGGCTTGGAAAAACCGGTTCATGACAGAATTTCGACCTTGCCTCCGGCGCGGGCGATCTTTTCCTGCGCCGATTTGCTGAACGCGTGGGCCCGGACGGTGAGTCCTACCTTCAGATCGCCGTCACCCAGAATTTTTATATCGGCACGCTCGCGACGTACCAGCCCGCGGGTGGCAAGTGACTCCGGCGTGACCGTCTCGCCCGCTGCGAAGGCGTTGAGCGACTCGACGTTCACGACCGCGAACTCCCGGGCGAACGGGTTGTGGAAGCCGCGCTTGGGGATGCGGCGGTGCAGTGGCATCTGGCCACCCTCGAAGCCGGGGCGCCGCGAATAGCCCTTGCGCGATTTCTGACCCTTGTTGCCTTTGCCGGCGGTCTTGCCGAGCTTCGATCCCATGCCGCGTCCGACGCGCACCTTGCGGTGCCGCGAGCCTCGCGGGGGTCGCAGATTGGAAAGGTTCACTGCCATGTTTGCCTCAATCCTTACTCGCTCACTTCCACGAGGTGGCGCACCTTGCCGATCATCCCACGGATGGCGGGTGTGTCGGGCCGCTCCACAACCTGCTGCATCCGGCGGAAGCCCAGGCCGCGGATGGTCTGCCGCATTCCCCGCGGACAGCCGATGAAGCTGCGCACCCACTTGATCTTCAACGTCGTTGCTTTTTTCTTCGCCATCGTCTTCTTTTCCGCCGGCGCGATGCCTAGCGGGTCAGCTCCTCCACGGTCTTGGAACGGATCTCGGCCACTTTGCCCGCATCTTTCAGCCGCAATAGGGCGTCGAAGGTGGCCTTGACGACATTGTGCGGGTTCGACGTGCCGATCGATTTCGTCAGCACATTGTGGATGCCGGCGACTTCCATCACGGCACGCACCGGCCCGCCAGCGATGATGCCGGTGCCTTCCGGAGCGGGCTTCAGAAGCACGTGGCCCGAGCCGTAGTAGCCGACCACCTGGTGCGGGATGGTGCTGCCCTTTAAGTTGAGCTTCAGCAGGTTCTTTTTAGCCTGCTCGATGGCTTTGCGGATGGCCATGGGCACTTCGCGGGCCTTGCCCATGCCGAAGCCGGCGTGGCCCTGCTGGTCGCCAACCACCACCAGCGCCGAAAAACTCAGGTTCTTGCCGCCCTTGACGACTTTGGTGACGCGATTGATCGAAACCACCTGGTCTTTCAAACTGTTCAGGCTGACCTCAACGGGCCGGCGCACTGCCAGGGTTTCTCTGAGAATTTGTTTGGACATATCCGTTAGAATTTCAACCCCGCTTCCCGTGCCGATTCCGCCAGCGCCTGGACGCGGCCGTGGTACTTGTAGCCTCCGCGGTCGAAAACGACCAGCTCGACGCCGGCCGCTCGCGCCCGCTCGGCAATCGCCTTGCCGACCACTTTGGCCGCGGCGACATTGCCGCCACCCTTCAACTGCTTGCGCATCTCCTTGTCAAGCGAGCTCGCCGAGGCGAGCGTGCGGCCGGTGTGATCGTCAATTACCTGCGCGTAGATGTGGCCGAGCGAGCGATATACGCACAGCCGCGGCCGCTCTGGCGTCCCGGTAACCCGGGTGCGCACCCGCAGGTGAACCCGCTGGCGGTGCGCGCTGCGCGATAATTTCCGAACTCGTACGGTGGCCACGCTCTCTCCTTACGCTGCGGTCTTCGCGGCGCCTGCCTTGCCAGCCTTCTTCTTCAGCCGTTCGCCCGTCAGGCGAATACCCTTCTGTTTATAGGGGTCGGGCGGGCGCAGGCCGCGAATGTTGGCGGCCACCTGGCCCACTTGACCCTTGTCGGCGCCGCTCACGACCAGATGGGTCTGCTTCTCGATAGTGATCTGGATGCCCTCGGGGATCACAAACTCGATCGGATGTGAATAGCCCAGGCTGAAGTTCACGCTCTTGCCTTTGATTTCGGCGCGATAGCCGACGCCGACAATGTCGAGCTCCTTTTTGAATCCCTGCGTGACGCCTTGGACGGCATTGGCCACCAGGGCCCGCGCCAGGCCGTGCAGTGCGCGCTGTTCTTCGGTCTGGCGGACAGCCACCAGCGCGTCATCCTTTTGTTCCAAGCGGATGCCCGGCGGCAGCGGCACGTTCAGCTTGCCCTTGGGACCCTGCACCTCAACGGCGCTGGCCGAGATCTGCACTTTCACGCCCGCGGGCACTGGAATCGGCTTGCGTCCAATTCGCGACATGTCTCTTTCGTTCTCCGAGCTACCAGATTTCGCAGAGCACTTCCCCGCCGACGCGGGCCCTGCGCGCCGCACGCCCGGTCAACAAGCCGCGGGGCGTGGTCAGGATGCTGATGCCGAGGCCGCCCACCACGGCGCGGATGCGTGTGGCGCCGACGTAGCGCCGACTGCCCGGCCGGGAGACCCGCCGCAGGCCGGTGATGACGCTGCGCCGGTCCGGGGTGTACTTCAGGAACAGCCGCAGCGTCTTGCGCACCTTGTTCTCGTCCACGAGCTTGAAGGTGGAGATGTAACCCTCTTCTTTGAGGATGCGCGCAATCTCGGTCTTGAGCTTCGACGCCGGCACATCCACGCGCGCATGCTTGGCGCGAGCCGCATTGCGGATGCGCGTCAGCAGGTCAGCGATCGGATCCGTATTCATCGTGTTTTTCCGTTCGCTCCTTACCAGCTCGCCTTGAGCACGCCGGGGATTTCGCCCTTCAGGGCCAGGCCGCGGAAACAGATGCGGCACATCTGGAACTTACTCAAGTAGCCGCGGGGCCGGCCGCAGATGCGGCAACGGTTGCGCGCCCGGATCTTATACTTGAGCTTCTTGCGCATTTTTGCGAATTGACTGGTTCGCGCCATGGCTTCTCCTCTCGGCTCTCTCGCACTACGGGCGGAGCGGCAGGCCCAACTGCTTGAGCAGCTCGCGCCCTTCCTCGTCATTGCGGGCGGTGGTGGTCAGGGTGATGTTCATGCCCTTGATCTTGTCCACCCGGGTGTAATCGATCTCGGGGAAGACGAGCTGGTCGCGCAGGCCCAGGGTGTAATTGCCGCGGCCGTCAAAGGCGTTGGTCGCCAGACCCTTGAAGTCGCGCACCCGCGGCAAAACGACGTTGCAAAGCCGGTCCATGAATTCGTACATGCGCTCGCCCCGCAGCGTCACGCAGCAGCCGATGGGCATGCCCTTGCGGATCTTGAAATTGGCGATCGACTTCTTCGCCCGGGTGATGATCGGCTTCTGCCCGGTGATCTGGCCCAACTCCTGCGCCGCCACATCCAGCAGCTTGATGTTCTGGCTGGCCTCGCCCAGGCCGATGTTGACAATCACCTTCGAGAGCTTGGGCACGGCCATCGGATTCTTGTACCCGAAGCGCTTCATCAGCGCCGGGATGACCTCTTTGCGGTAGCGTTCGCGCAGTCGGCTGATCATTGCTTCGTCTCTCCGGGCCTATTTCTCGAGCGTGGTGCCGCAGCGGCGGCAGGTGCGCACCTTGGTGCCATCGGGCAGCGACGCATGGCCGATGCGAGTGTGCTTGTTGCACGCCGGGCAGACCAGCAGCACGTTGGAGATCGCCACCGCCCCTTCGCGCTCCACGATCCCGCCTTTGATGTTCTTCGACGGGTTGGGGCGCGTATGGCGCTTGATCATGTTGGCATGCTCGACGGTCACGATGCGCTTGGCCGCATCCACGGAGAGGACGCGACCCACCTTGCCCTTGTCGCGCCCGGTCATGACGCGCACTTGGTCGCCCTTGCGAATGCTCACGCTATGACGGACTGTTTCGTCGGTTCGCATCGCTACCACACTTCCGGCGCCAGCGAGACGATCTTGGCGAATTTCTTCTCGCGCAGCTCGCGGGCCACCGGCCCGAACACGCGCGTGCCCACCGGCTCGCCCGTCTCGTTGATCAGCACTGCGGCATTGTCGTCAAAGCGAATGTAAGTACCATCCTTGCGGCGGTACTCTTTGCGGGTGCGCACAACCACGGCGCGCACCACCTTCCCTGCTTTGATCTGACTGTCCGGGGCGGCTTCCTTCACCGACGCGGTGATGATGTCACCCAGTCCGGCGAGGCTGCCGGCATCACCGCCCAGCGGGAGGATGCACATCAGCCGGCGCGCGCCGGAATTGTCGGCCACGGTCAGCCAGCTCCGCATCTGAATCATCGCAGTGCTCCGTGCTTCATCGTTCCACCGTGGCGCCTAATCCACACGCGTGCGGCGCGCTACCACCTCGGCCAGCCGCCAGCGCTTGAGCTTGGAAAGCGGCCGGGTCTCGACGATCCGCACGGTGTCGCCGGCGCGGGCCTCGCTCTGCTCATCGTGCGCGTAAAACTTCTTCGAGACGCGAACCACGCGCGGGTAGCGTCGGTGCTGCACCATGCGCGTCACCTTGACGATGATCGTCTTCTGCATCTTGGCGCTGGTGACCACACCCACCTTCTGCTGGCGCGGCCGGTGCGCCGGCGTTTCCGGGCGCGCCTTCACGGTTTCAGTTGCCATGTTCCGTCCTTACGGCGCGTTCGCGCAACAACGTCTTGACGCGCGCCAGGTCTCGCCGGGCCTCGCGCAGGCGTTTGAGCGCCTCCGCCTGCCCGGTCCTGAGCTGGAAGCGCAATCGGAAAACCTGCTCGCTCAGCTCGCGCTGCTGGACCTCGAGTTCCTTGGTGTCCACCTCGCGCAGTTTTTCAATCCGCCGCGGCATCAGAATCCTCCCGCACGGGTGACGAAACGGGTCAGGATGGGCAGCTTGTGCGCCGCCAAGTCCATGGCCTCGGTCGCCGTGGCCAAGTCCACCCCGGCCATCTCGAACAGCACTCGGCCCGGCTTTACCACCGCCACCCAATGCTCCGGCGGGCCCTTGCCCTTGCCCATGCGCGTTTCCGCGGGCTTCTTGGTGAACGGCTTATCGGGAAAGATGCGGATCCAAAGCTTGCCGCCGCGCTTGATGAACCGCGTAATAGCGACGCGCGCCGCCTCGATCTGCCGGTCGGTGATCCAGGCGGGCTCGAGCGCCTTCAGGCCGTACTCGCCGAAGGAGAGCTCGCCGCCGCGCCAGGCCTTGCCGCGGCGCCGGCCGCGCTGCTGCTTGCGATACTTCACTTTCTTCGGCATTAACATGATCAGTTATCCGTTCCCACTGACCAAAGCCTCGCCTCTAGGCCTTCATCGCAGGGGTCTCGCCGCGCTGCGGAATGCTTTCACCCTGATAGATCCAGCACTTCACGCCAATAACGCCGTAGGTGGTGTAGGCCTGTGCAAAGCCGAAATCAATGTCCGCGCGCAGGGTCTGCAGCGGCAGCCGGCCCTGCAGATACCACTCCTTACGGGCGATTTCGGCGCCGTTCAACCGCCCGGCAACGCGCACCTTGATTCCCTTGCAGCCGAAGCGCAGAGCCGAGTCCACCGCCTTGCGCATCGCACGGCGAAAGGCCACGCGCTTCTCCAGTTGCAGGGCAATCGATTCGGACACGAGTTGCGCATCGAGCTCCGGCCGGTGCACCTCCTGGATATCAATGTGCACCTCGCGGCGGGTCCGCTTCTGGATTTCATTCTTCAGCTTATCGATCTCCGCGCCCTTGCGCCCGATGATGATGCCCGGGCGCGCCGTATAAATGCGGATAACCAGCTTGTTGGCGGCGCGCTCGATATCAATCGAGCTCACCCCGGCCGAGCGCAACCGGTCCTTGAGCTGCCGGCGGAGCACGACGTCTTCGTGTAGTAGGTCGGCGTAGTCGCGGCGGGCGAACCAGCGCGACTTCCACATCTTGTTGTAGCCCAGCCGGAACCCGTACGGATGCGTCTTTTGACCCAATGTCCCCTCCTACTTCTTCGACTTCTTGGTTGCGGGCTTCTTGCCCGCCAGCACCCGACGGGCCTTCTTCACCGCGCCCTTAACGCCCTTGTGCGCTTCTGCTTCGGCCGCGGTCGCCGCGGCACGCTCCTGAGCGGCCAAGTGGTGCTCGGCCACCGCCACAACGATGTGGCTGGTGCGCTTCTGATAGCGGAAGGCGCGGCCCATCGGCGCGGGGCGCAGCCGCTTCCAGCGCGACCCCTCATTCACAAAACACCGCGAGACAAACAGGCGGTCGACGTCGAGCGATTCCCCGGCGTCTTCCGCCTTTCGCTCGGCATTGGCAATGGCGCTGAGCAAAACCTTTTCGATGTCGCGGGCGGCGCGCTTCCGCGTATAGCGCAGAATCTGCAACGCATACTCGGCCTTCTGGCCGCGGATCAGGTCCACCACCAGCCGCACCTTTTGCGGCGACATCCGGACGTGCTTCGCCATGGCGTGGGCTTCGATTGCCGCTGTGGCAGAAGGTTGCGTTGCCATTGGTTATGCCTTTGGCGGAGCTGGCGCCGTGCCGCCGCCTGCCGGAGCGGCACCCGCAGGGGCCGGAGCGCCCGGAACCGGAGCGGCGCCCGCCGCCCTTTCCAGCGCGGCTCTCACCGCGTGCCCCTTGAAGGTGCGCGTGGGCGCGAACTCGCCCAGTTTGTGCCCGACCATCTGCTCGGTGACGTACACCGGGATGAATTTCTTGCCATTGTGCACGGCGATCGTGTGACCCACCATCTCGGGGAGGATCGTCGAGCGGCGCGACCACGTCTTGATGACCTTCTTTTCGTTGCGCGAGTTGAGCGCGTCCACCTTCTCGCGCAAGTGGTCATCTACAAACGGTCCCTTTTTGAGCGATCGCGGCATCAGTTCCTCTACTCCTCAACCCGGCGCAGCTTGATCCACTGTGCCCGCCGCAGCTTACGGAAACCCCGCACCGGCCCGGGAACGCGGTGCGAGAGCGGGCAGAACGGGCAGACAAAGCGCGTGCCCTGCGCGTTGGGCGATTTTTCGACGGTGACCGCCCAGCCAGCTTTGCACAGCCGGTAAAGAACGATCTGCGGCGCGGCCAGGGTGGCCTTCTGCGCCGGCTTGACTGCTTTCGTCGGGCGCTGGGCCGCGGCGGACTTGCGGGCGCGATTGGTGCGCCGCGCAGCCGCACGTGTTGATCGGGATGCTCTCATCGTTTTGCTCTCAAATACCCGCCGCGCCGGGTTCATTTACTGACTCCCCCAAAATCCTTGCACGCCTCAGGGCTTGCGACGCTCCACAATGACTTTGTCAGAACGCCGGTTGCTGCGCGTCTTGGCTCCCAGAGTCGGAAAACCCCAGGGCGTCTGCGGGTGGTTGCCCTTGACGCGGCCTTCACCGCCGCCGTGCGGGTGATCCACCGGATTCATGGCCACGCCACGCACCGTCGGGCGTTTCCCGCGCCAGCGGGTGCGCCCGGCCTTGCCGTAGGTGACCTTTTCGTGGTCGAGATTGCCGACCTGGCCGATGGTGGCCATGCAGTCGAGCGCAAACTTGCGCACCTCGCCCGAGGGCAGCTTCACCAGCGCGATCTCGCCTTCCTTGCTCAGCAGTTGCGCGGCGCCGCCCGCAGCGCGCACCACCTGGCCACCCTTGCCAGGGTGCAGCTCCAGGTTGTGTACCTGCGTGCCGGGCGGGATGAAGCGAATCGGCAGCGCGTTGCCGGGCAGGATGTCTGCGCCAGCGCCGGTCAGCACCGTCATGCCGACTTCCAGGCCGTTGGGGTGCAGGATGTAGCGCTTCTCCCCGTCGGAGTAGTGCAGCAGCGCGAGCCTCGCCGAGCGGTTCGGGTCGTATTCGATGGCCGCGACGCGCGCCGGAATACCCACTTTGTCCCGGCGGAAGTCGATGGCGCGATACTGGCGCTTGTGACCGCCGCCACGGTGCCACGCAGTGATTTCGCCGTGGGCGTTGCGCCCCCCGGAGCGCTTCTTCGGCTCGGTGAGCGATTTTTCAGGGCGCTCCTTGGTCACCTCGCTCTTGTCGAGCATGGTGACGAAGCGCCGTGACGCTGTATACGGGTTGAAGCTTTTCAGTGCCATCATTTCCTCACTTGGCACGCCCCGCGGGTCCCCGCCCCGGTCTGCCCGCTGCGGCGGACATGCCGGAGCCGAAATCGCGGGCTAGATATTCTCCGCGTACTCGATCATCTTTTCGCCGGCCGCCAACTTGACGTAGGCCTTCTTCCAGTCGCGCCGGTAACCTTCGGCACGGCCGCGGCGGCGAAACTTGCCGTGAAAATTCGCCGTGCGCACGGCGGCGACCTTCACCTTGAAAATCTTCTGCACCGCTTCCTTGATCTGCGTCTTAGTGGCGCCAGCGGCGACCTCGAACACTACGGTGTGCTGGGTCTCCTTCACCCCGAGACCCTTCTCAGTGATGATCGGCCGGCGAATAATCTGATAGACGGTGGCAGCCATGGCTTATTCCTTGCCCTTTTTCTTCGGCGACGTCTTCCGCGGAGCACGAGGCTTCTTCGCCGGCGCTGCTTTGGCCTCCGGCGCAGCCGCCTTGGTCGGCTTGGCATCCGCAGCGGGAGCGGCTTCGCCCTTCGGACCGAGCGTCGTGCCGAGCTTTACGGCGGCGTCTTTCGAAATCATCAGCCGGTCGTGCCGCATCAAGTCGTATGGCTGCAGCGCCGAGGGCGAAACCAGCTTGACGCCGTCCAGGTTGCGGCTGGCGAGCTCCAGGTTGCGGTTGGCCGCGGTTTCCACCAGCAGCACCGTATGCGCATCGCCCGACAGGCGGTCTAGCACCTGGCGGAAGGCCTTGGTCTTGGGTGATTCGAGCGCCCAGGCCTCCACGATCGCGAGTTTCTGGTCGGCGAGTTTGGCCGAAAGCGCCGAGCGCAGCGCGCCGAGCACCATCTTGCGCGGCAGCCGGTATGCGTAGCTGCGCGGCTGAGGGCCATGGACGGTGCCGCCCTTGCGCCAGATGGACGATCGGATCGAGCCGACGCGGGCGCGGCCGGTGCCCTTCTGCCGCCACAGCTTCCGACCCGAGCCGGAGACCTCGCCGCGGCCT
>JBASRK010000203.1:0-5220 GCA_049273775.1 Candidatus Acidiferrales bacterium
GCGTATGGCCATACGCCCCTACGACGCCGGCCGAACGCGTTGCGCAGCTCAAGGAGATTTTCGGCGACGCGCTCTACATCGAAGTTCAGCACTTCTCCGCTGGCGATGGCCGGGCGTTGCGAGAAGCCGTGCGGCTGGGCAGCGAGCCGGGCGTGCCGCTGGTGGCCACAAACAACGTCCACTTCATCCGGCCCGAGGAGCACCTGCACCACCGCGTGCTCAACGCCATCCGCACCGGCTCGCTGCTCACCCGGGTGGCGCCGCCAGAGATCGCGAGCGCCGAAGCTTGGTTCAAGCCGGCCGACGAGATGCGCCGGGCATTCCGGGATCACCCCGAAGCGCTCGCCGCGACGCTTGAAATCGCCGAGCGCTGCAACCTGGAACTTGAGCTCGGCAAGCTGATTTTTCCCGAGTTCCCGGTCCCTGAGGGCGAGACGCCGTTTTCCTACCTGTGGAAGCTGTGCTTTGAAGGCGCCCGGCGGCGCTACCAGCCGCTGCGGCCTGAGGTGCTGACGCGGCTCACCCGCGAGCTCGAAGTGATCCACAAGCTGAACCTGGCGCCGTATTTCCTGCTCGTCTGGGACATCGTGGAGGAGGCGCGGCGGCGCGGGATTCCGGCAGTGGCGCGGGGCTCGGCGGCGAGCTCGATTGTCACCTACTGCCTGGGCATCTCGCGCGTCTGCCCGCTGCGCTGGGGGCTTTACTTCGAGCGTTTCCTGAACGAGCAGCGCGGCGATTGTCCCGACATTGACCTGGACATCTGCGGAGCGCGGCGCGACGAGCTGCTCGACTACGTATACAAACGCTGGAATACCGGAGACGGGGCTCCTGCTGAAGCTTCCGGGGGGCGCGCGGGAGACATATCCCCTCACGTAGCGATGATCGCGAGCTTCGTCACCATGCACGCGCGCCTGGCGGTGCGCGAGGTGGCCAAGGTCTTCGGCCTTTCGCCCGGCGAGGTGAACCATTTCACGCGCCGCCTGCCGCACCGGCCGGTGCGCGAGATCCTGGAGGCCATCCGCACGCTGCCCGAATGCCGCGCCCTGCCCGCCGGGGAAGAGCCGTGGAAGACGATCCTCGAGGTGGCGCTGCGCCTGGACGATTTCCCGCGCCACCTGGGCATTCACCCGTGCGGCACGGTGATTTCGACGCAACCATTGACGCAGCGAGTGCCGCTCGAAGTGGCCACCAAGGGCATCGTCGTCACGCAGTACGACATGAACGCGGTGGAAGCGCTGGGGCTGATCAAGATGGACCTGCTCGGCCAACGCGGCCTGACCACAATGTCGCTGGCGCTGGCAGAGATCGAGCGGGCAAACCATCCCGGCGACGCGGGCGAGCCCGGAGAACGGCTTGACTTCGAGGCCATCCCCGAGGGCGACCCGGCGACCTGCGAAATGATTGCCCGGGGCCGCACGATGGGGATCTTCCAGATCGAATCGCCGGGCCTGCGCGGGCTGCTGCGCACGCTCGAGGCGCGGACGTTAGCAGACATCTGCCTGGCGCTGGCGCTGATCCGGCCGGGAGCGTCCGAGTATGGCGCGAAGGAAACCTTCTTGAAGCGGCTGCGCGGCCAGGAGCCGGTGCGCCACGCGCATCCGTGCCTGGAAACCATCCTCGGCGAGACCCTGGGCGTGTGCGTCTATCAGGAGCAGGTGATGCAGATCGCGCAGGCAGTCGGCAGCATGTCGCTCGCCGAGGCCGACCTGGTGCGCCGCGCCACGGCGAAGTTTGCCGACCAGCGCGAGCGCGAGCGCCTGCGGACAAAATTCCTGAAAGCGGCGGAGCGGATCGGTCTCGAGGGAGCCCAGCGCGACCAGACCTGGCTGATGGTCGAGAAGTTCGCCGGGTTCGGCTTCTGCAAGGCCCACGCGGCCACCTACGCCGACCTCTCCTACCGCATCGCCTACCTGAAGGCGCATCACCCGGCTGAATTTCTGGCGGCCATGTGCAGCTCGGGCGCAGGCTTCTATCACGTCTCCGCCTACGTCGAGGAGGCCAAGCGCTGGGGCATCGAGGTGCGCCTGCCCTCAGTGAACCACTCGCGCCTGGAATACACCACCGAAGAAATGTGCAGAGGCGGCATTACGCCGCCGTGGCGGGATCAACTCGCCGCTACACAAACCGGGCAACCGCGCACTATGCGCATCGGGCTGATGCAGGTGAAGGGGCTGCGCCTGGAAACGATCGAGAAGATCGTCCGCTCCCGCCAGCAACATGGCCTTTACCGCTCGCTTGAGGATTTTCTCGGCCGCGTGCCAGCCGAACGGGACGAAATCGAGTCGCTGATCAAGTGCGGTGCAATGGATGATTTCGGCTCCGCCTGCGGCGGACGCCCGGCGCTGCTCTGGCGGCTCAACCTGCTGCGCTCGCTGCGCCCGCCGCTGGTGCATGCAGAGATGCTCTTTCCGGAAGCGCTGTCGCCAGCGCTGCTCGAGCCGCCGGCGACGCCCGCCGCCGACTACACCCGCGAGCAGCGCCTGGCCTACGAGCAGGAGATCCTGGAAGTGTGCGTGAGCGGCCACCCGCTCGACCTGGTGGCACGAAACGACGAAGCCTGGAGCGACACGCTGGGCGCGCGGCGCGGTAAGCGGGTGACGCTGCTGGGGTGGCTGGTAACCTTCCGCCACGTGGGCACCAAGGACTACCGCAACATGATGTTTGTCACCCTCGAAGACCAGCGCGGCCTCTACGAGGCCGTGCTGTTTCCCGGGACCTACGAGCGTTACGGTGGCCTAGTGTTTGAGACGCGCCTGCTGCGCGTGACCGGCCGTGTCGAGCGGGACGGGCAGATCAACTGTGAAAAGCTCGAAGCGGCGCGGAAATGAAGGAATCGAAACTCAAGAAGCATGATTTCACCTAAGAACACAAATCAGCCACCAACGCTCGAGCCGGCGACCGGCCGACCGGTGGCCTCCGGCGAGCAATGGTTGGGCCGCAAAGCGAGCAATCGGGAGGCTTCGGGACGTCGCCTGTGGGAGCGGCTCAACCCGCGGCACCGCAAGCAACTGCGTCTGCTGGCGCGGGCGCTCGTCCTGCGCCAGTCGCAGGCACGCCTGCCGGAGCACGTGCGCGCACGATTGGCTGCGACCTTGGAGGATCTCGAGCGCCTCGCGGCGCGCATCGAAAGGCTGCTGGCCACGTTGGCCACTCGGACATTGCCGGGCGGCTGAGCTTGCTCCGCAGGCGGCGTCTTTGCCATACTCGAACGAATGAAGCGCCCCACCATTTGCGCGCTGGCTCTGCTGCTTTTCGTGTCGTGTGCCTGGGCGGACGAGATCCGCCTCAAAGACGGTACGAAAATCATCGGCACCATCGTAGGATTCGAAGACAACTCCTTTAAAGTGCAAACCAGCTACGGCTTCGCGCTGGTGCGGAAAGACAAGGTCGCGGCCATCATCCCGTCGGAACCCAAGCCCGAGCCCAAGAAGGAGTCCACCGACCGCAACAAGAAGCCTTCTCCACCGGAGCCGCAGGTGGTTCCGGCGGCCGCTGCCAGTGCCGCTCCAGCGGCTGCGCCGGCATCTGCCCGGGAGCCCGTACCGAAGAAGGAATCTCCACCGGCTCCGGCACCCGCGACTCAGCCTGTGGCGCAGAAAACAGCTCCGGCTGCCGCGAAGATTACAGCTACAGCTGCGGCACCCAGCGCGCCGCCGCCGATTCGCGAAGAAGTGCAGGGAAACCTCTATATCAACCATACCTACGGCTTCCGCATGTACAAGCCGCCGGGATGGCACGTCATCGAAGACGCGCAGAAGACGTTGCCGACGGCGATCACGGCCCTGGGCACTGGCGATGAGACGACGCTGCTGGTGATCGGCCGCGAGTCGCTGAGGACCTCCCTCGACTTACAGGCGGCTTCGACCGAACGGCAACTCCGCGAGATCTACCAAAACTACCGCCGGCTTTCCGAGCAGCGCAGCCGGGTTGCCGGCCTGCCGGCGCTCGAGCGCCGCTACCGCGGCACCGTGGACGGCCACGACTGGTCGGGGGTAATCGTGTCGCTCGCCCGGGAGAATGAAGTCTACACAATCCTGGGAATGACCTACGCCGATTCCGACCTGATCCAAATTCAAGAGAACGTCATCGCCAAGACCATCGCCAGCCTGGAATTCACCGTACGCTAGCCAGAAGCTTGCCTGTGTCTTGGGACCCGGCGATTTTCGCCCACCGGAGTTCTCAGTAACGCCGCTCAGATAGCCCCGCCTCTGAGAGCAAGCTACAGGCGAATCCCGATCGGCAATTGCGTCTAGGAGACTTCGACGGTGATCGTGTGGTAGCCGGTGGCGCCCGAGGGCCATTCGCCCGAGTGCGCCGCGGTCTGCAAACGCCCCGCGCCATCCGTGGCGCGCACTTGGAGCGTGTGTTTCCTTTTCGGCGGGTTCGCCCAGATGAATTTCCAGAATGCCCACATCTGCGAGGGGATGGGATTGCTGAAGATCGGCGCTTCCTGCCAGCTGCGGCCCTCGTCGGTGGAGATCTCTACCTTGGCGACACCCGCGGCATCCGCCACGGCATAGCCGGTGATCACAAAGTTCGATCCGGAGATCCGCGCCGCGTCGCGAGGATCATCCACGACGGCGCGGAGTTGCCGGTCGGCGGTGTTCGACCAGCCTTGCCACTCCCAGTAGCCGAGGTATTCCTTGTTGACGAATTCGATGCGCGTCAGCCACTTCGGCATCTTCATCCCGTACCTGCCGGGAAAAAAGATGCGCAGGGGAAAGCCGTGGTCGCGGGTGAGCGGCTCGCCGTTCATCTCGTAGGCGAGGAAGTTTTCCGGCCGCAGGAGTCTTTCAACGGGATGGCCGGTGGTGTATCCCTCGGCCGCGTACAGCACGGCGTAAACGGCCGCGGCCGTGGGCCGGGCACGCTCGAGCAGCGGCTGGAGCAACGTACCGCGCCACCAGGCGTTGCCGATATAACGCCCGCCGACGGGGTTGGAGATGCACTCGAGCGTCAGGTGGGTCTCATACGGCGGCAGCTTGCGCAGCTCGTCATAGTTGAAGCGCAGCGGCTTTTCGACCAAGCCGTCAATCGCGAGCGACCATTTGTTCGCGTCCACCGCGGGATTGCCGTGCGACGACATGACGTAGAGATCGCCGGCCGGGGTGATGGCGCGCAGAGCGGCCTGCGGGCCGTCCTTCAAGAAATCCGTGACGCCGATGCGGCCGACATTTGTGCCGGCCATCAGATAGCGGTAGAAGGCGTACGGCAGCAGAA
>JBASRK010000208.1:0-4142 GCA_049273775.1 Candidatus Acidiferrales bacterium
GCACTCTCCGCCATCCTGTTCCCTGCGGTGCGCGCGCAAGACCGCGTCGCCGAGTTGCAGGCCCAGTTCAACCGGGAAAGCGATCCCGTCCGCAAAGCCAAGATTCTGCCGAAACTCGGCGACGCGCAATTCGACCAGTTGCGCCGGCAGACGGACGCAGGCGACTATGTCCAAGCGCTGCGCATCCTGGGAGACTATCGCAACGAGGTCAAGACCGCCGAGACCGCTTTGAAGGGCAGCGGGGTGGACGCTGAGCGCAAGCCTGCGGGCTTCAAGCAACTCGAGATCCACCTGCGCAAAAGCCTGCGGGAGCTCGACCAAACCATCCTGGTGCTGCCGGACGACCAGCGCCCGCCCTTCCAGGACATCCGCCAGGAACTTGCCAGCATTGAGAAGGAATTGATTGATAGGCTCTTTCCGCGTCAACCGGCGAAGAACCCAAACCAGACCAAACAGAAAGAGTGAGGCCAAAATGCGCGCCGCGATAATTGCATGTGGTCTGTTGCTCGCCATCACTTTGCTGGCCGGCGCGAGTGTTTCAGCGGCGCAGCAGAAGAAGGACTACCTAAGCGTGGTCGAAGCCGACAAGATCCGCAACGCCGAGTCCTCCGCGCAAAGGATCAAGCTGTTTCTCTCATTCGCCGCCGACCGCATCAAGAAATTGCAATACGAGCTCGGCCGGCCCGCCGGCGAGGATCGGAACCGCGCCGGTCGCCTGAACGGGCTGCTCAACGCTTACATTGGCTGCGTGGACGATGCGGCCAATTTGATCGATCTGGGGCTTGACAAGCAGGAAGACATCCGCGGGGGCATCAAGGAGATGCAGGCCAAGGCCAAGGAGTTCCTCACCTATCTCGAGGAACTCGCCAAGAATGGTCCGGAGCTGGCTTCTTACAAGCAAAACCTGGACGACGCCATCGAAGGGACCCGCGAAGCGCTGCAGGACGCCGAGAAGGCCGCCAAGCAGATTGCGCCGCCGCCAGCGCGGAGAAAGCCGTGAAGCCGCCCGCGGCAGACAGGATGGCCCTTCCGGGGGGCGCGCGGATTTTTCACCGGATGTACACGCGGCTCGGTTGCCAGGGGCGCCCGCCGCGATTCGTGGTAGAGTTCTACCCCTACGCCAACCTGGTCCACACCATTCGTCTGCGCGAAGACGTCGCTCACGTGCGCATGTCCGACGTGCTGCGCACTGCGCCGCTGGCTGCGCTCGAGGCGGCGGCCGCCATTCTGCTCGGCCGGCTCTACCGTCGCCGACCGCCCCGCGCGCTGCTCGAGACTTACCGCAGCTTTTCGCTCGCTCGCGGCACCCGGCACCGGGTCCTGCACGTGCGCCGGGCGCGAGGCCAACGCTTGCAGGTTGGCCCCCGCGGAACTTTTCACCACCTGGCGCGGCTTTTCGCAGCCCTGAACCGGCGGTACTTCTCGGGACGCCTCCACCGGCCGCGGCTTGGTTGGAGCGCGCGGGTGTGGCGGACGCAGCTCGGCTGCTTCGACCCGGGGCTCGATCAGATCGTCATCAACGCGCGTCTGGACCGTGCCGGGGTGCCACAATTCGTGGTGGAATACGTTCTGTTCCACGAAATGCTGCACGTGAAGCACCCCATGCGGGCGGCAAGTTGCGGCTTGCAGGCGCATTCGGCGGAGTTCCGTCGCGAGGAGAAGCGGTTTGCGGAGTTCGACCGGGCGCGGCGGTTCCTGGCGCGGCTAGCCTGAGCGGCGCCGAGCGGCGCGCTCGAGTTCTCGAGAGAGTTTCTCGACCCGCTTGTGAATCTTGCCCGCATCCTCCGCCGCCGGGAGAATCTCCAGATACTTGCGGTAGGCCTTCATCGCCTCGGCCTTGTCGCCCTTCTTTTCGTAGGCCTCGCCCAAGAGCCGGTAGGGGCGCGCAAAATTCGGCTTGAGACGGGCGGCTTCCTGGAAGCGTTCGATGGCCGCGTCGTAGTTGCCCTTCTTCATGTAGTAGTTGCCAACCTCGATGTTCTTCTCGGCGTGCAGGGGATCAAACGGCGGCTCCGGGGGCGACTGGGCGCGCGCGCCGGCGGCGTAGGCCAGAAGCAGCAGCACGAGCAGCGGAAGATGGCATCGGAAGCTCATCGCATCGGTCTGGATGGGGTTAGATTCGCTTTGCTATCATGAAAGTTGCCCCGGTGCACTCGGTCCCGGGCCGCACCATTCTACTCTCGGCATGGAACTAGAGCAAAAAGTCGCCAGCCTGCCCGCCGAAGCGGGCGTGTACCTGTTCAAGGACGTGCTGGGGACCGTCCTGTACGTGGGCAAGGCGCAGTCCTTGCGACATCGAGTGAAATCCTACTTCCTCGAATCGAGGAGCGTTGACGCGAAGACGGCCTCGCTGGTGCGTGAGATCGCTGACCTCGATTACATCGTGGTGGACAATGAGAAGGAGGCACTGGCGCTTGAAAACAGCCTGATCAAGCAGCATAAGCCGAAGTTCAATGTGCTGCTGCGCGACGACAAGACTTATCCCTACATCCGCTACACCGCCTTCGAAAAATATCCCCGCGTTTACGTGACGCGGCGGCTGAAGAAAGACGGCTCGCTCTATTTCGGGCCGTATTTCCCTCACAGCCTGGCGCATCGCATCGTGCACTTTATCCACAAGCGCTTCCTGGTGCCCTCGTGCACGGTGGACTTGACCCGCACGCATCCGCGGCCCTGCCTGCAGTACTACATCAAGCGTTGCCTGGGCCCCTGCGTCGCCGGCCTAACCACCGACGAGCGCTACGCCGAAGCCGCTCGCCACACGCGCATGTTCCTCGAAGGCCGCCGGGCGGACCTGGAAAAAAGCCTCGAGGAGCGGATGCAGAAGGCTGCCGAGGAAGAACGCTTCGAGCAGGCCGCGGCATATCGCGACCTGATACGCACGCTCGCGGAGATCGAAGAACGACAGAAAATTGCCGCGGCGCAGGGAGACGATACCGACGTGCTCGCCTGGCACGCCGAGCCGCCTCAGGTAGCCGTCAACCTGTTTCACTTGCGCGGCGGGCGTGTCGTGGACCGGCGCGACTTCTATTGGGAGGAGTTGGACGAATTCGATCCTGCCGAATTCCTTCCTTCCCTTCTGAAGCAACTTTACCTGGATGCCGCCTACCTGCCAAGAGCGATCCACGTGCCGACCGACTTCGAGGACCTCACCCTGCTTGAAGAGATCCTGAGCGACCGCGCCGGCCGGCGCGTCGAGATCCTCACGCCGCAGCGCGGGCCGAAGCGCGCCTTCCTGGAGCTGGTGGAGAAAAACGCCCGGCATTCCTTCGACCAGCGCTTCCGGGTGCTGAAGCCGGGCTCGAAGGCAATCGCTGAAGCGCTCCAGAACGCCCTGAGCCTTCCCGAACCGCCGCGGCGGATCGAAAGCTTCGACATTTCGCACATCCAGGGGTCGGACACAGTCGCTTCGATGGTCGTCTGGGAAGACGGGCGGATGAAAAAATCCGACTATCGCAAGTTCATCATTCGGGGCGTCGCGGGCAACGATGATTTCGCCAGCATGCGCGAATCGGTTGAGCGGCGTTATCGTCGGATGCAGGAAGAACGCCGGCCGCTGCCGAGTCTGATCCTGATTGACGGCGGCATCGGGCAACTGCACGCGGCCGCCACGGCGCTTGAGAAAATCGGGATCATCAACCAGCCGCTGGCCAGCATTGCGAAAGAAAACGAAGTGATCTACGTCTTCGGCCAGGAGGACGAACCGGTGGTGCTCGAGCGGCATTCGCCCGTCCTGCACCTGGTCCAGCAGATCCGCGACGAAACCCACCGGTTCGCCGTCGACTTCCATCGGCACCGCCGCGAGGGCCGCACTTTGCGCTCAGCGCTGGTGGAGATCCCCGGAATCGGCAAGCGCACGGCGCAAAAGCTGCTGCGGGAGTTCGGCAGCGTCGCCCGCCTGCGCGAGGTCGGGGTCGAGGAACTCTGCCGGGTGGTCACACGAACCCAAGCGCAGCGCATCGTGGAGCACCTGCGCGGCGGCGCGTCGTCGGGGTGACCCTTTGTAGAGCCGTCAAAGAGCAGCGATGAAGGGCGGCCGAGGGATTTCTTGCAAGGGCGGCAGAGGTGTGCTAGTTTCACGGGTGGGAGGTTTAGCCATGGGCGATAATATTGGATCGAAGGTAAGCTATTTCATGGTTGGC
>JBASRK010000212.1:0-15615 GCA_049273775.1 Candidatus Acidiferrales bacterium
GGGCCGAGTGCGCCTGGCACTGGTCGGCGCCGGCGTTCAAACCGGTGCATTTGTTTTCGTGACCCCCGGACCCACAGGCAAGCTAACGACACACCCACGCCGATCTTCCCATTAAGACGCGGCGGCAGGGAAAAAGTTTCGATGCACGGAGCATTTCCTGTGGATTTCCGGCCGGCGCGGGCGGCGGCGGGCTGCTAGAATCGTCCGCATGTCCGGGACTCACAGGCCGGAGACGGAGCGCGCCGCCGAATTGGCCCGCCGGCTGCTCGGGGCGCTTGAAAACGAGCGCCAGGTGGAGCGTTTCGTGAATGCCTACGTGGCCGAGTTCGACCGCCCCGGCCTGATGGCCCATCCCCACCGCTACCGCGAGCTGCTGGCCACGCTGGGCCGCGAAGCCCTGCTGGTCATGGTAGCGCAGGTGGGCATCGAGCTGCCGCGCTACATCACGCGCCGCAGGCCGCCGGTGCTCCGCGGGCGCGAGGTGCGGGATGCCGACGCTTTTGGCGAAGAGCTGCTGGCGTCGCTGGCCCGGGCGTTGCGGTGGACGCCCGCGGATGCCGAAGAATTTCACCGCGACCTCGACCTCTACGCCCAATTGAGCGCGCGCCAGCCCCTGCCCAGAAAGCGCCGCAAGCCCGCCGACCCGGCCGAAGGGCCGTTTGCAGACCGCTGCGCCCTGCTGCTTGACCCCTCGATGCTCGAGAAGGGCCGGGGCGCCGCGGGCAAGCTGCAAGTGGAGCTCGAGCGCGTCACCGAAAAACTTCTCGCCAGCGTCTTCCGCTCCCGGCGCACGGCTTGAGATGTAGCGTAGGCGTCTCGCCGGCTGATCCTCAGTCGTCCAACGCCGCGCCGCCGAAGGCCGGCCGTCCGCCCAGGGAGGTGTAAAAGCCATAGAAAGCCATCGCGGCCATCACCAGGATCCCCGCAAAGCCGATGCCCGCGTACCACGCGGAGGCATCGGTCGTGAGCGGAAAATTCCCAAGGAAAACGCCAAAAAGAAAAGACGCCATGACGGCCAGCACACCGAAGCGAACCAAGAGAAAAACGGTCAGACTATTGATTATCACTTCTCGGACCGCGAACAGTGCGGGCGACTCGCTCGGCAGCGCGCTGAAGAGGGTAAAGAGGAGAACGAATGCACCTGCTGCGGCCCACTCCCTACGCAGCAAGACCCGGAAAAGGAACAAGACAAAAAGAAATGCAAGCCCAGTGAAAATGGCGACGGGCAAGTTGTTCGATAAATCAGAAATAATCGCGCGCGCGCCGAGGAACTGGCGGTTCGGACCCGTAAATGGTTGAAGAGGAGGAGAGCCCAGCCACAAGGACACAAACCAGCCCGCTCTTGCCAGAACCACTGAGACGGTGGACAACAGGCAGCCCACAAGCACATCGCGTCCCACCAGCGGATCCCGAAAGCCTCCCGCCAGCAAACGGCTCCAGGAGACCAGTGTGGCGGGCCAGCGGCGGCGCACATACGGCTCCAGCGCGATGTAAAGGATCCAGGCGAAACCGGAAGTCAGAACCGCTGCGCCCAGAAACATGATGAAGAGCCCGAGCTCGTAAAAATTCGGGACGTGGTGCGTCCCCAAGAACCACCACACTGCCTCGGCCGCGAAAATAATAGCCGCGAGACGAGAGGCTCCCCGGCGATCGCCCCGGCCCAGGCGCAGGTTCCGCCGGGCGAGCAGCGCGCCACCCACCAGCAGCGAAAGCAATAAAACGATGCCAATCACCTGACCTGCTCGTTCGCCGGCGGTCGGCTTGTACGGTTGCATGCGTTCCGGTCTGGTCCAGGGGCCGATCAATTCGAAGTAGACGGGCTTGCCCCGATACGCCGCGGCCTCGATTCGCATGGGTATATCGGGACGCTCGGGCAGCGACCCTGTCCAAGCCACACGCGCATCGCTGTAAACAGGCGGCGTCCAGGTGGGCTGGGCTGGCGCCCACTCGGACGGATCGAGTCCGCCAGCGGAGAACAATGGTGCCCAGTCAGGTGACACAGCGGCCTCGGCCAACTTCTCCACCTGAGCAGGAACGACGATCAACTGGGTGAGGCGGCCCTGCGGATTGAGCCTGACCAGAGTCATCCCGGAAACTTCCAGCGGCGGGTCATTCGTCCAGACGGATCCCAACGTGGGCGCTTCCGAGAAAAAGAAACGCGCCTCGAGCGGCCGCAGGCTGCTTCGATACCAGAACACGAACGCTCCGGTTTCCAGGTTGTCCCAGCGCGTCTTCGATTTGTCGTGCTCCCGGATATAGCGGAGGAACTCGCTCCCCTCGTAGAACCCTACGGCCGTATCTACCAGCGGTTCGGAGTAGCCGACGCTCTGCACAATCTCCCGCGCTCGTTCGGTGAGCGCTTCCGGCGGCTTTTCCAGCGGCACGCGGCGGTAGAGCTTCGCTTGCGCGCTCAGCAGAATCGCCGCGAAAACTCCCACCACGACTCCCGCCAAGCACGCCCACGCTATCGCTGGCCGCAGGCCCTCCACTTCCCCGGAGGCCGCGACCATCTCCGGCGAGGGCGTTTCGCCTGCGGCCAGCGCTGCAGCGAGGGGATCGCCGCCGGGCAATGCCGCAGCCACCTGAATTGCGGAAAGAGGTCGGGCGCGGGGATCTTTCTCCAGGCAGCGCAGGATCACCCGCTCGACCAGCGGGTCCATCTCCTTGACCAGGCTCGAAGGGCTCGACGGTGTAGTCTGCTCGTGCAAGCGGCGCAGCTCGGCAAGCGTCGCGGCGTCAAATGCGCGCTTGCCGGTGAACAACTCGTAGAGCAGGAGGCCGAGCGAGTAGATGTCGCTCTTGACCGAGGCTTCGCCTCCCGCGAGCTGTTCGGGAGCCATGTATGCAGGCGTGCCGCCGCTTGCCTCACCGCCTCGGAGATCCCCCGCCAGCCCGGCCAGGCCGAAATCGGTGATGCGCGCCTTGCCGCGGCCGTCGATCATGACGTTGGAGGGCTTCAGGTCGCGGTGCAGCACCCCGGTTTCGTGCGCTGCGGCCAGACCGGCGCACAATTGGCGGGCGATCTCGAGCGCCTTGTCCGCGGGCAACCGCCCGATCCGCCGCAGCAGCGATGCCAGGTCCTCGCCGTCCACGTACTCCATGCTGATGAACGGCAGCCCGTCGGCCTCGCCGATATCAAACACCCGGCAAACGTTGGCATGTGAGACCTGGCGGGCCACGCGCACCTCGCGGTGGAAGCGCGCCAGCGCGGCGCCGTCGTGCGCTACCGCCTCGGGAAGGAACTTCAGCGCCACCAACTGGCCGAGCTTGAGGTCCTCGGCGCGGTACACCTCGCCCATGCCGCCCTTGCCGACTAGCGCCACGATGCGGTAGCGGTCGACGAGCGTGGTGCCGGGAACGAAGCGCGCTTCATCGAAGGAGCTGGAGGACGAGATGCGGCCCGCGCCCGGGGAAGGCGTGCGCGCCCGGGGGCTCGTCCGGGCGCTTGGTCTGAACGCCGGGTCATCGGCATGAGTGAGCGTAGGAGTTGACTCGAGATCCAGCGCCGCACCGCATGAAGAGCAGAAGTGGCTGCCTTCAGGGATCTCGATGTGGCACGACGGGCAGGTCATGGCTGGTGCGGCAGTGTACCACCACTCTGTTCGGCCTGGAGCCGGGCCTGTTCGCGCGCCGGATGGTGCCGCGCCATGTTAGGCAACGTTCAGGATACGCGCTCGACCTGGACCGCGGTACCGTAGGCCAGCACCTCCGTGACACCTTGCATGACTTCGTTGGCGTCGTAGCGCATCGCGATCACCGCATTGGCGCCGTGTTCGGCGGCGTGCTGGAGCATCAGCTCGAATGCTTCTTCCCGCGTTTTCTCGCACAGCTCGGTGTACAGAGTGATGTTGCCCCCAAACACCGTTTGCAGCCCCGCGGCCAGATTCCCGACGATACTGCGCGAGCGCACAACAATGCCCCTCACAATCCCCAGGGTTCGCACGATACGATAGCCGGGGAGTTCGGTCGAAGTCGTAACCAGACCGGGCTGAATCGCTAGCGGCATCCCTCACCCCCTCGCCTTGCAGTCGAAAGCTGCGGCGATTCTAGTAGGGATGGGGTGGAGATGCGCGGTGGATTTTCTTCTGCTATTCTCGCGCCGCCGCTTGCCTTGAGCCCGCCGCGGCGGGAGGAAGGGTCCCGGGCGGGTTGGGATCTTCGATGCTCAAAATCTTCTATATTCTGGTCGCGTTGCAAATCCTCTTGGGACTTTACGGGCTGTGGGAAGGCGTCCGCTGGCTGAGGATGGCGCGGCGGCGACTGGCGACGCACCCCGGCTTCTACGCGCCGCACGTCGCGGTGGTCTGCCCATGCAAGGGCGTCGAGCCGGGCCTCGAGCAAGACCTCGCCGCGCTCCTCGATTTCGACTACCCCAACTACGAGGTCTTCTTCGCCCTGGCCGGCACCGCCGACCCGGCGTACGAACTGTTGCGGCGCATTACCGCGGCGAGCAAGCACCCGGCAAGAATCGTCTTTGCTGGCCCGCCGGAAGGTTGCGGCGACAAGGTGAACAACCTTCGCGCGGCAGTCGTGCAGCTCCCTTCGGATTTTGAGGTGATAGTCTTCGTTGATTCCGACGGCCGACCCGGACGCACCTGGCTGCGGCACCTGGTGGCGCCGCTGGCTGACGCGCGCTTGGGCGCCGCGACGACGTTTCGCTGGTATCTACCTGACCGCGGCGGCTTCTGGAGCGCGATGGCCGCCGCCTGGAACGCGCCCATCGCGACATTTCAGGGCGAACACAGGAGTAATTTCTGCTGGGGCGGCGGCACGGCCATCCGCCGGAAGGTATTTGACGACGTCCAAGCGCTCGAATTCTGGCGTGGCTCGGTGAGCGACGACTATTCGCTCACCCGAGCTCTTCGGCAGGCCGGTCGCCCCATCCAGTTTTTGCCGGAGTGTCTGGTGCCGACCCTGCACGATGCCGATCTGGACGCCCTGCTCGAGTTCACCAACCGTCAAATCGTCATCACCCGCGTGCATACGCCGCGGCTGTGGGCGCTGGCAGGGCTGGCCCACCTGCTCTATTGCGGGACGTTGCTGCTGGGTATTGTGGCGCTGATGGAGAGGTGGCTCACCGGCGCACCCGGCCTGCACATTTTCCTGCTGGCGCTCGCGCTGCCATTGCTGGCTGCCGTGAAGGGCTACCTGCGATGGCTCGCCGTCCTGGAGCTTCTCCCAGCCTGGAGAGAAAAACTCTTGGCGTATGGCTGGGTATGGACGCTGCTGGCGGGGCTGGTGCCTGTCGTTTATCTGTGGAACTGGCTGGTGGCGGCTTTCACGCGCCGCATTGTCTGGCGGGGCATCCGCTATGAGCTTGTCTCGCCAAATCAAACACGCCTCCTCTAGGATTAGGATAAGGAAAATGTAAGAAGGAAAAAGTAAGAGGACAGAGAAAGATTGCTTCAGTTAGAACCTGCGGAGCCGCCCATCGCTCTTGGGCTTTGCAGATTTCTCACCTTCTCTTGGTCTTTTTCCAGCGTGCTGTGCGCGCCACGAGCCGGTGTAGCCCGGGTCTTCAGGCACGGGGCTATTAGACAAGGCCCCGCCTCTGAAGGGGCGGGCTACCCTTAGTTCTTACCTTTGCCTTCTCATTTGCCGGAGAGGAATGGGTAGTGGCTAGCGGCGGCCATGAAGAAGAGCATCGGAAACGACAGCCAGAAGTTTGCCCGTGATGCCAGAAACGCCTGCCGGGCGAGCTGGGCCGCCTCGGGCGGCATCGGCGTGCCTCGCTCGGCGTTGGCTTTGGTCCAGGCGATGAGTTTCTTCTGACAGCGCCAGATGATGCCCCAGACGTTCAAGAACATGATCGTGCCCAGCCCGCCTCCCACGCTGATCGAAAGCGTCCGGTTGCTCGCGGCGGGATCCCCGAGCAGGGAGAGCACCAGCCAAGACGTGGCCATCGTTACGAAACCGATTAGCAGGGTGAGCACCCAGCCGTTATTGAGCGCGCCTTCGGTGGGGCGCAGCAAGGCGAAAATGATCACGAATGCCAGCAGCCACGCCACCAGCCAGATCCCCAGCCAGCGCCACATCAGCCCGCGGCTGCCCGCATTGACGGCATCGGTTTTCGCCAGGATCATGAAATAGCGGAACCCTGCGAGCCAGGTCACGACCGCGGCCCAGCGGAACCACCACAGCACCTTCGGCATCAGCACGGGCACGACTTTGCCCTTGGTCGACCCGTCGAGCGCCTTCATCAGCGGCACGTTAACCAGGTTGAAGAAGTACAACAGACCCACCCAGGTGATGCCCGCCACGAAATGCACCCAGCGGAGCACGATCTGCTCCTGATCGCCCATGCCCTGCGGGAACTGCACGTTCAGTTTCAGGAATGTCAGCCCCAGGGCCAGGATACCCGCGGTTGTCATAGCGCCTCCGAATCGGATGAGAGGTTGAGCCCCGACGGGCGCCATTGTATGCGAAATGGGTTCTCGTGGCGAAAAGACAGAACGCAGGCGGCCCGTCTCCGGAGTGCGCTTCAGAGGCGGGCCGCTCGAAGGAGAATGCGGCAGGAAACCGCGGCTATTTCTTGGCCTTGGCGTAGTTCTCGGCGATGGCGTCCCAGTTGACGACGTTCCACCAGGCCTCGATATAGTCGGGCCGGCGGTTCTGATACTTCAGGTAGTAGGCGTGCTCCCAGACGTCCAGGCCCATTACCGGCTTGCCGCCGGTCATGATGGGATTGTCCTGGTTCGGGGTGGATTCGACGACGAGCTTGCCGTTCTGGATGTGCAGCCAGGCCCAGCCCGAGCCGAAGCGTGTCGTCGCGGCCTGCGCGAACTTGGTCTTGAAGTCGGCGAACGAGCCGAAGGTGGACTTGATGGCTGCCGCCAGCTCGCCCGAGGGCTCGCCCCCGCCGCCCTTCTTCATGATCTTCCAGAACATCGAGTGATTACAGTGCCCGCCGCCGTTGTTGCGAACAGCCGCCCGAACGTTTTCGGGGACCTTGTCCAGGCTGGCGAGCAGGGCTTCCAGTGAAAGGGATTGCAATTGAGTCTGGCCTTCGAGTGCCTTGTTCAGGTTGTTGACGTAGGCGGCGTGGTGCTTGCCGTGATGGATCTCCATCGTCATCTTGTCAATGTAGGGTTCGAGCGCATCGAAAGCATAGGGAAGCGGTGGAAGCTCGTGGGCCACAGGACCCTCCTTCTTCAATGTTGGTTGCTGGTGTGCCACGGAGATACCTCCTCAGTCTGCATTGATGTGTGCGGTATCGCAGTCGGGAGGTATTCTAACGCCGCACGAGGCGCTGCACAACTCGGCCGCACTTGCGCACCGGGTTCTCGCTCTTGTTGCTCGGTCTACGGTGACCGGAGCCGGCCGAGCGCCCAGCGGGCGTGCTCGGCGATGATGGCGTCGTCCGAACCGGCCAGCCGCTCGAGCAACGCGACGATTCGGGAGTGGGCCGTCGTGCCCGGGTGCGCACCGGAGTTTCCCAGGGCGACGCAGGTGTTGCGAACCAAGCCGCGCCATTTGGCCCGCTTCACTGTGCTGCCGCGGAACACTTCGCGGTACTCCTCCTTGCCGAGCGACGCCAGCCATTCCAGCGCCGGAGTAAACAGCGACACCGGTTCCGCCGTGGCAGCCACAGCGGAAGGCCCAATTTCGCTTTTCGAGTTTCGAGTTTCGTTCGTACTTGCAAGTGGCCGCGGCAAGAACGCCGCGAGACTCGTCTCTGGCGCCTGGCGGTTCCACGGGCAGACGTCCTGGCAGATGTCGCAGCCGAACACCATTCGGCCCATGGCCGGGCGCAACTCTTCCGGGATCGTTCCGCGGAGCTCGATGGTCAGGTAAGAGATGCAGCGCCGCGCATCGAGCACGTACGGCTCGACGATTGCGCCAGTGGGACATGCTTCGATGCACAGCCTGCAGTTCCCGCAGAGGTCGGGCACCGGAGCCTCCGCCGCGGCAAGCGAGGGAGCCAGGTCGAGCGTTGTCAGAATCACGCCGAGGAAGAGCCACGAGCCGAGTTGCGGGTGAATCAGGCAGGTATTTTTCGCGAGCCAGCCTAGTCCGGCGTACTTCGCCGCAACACGCTCGGCCACCGGCCCGGTATCCACGTAAGCGCGCGCCTCGAACGGTTGCCCGAGCTGGTTGCGCAACGCTTCGAGCAATGCTTCAAGCTGGCTGCGCACGACATCGTGATAGTCGTCGCCCCAGGCGTAGCGCGAGATCCATCCTCTTGTGCCGGAAAGGTCTTCGGCGACGCTGTGGGAAGGCACTTCGGTGGAATACGGCAGCGGTGTGTTGTAGTTGAGCGCGCAGACGATCAGGCTGCGCGCGCCCACGAGCACGCGTTCGGGCGAGCGCCGACGCGCGTCGCCGAGATAGTGCATCTCGCCGCCGTAGCCGCGTGCGAGCCATTCCGGAAGGAATTGCAGCTCTTCGGAATCCTCGACCGGAGCCACGCCGCACAAGTCGAACCCAAGCGCCTGCGCCTGGTTGATCACCCAGCGCGTCCGTTCTTCTGCGGTCACACACCGATTGTGCCGCAGGAGGTGACTCCAATGCGAGCGCCGGCGCGCTTTTGTCGTGACACATTGTCAGCTCCAAAGCTAGCCGCAACGCTTTGCGGCTGCTACAATGCCGGGCCATGGCTGATTGGCGACAGATCCAGGCACGCATCCGCAAGGCGAAAGCCAGCAGCGACCCACCGGGCCAGCTTGCCGCGCTCTACGAGAGGACCCGCGACGCCATGGTGGCATTCGAGTCGGCGAAGCTGTCCGAAAAGTCCGGCCAGACCGATGAAGCCGTGCGATGGTACACCGCGGCCGCCGAGCGATTTCGCCGCGCCCAATGGAGGACGAAAGCCGCCGAAGCCCTGAGCCGCCTCGGCGCCCCGGTTCCCGCGCCAATTGGGCCGGAGCAGCCTCCATCGTCCGCGCCGGACACGGTTGCTGTAGCCAAATCAGCTCCGGCTTCAGTCGAACCTACCGCTCAGCAGCCGCAGCTGCCGCTGGAGCCTTCAGGCCAGGGGATCGAAGGCGCGGTAGCGCCATCCGAGCGACCTCGTCACCGGCGTCGCGGTCGTCGCGGAGGCCGCGGACGTCGCCGCGGCAAAGCCACCGAGGCTCCGGCTGCGCCGGCGCAATCGGCGCAGGGGACGCCTGAGTCGTCCAGAACTCTGCAGGTACGCTTTCGAGCCGCGGAAGAGTCGGAGGAGGAGGCACCTGAGCCGGCGCCGCAGCCGGCTGCAGGGCGTGCTCACCCTGCAGAGCACGCGGCAGGGCCGGCGGCATGGCAAGTGCGCGGGCGCGCCGGCGAACCGGCTCTGGCCTCCCGTCTGGCACACCTGGAATCGCAGCTACGGCGATTGATTGCCAGCCCGTTGTCCCACGTTGATGAGGCGGACCAGGCTCCCGCGGGGCCCGGAGTGTTCATCCTGTCTGATTCTGACCAGACCACCTACTATTACATCGAAGCGTGCCAGACGCTCCGGATCGGCGTGGGTAACCTGTTGCGTGGCGAGCGAGGCGCACGTCGCGGGGAATCGCTGCGTTCCCGACTTGCCGAGCACCTCGGCATTAACGAGTCCCGGGTCTCCAAATATTTGAAGGAACACTGCGCCGTCCGCTGGCTCCAACTTGACGAAGGGGCCTCGCTGCTGGCCCATTTCGGCATCGCCGTACTACGTCCCGCCTTGAACGACTGAAATCCGCCTCTTGGGACGTAAATCCGTCGCTCTTGCCACCTATCTGCTACCCCCCCGCGACCCCCCTGTTTTGCCATTGGCTGTCTGAAGGCGCCATTCAACCCCGCGTTTCAACTCTTCGGCGCATACGGCTGGACGGTGGCCCGGGTAAGGGGCAAGCTCAGGCAGGCTAATGACTTAGGTAGACGCGGTAGGGGTGTATGTGTTATGGTACGTCCACCCAGGGGGAACGCCTCAGGGGGGGTCCAAAAAACTCTTTTGAAGGGTCATTTGAATCCGAAAGTGAGGGAGTACTGATATGCCTAGGAGCGTAGGCACCCAGGCGCTAAAACTGGTTGATGCGGTCGTCTGCAAGGCGGCAGGGGTGACCTTTGACACGATCCAGCTCTTTAATAAGTACCGCCCCAGCCCTTCCTTTACCCCGAAGTGGTCGGATAAGCCGCTGCTGAAGTCATGGGAGAAGACCAAGCCGACGCTCGGCTGGCCGCGGCAGACCGATTCCCTGTGTCCCGGGTGCGTAAAGGAGGCGCGCGAAGAGATCTTCAGCGGCGCAAAAGACTGGAAAGACCTGATGCACGAGAAGGTGGGGGAGATCAAGGCGCAGATCATCGAGCGCGACGGCCAGGTATGGATGGTCAAGCAATGCCCCAAGCACGGGCAATATGAAGACCTGATGGCCATCGACTCGCGGTTCCTTGCCTGGATCGAAAAGAATTTCCCCGGCCGGGACATTCCCGCGCACAACGACGAGGACCTGCACAAGCACGGCAGCAGCACGGTGCGATATGGCCGGGGCTCGGTCCTGACCGTGGACCTCACCAACCGATGCAACATGATGTGCGACCCCTGCTTCATGGACGCCAACCAGGTGGGGTACGTCCACGAGCTGAGCTGGGAGGAGATCAAGGAGGTGCTGGACAACGCGGTGAAGATCAAGCCGCGCCGCCAGCTCTCGGTGCAGTTCTCGGGCGGTGAGCCCACCATGCACCCCTACTTCGTCGACGCCATCCGGTACGCCCGCAAACTGGGCTACAACAGCGTCCAGGCGGCCACCAACGGCATTGAGTTCGCTAAGAGCAAGGAGTTCTGCCGGAAGGCCTTCGAGGCGGGCCTGCGCTACGCCTACCTGCAGTTCGATGGCATCGGCAACGACGCCAATAGCCATCGCCAGATCGGCAACCTGTTCGACGTCAAGCTGCGCGCCATCGAGAATATGCACGAGGCGGGCATCGAAATCATTCTGGTGGTGACCATCGTCAATAGCGTCAACAACGACCAGGTGGGCGCCATTGTCAAGTTCGCCATGGAAAATCCGAAGAAGATCTCCTTTGTGGCCTTCCAGCCGGTTTCGTTCACCGGTCGCGACGAGGACATCACTCCCGAGCGGCGCCTCCGCCAGCGCTACACGCTTTCCCACCTGGCCCAGGACGTCAGCCGGCAGGTGGGGAAGGTGGAGCCCACCCGGGATTGGTTCCCCATCTCGCTGGTCAGCGCTTTTTCGGCTTTTGCCGACCTGGTCCACGGACCGGACACGCAGTTTGGTCAGGTGAGCTGCGGCTGCCACCCGAACTGCGGCATCGGCACGGCGTTGATGATCAACAAGGAGACCAAGGAGTGGGCTCCGGTGCCGCGCTTCCTCGATGTGCCGCAACTGGTCGAGGACGTCAAGAAGATCACCGATGCCGCGCGCGTGAAGTGGTTCTCCAACGTGATGATGGGTCTGGCACTGCTCAAAAACTACAAGCCGTTCGAGGCCCCGCCCAGCCTGGCCTTGATCGACCTCTGGAAGAAGTTCGACAAGTCCTGGGGCCTGACCGGTGATCCGAAGAAGAAATACGGCAGTTCCAGTCCTGACCGCACCTACGAGGATGCGCTGAAGAGGCGCGCCGACCCCTGGAACTTCCTGTTCATCGCCGGCATGTGGTTCCAGGACCTGTTCAACTACGACTTCCGCCGCACCGAGATGTGCATCATTCCGTATGCGACGCAGCAGGGCGAAATCTCCTTCTGCGCGTACAACACCGGCATCGGCTGGCGGAAGATCATCGAAAACATGTACAAGAACGCGACCGTCGCGCAGTGGTACCGCACACACGGGAAGCACGAGATCTATGCCAAGGGCCGCTCGGTCAACCTGGAGAATTACGAGCACTCGCTGGTGATTGACGCCGCCGCCGCGGCTCGCGTGCGCCCGAAGGAACACGACATCCCCATGACCGCGGCCGAAGAGGACCGCCTCCGCCGGAAGAAGGCGCTGGAGGAAGAGGCCAAGGTGCGCGCCATCTACGAGGAGCTGGTGCTGAAGAAGCCTCAGACGAGCGTGGTACAGATCGGCTCGATTGAGGCCATCAAGGCGGCCACCAGCGGCAACGGCAGCCTCGTCATCCTCGGCGGTAATGGCAACGGCCACTCCGACGGCAACGGCAACGCCGCGGCCAAGACTGAGACGCAGGCGGAAGAAACCGCAGTCGTCCGGTAATCGGCCACCCACCTCCGCAGCGGGCCCAAGCCCCGCACGGTTGCTGACGCCTCCCGGTCCCCGGGAGGCGTCGGCGTTTCGGGTCCGACGTTTGGGCGACGCCTCACCTCCGCGTAGCCGTCCCGAGATAGCATCCTCCGCCAGGCCGAATTGACCGTTGAAGAATTCCTCGAATTGTTGCGAAGTGACCCGCTCGGTGCGGGATCCATCGTGCGTTGGCGCCGCAGCGTTGACCCTGCTTTCGGATCATGTTATGGGTCTTGAGTCAGCAGGCAAGTCGAGGTGCGAAATGAGCGGCAAGCAAGCTATTTTCAGCGCGGAGACGTTTCGTTTCTTTCGCGAACTCGGCCGCAACAACCGCAAGGCGTGGATGGACGAGAATCGCGAGCGCTACCGCGCGCATGTGGTCGAGCCCTTGCGCGCGCTGCTCGACGCGCTGGCGCCCGCGGCGCAGCGGCTCAACCCCGAGTTCGACGTCAGCGGCCGCACCGGCCGCAACTTGTCGCGCATCAACCGCGATATCCGCTTTGCCGCGGACAAGTCACCCTACCGCACCCAGATGTACCTGAGCTTTTCCGACCAGCGCGCCGCTGATGGTGACGATGGGCAGCTGTACGTCGGCGTTTCGCCCGACGCGATCACCTCGGGCTTCCGCATCTACAGCCAGGGTCGCGAGTCGCGCCTGGCGCGAATTGCTGCCCCTCGTGCCACCGCGCACGCCGCCTGGCTCGAACGGCAGGCGCGTCGCCTAGGCAGAAAGTACGACAGCTACTGGTACTCGATGGAAAAGGGTGAATGGACCCGGCACGACGGCTGGCCCTCGCGTGCCGAAGACTGGAAGCGGATGAAGGGCTGGATCGTGCGCCGCAAGATGAAACCCGCCGCCGCAATCCGCGCTGGCTTTCCCGGCGAAGTCAGCAAGATCTTCCGCGAGGTGTTTCCGCTCTACCAGTTCACGTCCTCCCCCAACTGGAAGGGATAGCGACACGGCCCGCTGCCGGTGGCATCACGGGAACGCATGAATGCGCCGATGTCATGCCGGGCCCCCGATAGCCAGCAAGCCTGCCTTCCGGTTGCCCCCTTCCTGTTTCACAGTTCCATTTCCAGTGTGAATCCCACGACCGGCACGGTGCCGAATTGTACAGGCAGCGGCGGCCCGCCGCCACGCGAAGCCGCTGTTGTTAAGCGGTGCGCTGAATTTTTGGGCGTAAGGTTTGCATAGACGCGCACGCCCGTGGCGCCTATACTATAATTGTTCGGGCCGTTGCTTGGGACCCAGTCGCCCAGGAACAGGCGGATCCGACGGCCAGGAGCACAAGGGTATGACCGTCCCTGTTAAAACCCCTCGCCTGACGCCGGAAGTTCGGCCCACTGCCGCGCTGCAGCTCTATCTAGAAACGATTATCTACAGGACCCGGGAACGCCTGGAGCTGATCAACATCACCCGCGACCTGAACGAGGTCGTGCGCAAGCACGGCATGAAGGCCGGATTCGTAATTGTGCAATCTCTGCATACCACCACGGCCGTTTTCATCAACGAATTTCAGCAGGCTCTGCTGGACGACATGAAGGCCTTCCTGGAAAAACTGGTCGGCCGCATTGACTATTGGCGGCACAACGACCCCCGGCTCTCCGAGTGCGACCGCAAGAACGCCGATTCCCATCTCCGCGCCATGGTTCTGGGGCACACACTTTCGGTACCGGTGCGCGACGGCTCGCTGGCGCTCGGCAACTGGCAATCCATCATCCTGGCCGAGCTCGACGGCCCTCGCGAGCGTGCCGTCCACGTCCAGGTACTGGGCGTGCCGGAGAATGTGGCCGAACCTGAAAAGTAGCCCGAAGCGGTTTTTTCCGGCCGGACCGTTCTCGACGCACTTCTTCTAACGGCGGCGATGCTTGGCGCATTCCCCCGAACTGTTCCTCACGGATCTCCATGCTAGAATTTTAAACGGATTCTGCTGATGAGCCGCACACGTCGCATCGGAATCTTGACGGGCGGGGGAGACGTCCCCGGCCTGAATTCGGTGATCAAGAGCGTCGTCTATAAGTCCACCGAGTTGGGCTACCAGGTGATCGGCATCCGCCGCGGCTGGGAAGGACTGACGCATCTGCGGCCCGGGCCCGACCTCGACCCGGAGTATCTCCGTGAGCTGGACCGCGTCAGTACACGCGGAATTGATCGCACTGGCGGGACCATGCTGCACACCTCGCGCGTGAATCCTCAGCGTATCAGGCGGGGGAAACTCCCGCCGCACATCCTGCCCGGGCGTCTGGCGGGACTCGAATGCGGCCCGGACGTCTTTGACCTGACCTCTGTCGTGCTCGAAAACATCGAGCGCCTGGGACTGGATTACCTGATCGTAATCGGAGGCGACGACACGCTCAGCTTCGCCAAGGCCCTGGATACAAAAGGTGTAGACGTGCTGGGCGTTCCCAAGACGATGGACAACGATGTGCGCGGCACCGAGTACTGCATCGGCTTTTCCACCGCCATCACTCGCGCCAAGGAGCTGATCACGCGCCAGCGCACCACGCTGGGATCGCACGAGCGCATCGGCGTGTTCCGCATCTTCGGGCGCGATTCGGGATTCACGGCGCTCTACACCGCCTACGTCACCTCGGCGCGCTGTGTGCTTCCAGAGATCGACTTCGATCTCGAGCGGCTCACCCAGATCTTGGTCGAAGACAAGCGCAATAACCCCAGCCGGTACTCATTCGTGATTGCCTCCGAGGGGGCCGTCTGGAAGGGGCAGAAGGTCGCCGAGTTCGGTGAAGCAGACGCCTACGGACACAAGAAGAAGGAGGACATTGGCCACGCACTGGCCGAGGAGATTCGGGCGCGCACCGGCGAGGACACAATGTCGAGCGACCTCACCTACGACCTCCGCAGCGGGGAGGCGGACGCGCTCGATCAGATGATCGCCATTACCTTTGCCAACTTGGCCATGGACCTGGTGCGCGATGGCATCCACGGTCGGCTCGTCGCCATCCAGGACGGCAAGTACACCCACGCGCCTCTGCCCGACCCCGGCCTCGGCCCGCGCACCGTCGATGTGGAGCAAATGTACAACCTCGAGCGCTTCCGGCCGCACTATTCGGATAAGTTGGGCGTCCCGCTGTTGCTTAGCGCCGAGCACGCCTAGCCTGGGGCTGCCGCTCCCCGGCGCGACTGTCGTGCCCCTTGTCAACCTGTTGTGCCGGGCATAAAATCCAGCCGTTCAGCCTGGGAACTTTAGGTCCACCGGGCACACAGAGGAGGAGAAATGCACCGACTATTTTGGCTGATACTCAGTCTATGTCTTGTGACGGGGATCGGGCTGGCGAAGTACGATACCTCGTCGCAGCAGAAGCCCGCAGCGCCTGCCGCGGCGAAGCCCGATTTCTCAATCACCGCTTCCTACATCGAGGCCTGTAGTTGCGACATGTTCTGCCCGTGCTACTTCAATACGCGCTCCACTCTGCACGGCGATGCGCAGTTCTGCCG
>JBASRK010000291.1:0-6534 GCA_049273775.1 Candidatus Acidiferrales bacterium
GCCCAGGGGAAAGACCGTCCGCGCCATCTGCTCCTGCGTCAGCCCGAACAGGAAATAGGACTGGTCCTTCGAGTCGTCCGCGGCGCGCAGCAGCTCATAGCGCTGCGTCTCGGGGTTCTGCCGGATGCGGGCGTAATGGCCGGTGGCCAGGCGCTCGGCACCAATCTGCCGGGCGGTCACCAGCAACTGGTCGAACTTGACGTGGTTATTGCACAGCGTGCAGGGGATGGGCGTGCGACCGGCCAGATAATCCGCGACAAACGGGCGCACGACGGTGTCCTCAAACCTCCGCTCGAAGTTGACGACGTAATGCGGGAAGCCCAAATGGTCGGCCACGCGCCGGGCGTCGTACACATCGTCGAGCGAGCAGCAGCGATGCTGCACCGGGCCATCGCCGTGTAACTGCGGCAGCCGGCGCTGGTTCCAGAGCTGCATCGTCAGGCCGACGATGGGCTGGCCGTGCTCGCGCAGGATGGCGGCGACAGTTGAGCTGTCCACGCCGCCGCTCATGGCCACGGCGGTGATTGCGGATTTGTCGTTTTCCTGCCTCATTTCATTCCAACGAACGAAGCGCCCGCTAAGCGCCGTCACTTTGAGACAGAACCTACCGAGCGTCACTGGGCCGCGACGGGCTTTTTGTAAACCGGCGAGAGCTCGCGGAGGCGTTCCACCACGCCGGGGACCACCGCCAGCGCAAACTCGACGTCTTCGTCCGCGTTTTCGCGCCCCAGGCTGAAGCGCAGGCTGGCGCGAGCGTCCTCCGGCGGCAGGCCGATGGCGGTCAGCACGTGCGACGGCTCGATCGCGCCCGAGGAACACGCCGCTCCGGTGGAGCACGCAATCCCCTTCAGGTCGAGCGCAATCACCAGCGCCTCGCCCTCGACAAACGGGAAGCTGATGTTGGTGGTATTGGGCGCGCGATGGAAGCGGCTGCCGTTCACACGGGCGTGCGGCACCTGCGCCAGCAGGCCCTGCTCCAGGCGATCGCGCAGGGCAGCCAGTGGCGACGCGCCCGCGGCGAGATTTTCGCGAGCAAGCTCGGCGGCGCGGCCCAGGCCGACGATGCCCGCCACGTTTTCTGTGCCGGGACGGCGGTCGCGCTCGTGATGGCCGCCGTAGAGCAACGGCTCAAGGCGCGTGCCCTTGCGGACGTACAGCGCGCCCACGCCCTTCGGGCCGTAGATTTTGTGGCCGGAGATTGAGAGCAAGTCCGCGCCCAGGCGGTTGACGTCGACGAGGACCTTGCCGGCCGACTGCACGGCGTCGGAATGAAAATAAATTTCGGCCTCGGCCGCGATGCGGCCGATTTCTTCGATTGGCTGGAGCGTGCCCAGCTCGTTGTTCGCATGCATGACGGTGATCAGAACCGTCTCCGGGCGAATGCTCCTGCGCACGTCGTCCGGGTCAACGCGCCCTTCGCGGTCCACCGGCACGTAAGTGATTTCGATGCCGCGCTGCTCGAGCGCCTGGCAGGCATTGAGCACAGCGTGGTGCTCGATTTGCGTGGTGATAACGTGTTTGTTCTCGCCCTGCGCGGCTGCGACGACGCCAAACACGGCCTGATTGTCCGACTCGGTGCCGCCGCTGGTGAAGACAATTTCCGCGGGCTCTGCGCCGACGAGCGCCGCCACCGACTCGCGGGCGCGCTCAACCGCAGCGCGGGTGCGCTGACCGAACGAGTGGATCGAACTGGCGTTGCCGAACTCATCGGCAAAAAACGGCAGCATGGCCTCAAGGACCTCGCGGTCCACGGGAGTCGTGGCATTGTGGTCAAAATATACGCGGCGCATCGGAGAACCCTGCAAACTGGTCGTGCACAGTCCGGCTGCATCCAGAATAGCGTTCACTTGCGGGAGGGTCAAGGAAAGGCCTCCTGTCGCGGGAGGCAGAAGGCGAAAGGAAAAAGGTGAAACTGAGGGGGCCCCCCGGGTGTTTTTTGTAAGAGTGGAATCTAAAGGGCTTTAAGTCCAATGAATTTGTATCAGTGCATTCTAAAGAACTTACGGGTGCGAACATGGTCAGACGGTCCATTCTTGAAAGATAGAGACAGCGCGTCGAAGCGCGCCGCTTCACGTCTTCGCTTGCTGGTATCTACAAAGCTCTTGGCGGGCCTTGCGATCTATTATACCGCGAGGGTCAAGGGGCGTGAAAGCCTTTGTGAGCGCTTTTCCAACAGGGATTCGTTGACGCCAGGGGCCCGATGGCCGCCGAGGAGCTCGTTCGGGAAGCAGACAAAAAGAACTAGCGGGCATCTGTTCCCACGGGCGAACCCGACACAACACGAGTCATCTCGCGCCGAAGGGGTCGGAGCTTTTGCTCCGATCCCCTGCCGGCACCGACAGTCTGGGACGCGCGGGCGCAAGATGCGCCCGCTCTCCTGCCTCGAACCAAGATTGATCAGGGCAAAAGGGAATGATTTTGGAACAGTCCTCGGCGTTGACTTACCTAAAGGTGCAGTCTAAGATTCCCACTCTGTGCCAGGCTCGGACCCACTCATCGGGCGAACCATTTCCCACTATCGTGCCGTGGAAAAACTTGGTGGCGGCGGGATGGGTGTGGTCTATAAGGCCGAGGATACGCGCCTCCGCCGCACTGTTGCGCTGAAATTTCTGCCAGAGGATACGGCGAACGAGCCTGCGACGCTCGAACGTTTTCAGCGCGAGGCGCAGGCTGCTGCCGCGCTAAATCACCCGAACATCTGCACTATCCACGAGATCGGCGAACAGGATGGCCGGCCTTTCATCGTCATGGAGTTCATGGAAGGAGAGACTCTGAAGCACCGGATCGAAGGCAGGCCGCTCAAGACCGATCGTATTCTGGAACTGGCCATACAAATTGCCGCCGCGCTCGACGCTGCGCACTCGAAAGGGATCACCCATCGGGACATCAAGCCGGCCAATATCTTTGTAACGAAGTCGGGCCAGGCGAAGATCCTCGACTTTGGTCTCGCCAAGCTGGCGCCGGCGCGACGCCGGAGCGTCGAGACTGTAGCGGTTTCGGTCCAGGCGACCGATGTTTCCGAAGAGAATTTGACCAGTCCCGGAACGGCGCTGGGTACGATAGCCTATATGTCGCCCGAGCAGGCGCGGGGCGAGGAGCTAGACGCACGCGCTGATCTGTTTTCGTTCGGCGTCGTGCTCTACGAGATGGCCACGGGCAAGCTCGCGTTTGAGGGCAACACCTCCGCCGTGATCTTTGATGGCATCCTGCACGCAACGCCCAAGTCGCCCATGCGTCTGAACCCCGAAATCCCCCCCGAGCTGGAGCGACTCATCAACAAAGCTCTCGAGAAAGAGCGCGACATGCGCTACCAGGCTGCCGCGGAGATGAGAGCGGACTTAAAGCGTTTGAAGCGCGATCGTGATTCGGGCGGCCGTGAGACCGCATCGAAGGACGCGCCAGCAACCGCCGGACGGCAAGCGACGCCGGCGCAGGCGGAGAAATCCGTCGCTGTCCTTTACTTCGAGAACCTGAGCAGCGCCAAGGAGGACGAATACTTCCGCGACGGGATGACGGAAGACATCATCACCGAGCTGGCGAACATCAAGGACTTGAAGGTATTCCCTCGGCCCGCCATGGTGGCCTACCGCGACAAGCCCGTCACCGCTCCGCAGGTCGGCCGGGAATTGGAAGCGGCGTATGTCTTAGGCGGCAGCGTGCGCCGCTCCGGGAACCGTTTGCGGATCACTGCGCAGTTAGTCGAAACCAGAACCGGCCATACGCTCTGGGCGCAGCGCTACGACCGGGAACTGGCAGATGTCTTCGAGGTGCAAGACGAAATTGCTAGGAGCATTGCGCAGGCATTCCGCATCAGCCTGACGCCGCAGGAAGAAAAGACCATTGCCCGCAAGCCGACGGAGAATTCCCTGGCCTACGATTATTTCCTCCGTGGCCGCAGCTATACGCGGCGCGAAAGTCTGGACTTCGCCCTGCAGATGTTCGAGCAGGCCATCAAGCTGGATCCATTGTTCGCCTCGGCGCATGCAGGCGTCGCCAACATATGCGGAATGTATTACGAATACCACGGGCGTGGTCCCGAGTGGATTCAGAAGGGAGAGGAGGCCTGCAAGCGGGCCTTGGAATTGGATCCGGGACTGGCAGACGTTCTGGTGGCCCGCGCACGGATTTACTATGCGCAACAGCAATATGACGAGGCCATTCGCTATGCGCGTCTCGCGATTGAACGAAAACCGGATTGCGACGGCGCTTACAACGTTCTGGGACGCGCCTACTTTGCCTCGGGTCGCTTCCAAGAGGCCGCCGATTTGATCGAGCGCGCCATAGAAGCCAACGGGGATGATTACAACGTCTACATCCCGTATACAAATGCCCTAGACCGGCTGGGCAAGACGGAGATTGCCCGGCGTTTTCGCGAAATGGAGATGCTCGTCCTCGAGCGACAACTTGAAATGGTGCCGGAAGACGTGCGCGCACGCATCCTGCTGGCCGCCGATTACGCCAACGTTGGCAGGAGCGACGACGCTATCCGGCATGCAGAAATGGCGGTGGCGCTTCGCCCCAACGATTCGAGCGTCCTCTACAATGCAGGCTGTACCTACGGCGTGCTGGGAAGAAAAGCGGAAGCATTAGCGATGCTGCGCCGGGCGAAGGATGCCGGGTACTCCAACGAGGATTGGATCCACGAGGACCCCGACTTGACCTGCCTACATGATGACCCGGAATTCAAACTCCTCTTTCCGCCGCGAGCCGACCAAGCATAGCTCTTTAGGCCTGTTGGCTCGCAACCATGTGCTCTTGGAGCGTCAATATTCTCCAGCAAAGACTTTTGTTTTCAACAGCTCCAAGCGTTCTGGTGTAATAGACCTTTTGAGCGTACCAGGATAACATTGCGAGCAAGAGAAGGTCGCAACTTCTGAAGGCTGCTCACCAGGTGCCTTCGAGGTAAGGGAAAAACTCAGACAGGAATTTCTGCATTGCCGCCCCGACTTGTCTCCGAACTTCCCCTTCGACCCGCCGCGGCGCAAGGGGATTCCCGAATACTGGTTTTTCTCTGCACTGCGGGATCACCTGCAGGTTTGACCAGCTCCGCGGCCCAAGTGTAGGATCTTGCGAGTCCTAGACAGGTACTTCCGGCTGCCCTACGGCGCCTCACCAGGAGGAACGATGGTCCCCATCACTGCCTTATGGCTTCCGATCCTGCTTTCGGCTGTGATTGTGTTCGTCGCCAGCTCGATCATCCACATGGTGCTCCCCATCCACAAGAGCGATTACCGCAAGCTTCCCGAGGAAGACAGAGTGCTCGACACTATGCGGGCGGCGGGCGTGACTCCGGGCCGGGTCTACCATTTCCCACACACCACGCACAAAGAGATGAAATCGCCTGAGGCGGTAGAGAGGTTCAAACGTGGACCGGTGGGCCTTCTTACTGTGATCCCCAGCGGACCGCCGGCGATGGGGAAATTTCTGGGGCAGTGGTTCCTCTACTGCGTGGTGATCGGCGTCTTTGTCGCCTACCTGACGGGACGCACGCTGAGCCCCGGTACTCAGTACCTAGAGGTTTTCCGGGTGGCCGGCACGACGGCCTTTCTAGGATACGCTGCTGCACAGATCCAAGACTCGATCTGGAAAGGCCAGTCGTGGAGCGTGACCTTCAAGCACGTCTTCGACGGCCTGATCTACGGGCTGCTCACTGCAGGCACGTTCGGGTGGCTCTGGCCCAGGTAAACCTAACTGCGCAGTGTGGTAACGCACTGCCATGAACTCCCGGGGCCCGCGCGTTTTTCCGGAGGAGGAACATGATGCGGAAAGTGTTGTGTCTCGGTTTCAGTGTGCTGCTTGCGGCGGGAGCCGTGGCCGCGCAGGCGCAGAGCAAAAGCGGGGAGCCGCGCGTGGTGCGCTACCACGCCACGATGGCGGAGGTGAAGTACGTCTATGGCGTGGCGCCGCCCGTGGCACGGCTCGCGCCGGGTGACATCCTGGAAACCAACACCGTGGACGCTTTCGGCAACGCCATCCAGAAGCCCGGCGACACCCTGAGCCTGGTGAAGGGCGATAACCCGCTTACCGGACCTTTCTACATCGAGGGCGCGGAGCCCGGCGACACGCTGGTGGTGAAATTCCTCGACGTGCAGGTGGACAGCAAGCAGGGCGTGGGCGCGTTTGCCCCGGGCTTCGGCGCGCTGAACACGACGTTCTACACGCCCATGCTGAATCCGCCGCTGCCGGAAAAGATCTGGTTCTACCCGGTGGACGCCGCGCGCAACGTGGCCAAGTTTCAGGCGCTGGATTCCAAATTTTCCGTGGACATCCCGCTGCATCCGTTCCTGGGCTGCATCGGCGTGGCTCCGGCCGGCGGCGAAGCCCGCAGCTCGATTGTGCCGGCGGAAAATGGCGGGAACATGGACGCGCCTGAGGCCAGCGCCGGCCACCTCCTCTATCTGCCGGTGAACGTTCCGGGCGCGCTGCTCTATATGGGCGACGGGCATGCGGCCATGGGCGACGGCGAAGTGGCCGGCACAGGGATTGAAATCCCCATGCGCGTGCGCCTGCAAGTGAGCCTCATCAAAGGCAAGG
>JBASRK010000220.1:0-6173 GCA_049273775.1 Candidatus Acidiferrales bacterium
GCCAAAGAAATAGTCGGGGTGCTTGGCGATGAACTGATCGAGCGGCGCCGAGCTGGCCACCAGGACGGCGCACGAGCTGCCGCTCCGGCGCCCGGCGCGGCCGGCCCGCTGCCAGGTGGAAGCGATCGTGCCGGGGTAGCCGGCCATCACTGCCGCGTCGAGCGAGCCGATATCAATTCCGAGCTCGAGCGCGTTGGTGGAAACCACCCCGCGGATGCCGCCGTCGCGCAGGCCGCGCTCGATCTCGCGGCGCTCGCCGGGCAGGTAACCGCCCCTGTAGCCGCGGATCGTATCGGCCCGCCCGGGTGGCGGCGGATTGGACTGCTTCAGATAAGTCAAGAGCACCTCGGTGTGCAGGCGGCTGTTGGCGAAGACGATGGTTTGCAGGTTGCGCTTCAAAAACTCCTGCGCAACACGAGAAGTCTCGTTGATGTAGCTGCGGCGGATGCCGAGGTAGCGGTTGACCACCGGCGGGTTGTAAAAGACGAAGAATTTTTCGGCGGCCGGAGCGCCATTCGAGTCCAGCACGTCTACTTCCGCTTCGATCAGGCGCGCCGCGAGTTCGCCGGGGTTGGCGATCGTCGCCGAGGAGCAGACGAACTGCAGCTCGCTGCCGTAGAAGCGCGCGATGCGCCGCAGGCGTCGCAGAACGTTGCACAAATGGCTGCCGAAGACGCCGCGATACGTGTGCAGCTCGTCGAGCACGACGTAGCGCAGGTTTTCAAGCAGGCGCGTCCAGCGGGTGTGGTGCGGCAGGATGCCGGTGTGCAGCATGTCGGGGTTGGTGAGCACGATGTGGCCTTGCTCGCGGATGGCGCGGCGCGCGTCGGCGGGCGTGTCGCCGTCGTAGGTGAACACGCCGAAGCGGTCCTCCAACCGCCGGCCGAGGTTGTGCAGCTCGGCCAGCTGGTCCTGCGCCAGCGCCTTGGTGGGGAAGAGGTACAACGCGCGCGTGTCGGCGTTTTCGAGCACGGCGTTGAGCACTGGCAAGTTGTAGCAAATCGTCTTGCCCGAGGCCGTGGGCGTCACCACGACGACGTTGCGCCCGCTGCGCACGCGCTCGGCGGCCGCCGCCTGGTGCGTGTAGAGCTGCTCGACTCCCTTGGAGCGATAGGCGGCGGCGAGCTCCGGCCGCACCCAGTCCGGCATCGGCGCCCACTCGGCCTCACGGGCGGGGATGTGGCGGACCGCAGTGATGACTTCGCCGGTCGAGTCGCGCGCCGCGAACTGCTCGACAATTTCATGCACGCGGGCGAGCGCACCATCAGTCACAGCACGTACGGCCAGGGATTGGGGCATCGCGTGCCTCCTCGAGGGCTTCGCTTTTTGTTCGCTGAGAGTAGCACGCCGCCCGCCACGGCGCAACCCCTTTTCGCCCAACGGGCTGCAAGTGGAGACCGGGCAGGTTACTTGCGCGAGCGGTATGGTATAAGGATCACGCGCACTTTCTCCAGAGTGGTCAGACCGCCGTCCACCATTTGGTCGAGCCGGGGCAGGATGTGCTCAATCCGCTCGCAAGCAAAGATGACCGAGTCTGTGCTCTGGGCGGCGCCGGCGCGTCAGTAATGGAACCGGAAGCGCACTTCCCCGAAGAATTGCCGCGGGCTGTTGAAGTGCGTCCCGCCGAAGGTGTTGCTGCGATCGAGCAGGAAGTGAGTGTTGCCCAGGTTGAGCGCGGTGAAGCCGAGGGACCACCTTTCGCCGAGCGATTTTCCGAATGACACACTGAAGGTTGTATGCGGCGGCAGGTGCCCGGGCCCGTTGCCATCCAGAAATCCGGACCCGAAGTTCACGGTGGTGGAAGCCCAGCTCTGCCAGGGCAGTGCCACGCGAAAGCCCGCCGTCAAGGTGTCACGCTGGTCGTGGTCCAGGAAGAAGAAGCCCTCGTCGGGAGGGCTGAAGCTGGTGAGTCCGCCGCTGACAGCGCCCCGGCCTTCGACGAACTGGTGGGAGTAGGCCAGGTGGAATTGGGCGCGACGCCAGAGCCGCGGCGAGCGCACGGTGGCTTCCCAACCGTGAATACGCGCCGTCGCGATGGTAAGCGGAAGGAAGATGCTGGAGTTACCGATCACGTCGTGGTCGAAGAAGTTGTGCGCGCGCGTATGGAAGCGGTCCACGTCGAATACCCAGCCGCGCAGGGGAATCGCCAGGCCGATTTCGTACTGCGCGTCGCGCTCGCCGTGGAGCGGCAGGAACCCGAACCCCTGCTGGAGAGCCAGGTCGAGCAGCGGTCCGGAGACTGTCGCGAGCGGCGGCGCCTGGTAGTAGCGGCCGTAATAGCCGCGGAAGACCCAGTGGAGTTTCGGCACGCGAATCGCCGCGCCCACCCGCGGGTCTGCCGCATTCTCGCTGAGAGAGCCGGAAAAGTGCGTCAGCCGTACGCCGCCATTGAGTGTCAGCCAGCTCGCCAGCTTGAATTGGTCTTCCAGGAACAAAGCTTCCAGGTTTCCGTTGAGCTTCTGTTGTTGCAGGAGCGCGGTCCCGCCGCCATCGGTCGTCCGGAGCCCGAAAAAGTCGTTGTCATGCTGGGCGAAGGCGTAGAGGCCGACGCGCGCGTTGTGCCGGCCGCGCACCACGGCGAGCGCCACCTGTCCGCCGGCATAGTGCGAGCCGCGATGGTCGGTGGTGACGACGGGCGCGTCGTTCGGCCCGCCGTTGAACGCGGCGCGGTTGAAATGATAGAACGCCGAGACCGTGAGGAGCAGGCCCGTTCCGGCAGTGTGCACCCACGAAAAGTTGACAAAGGCGTCGCGCTCCCGCTCGATGTCGCGGATGCCGGCGGCCTGGTCGTCCGGCGCGTTTGGAACCTGGAAATAATCCGCCCGGGCGGAGGTTACCAAACGCAATTGATCGGCGGCCGTGGCGTTGAAGATCAGCGAAGCGAACCCGCCGAAGCCGTTGCCCAGATCGTGCAGCACCTCGGGCGATGGAGTCTGCAGGCCGAGATCCGTGCGGTTGCCGTTGAGACTGACGTAGTAGGCGAAGCGGTTGGTGTGATCGCCGAAACTGATCTGATCATTCGTTTCGTTGAAGCTGCCGAAGGTGGCCACAATCTCGGCTTGGCGGTTGCGCTCGAAGCCGGAGCGTGTGATGACATTGAAGACTCCGAAGGTGCGGTCGCCGTATTCGGCCGAATAGCCGCCGCGCCGGACCTCGATGGTCTCGATGTCCTTGGGATCAAACTGCGGCCCGACGTTGCTCGCGATGTTCGTGTTCGGTACGGGGACGCCGTCCAGCAGCCAGCTCACCTGGTGGCCGCCGCGGATGTGGAGCTGATCGTGCACGACGTAAGCCCCGGGAACGAAGTCGGTGATAATTGCTAGGCTGTTCGTGCGGGTCGCTCCCGGCGCGGATTCGATTTCCTCACGGTTGACGGTTGTTTGCGTGATGGCGGAGTCCGGGTTAACCCCTGCCAGGTTTGCCGCGACCTCCACTTTCTCCTGCACTGCGCCAAGCTGCATGAAAAAATGCAGGATCGGAGCGCTGCCTGAGGCCACAACGATGGACTGTTCGAAGGTGCGGAACCCGGTGTGCTCGATGCGAACTTTGTATTCGCCGGCAGGAACAGCGTCAATCTGGAATTCGCCATCCGCGTTGGTCTGGACATGGCGGGTCCAGTCCGAGACGCGGGCGCGAAGCGTGACCTCGGCGCCTTCAATGGGGCGGTGCTGCGGATCGTCGACGATCCCGCGGACCGTGCCAAAGATCATCGCCAGGCCCGTGCTCGTGCAGAGGACCAGAAAAAGCGCGCAATAGAAAACCCTTCGCAATCCCATCAGTCTCCTCGTATCCTCTCGAAAAGAAACTCGCTTCCCGCAGCTCGAAACACCAAGCGAGGCAGAATTCTATTTGTGTAGGCCGGCGAGAGCTAGGCGAAGTGGTCGCGAGGAGGCGGGGAATCTTTGTCCGCAGTCGGCGAGGGGAAGTAGAGCGCGGGCTGCGAATTCTGAGAGGCAACGGTCGCTTGCTGGGGAGTTTCAGGCGGTGCAGGCAGCACGTACGGCTGCGCGCTGACCAGCTGCCGTTCCGGCGGGTTGCAGGAAGTCACCGAGCAATCACCCAGTGGGTTGTTCACACTAGAGCCGCCGTGCTGATCACAATCCTTATTGCTTGGCGTGGGATGACGCTCCTGGTGAATGGGGCAGAGGGTGCCGGTACAGCAGGCGGGCGGCTGTTCCGCGAGGAGCAAGCCCGCCAGCGCCGTTGCGTGGCTTGCCGTCAGAGCCAGTAGCCAGAACGCCGCCGCGGCTCGTCGTTTCATCATCCAGCGCTAAGCCTAGCGGACGACTGTCCTGGTGTCAACCGCTTGTGCGGCCGCGGGGCTCGTTCTACTGCACCAGAGCGCGCAGCTCCGCCGCCGCCGTGGTGGCCCGTCCGGGCGCCTCGGGCAGCGTGACCTGTGATTCGAGCGCGGGCGATTTGCTCGCGAGGCCCGCTTGCGCTTCGGCGCGCGTCGCCGCTTGATGCCCTCGCAGTTTTTCGATGCGGGCGCGATAGACTCGCGCCCAGGCGCGGTTGAAATCGCTCGTCATCGGGTCAAGCGACGCCAGCGTCAGGACGCGGGCAAACTCCCGGAACGCGCTTTCGTACTGTTTCATGCGGTAACGCAACCGGCCGAGCTCGAACCGAATCTGTTGCTCGTTCGCCGCAAGGTTTTCCGGATCGAGCGTCAGAGCCTTCCGGCAAGTTTGCGTCGCGACAGCCAGCTTGCCCGCGGTTTCAAGCTCGCCGACCCCGGCGAGCAGCCCGCGCTGACTGCGGTTGCGCCGGGCCGCTTCGGTCCAACGCAGGATGCGCTGGCCGGGGTCGAGCGTGAGCCGGGTCACCGGCGCCGCCGAGGTCGCCGTGAAGGGAGTCACCTCGCCCCGCGTCGCCACCGAATGGTCCACCGCCCCGGCCGAGGTCTCCAGCCGCATCTCGACGCGCACCTGGAACTCCGCGGGAACGTTCCTGAGTATGATTTCGCCCGCCACTTCGCCCGGAGCGGTCGGCGGCCGGCGATGGATCTGAATCTCCGGGATGCGGGTGCCGCGAATGAAATAATCGAAGAACCAGCCCAGATCGCGCCCGGAGATCTCCTCGCAGATCTTGCGGAAATCGGCGATCGAGGCGGCCCTGCCGGCATGGCATTTATAATATTCGCGCAGGGCGCGATCCACGCGTTCGCGGTCAATCACGGTCTCCAGTGTCCGCCAGACCAGCAGGCCGCGCTGATAGAGCGTCGCGTGCGTCACCTCCCAGTTTTCGAGCGCAAACAGCCGCAGGCCGAGCTCGAGCGGCCGTAGCGGCTCGGGCCCGAGCGCGTCGCGCATCGCCCGCGTTACCATCAGCCGTGCCTGCTCCGGGTTGGTTTCTTGCAGGTACCGCCAGGCGAGATACTCAGCCAGCGATTCCGCCAGCCAGGCGTCTTCCTGTCTTGCGATCGTGACCTCGATCGGGAACCACTGGTGGGCTACTTCGTGCGGCAGGAATTCGGGCGCGTAGCCGGGGTTGTCGAAGAACTTGACCACGTCCTCGCTGACCACGAGGAACCCCGGCCCTGAATAGCCCATCGCGCCTCGCTGCCCGGGGAAGCCTTCGACGATGTAAAGCTCCGGAGACTCGTAAGTAGCGAAGGCTTTGCCATAGCGTTCGAGAAGCTCGTGCGCCTTTGCAGCCATGCGTTTGCCGTTGTCCTCGTGCGGCCCAACGTAGCATCCGCTAAGAGGCTGTATCTCTTGATAGCCTCCCTTTTCCACCGGCGCCGGGACGCAGCTCTGTGGCTGCTCCGGCATAGCCACAATCGAGCGCGAAGACGCCGGCGTAAAGGTTTTCCAACTGTAGGTCGCGGCAAGGCCCGCGCCGATCGAGCCCAGCGGACCACCGCTTGTGATGGCCCGCCACCGGGAAGGAACTGAGATGTTGATCCGATTCTCTGTGAAAGCGGCGAGGTCCACCGCCGGATACCAGCGCGATTCATCGCGCAACAGGATGCCATCGCTAGTAATGTAATCGAGCCTGCCCGGGGGCAAAACGCCCTCGTAGGTGAAGTTCAAGGTGATCTTTTCCCCGGCGACGATGGGTTCGGCCAGGCGCACGGATAATCTCGGCGAGCTGAGCCGCTGGCTGCGGGCGAAATCAAGTTTGCGGCCCTGCGCGTCGGTGACTTCCTGGAGCGTCAGGTGGGGGTTCAG
>JBASRK010000226.1:0-2242 GCA_049273775.1 Candidatus Acidiferrales bacterium
CGGCCCAAGCTGTCGGAGACTATCAGCAGAGTCTCGCAGGCGGTCGCGGAAATCCCGGTGGCATGCAAGCGATGATGGAGCGGATGATGAAGGATCCCGCCTATCAGGCGCGTTTCGAAAAGATGTCGAAGCAGGAGCAAGAAGCCGAAATACGGAAATTCATGGGCAATGCGCAGGCGCCGCCTCCACCGGCCGGGGAAACGGCCGCGGAGCGCCAGGCGAAACAAGCCACCACCGAAACCACCGCGGTGCTTGCGAAACAGAAAGAGCTTTTCACTCTAATCGATCGAGTACGAGAAATCGACGCAGAGTTTGCTAAAAAAGACCAGGCGATTCTGGCTACGCCCGGAGGTCATGACCAGATTGCCAAGGACGTCGCGGCAAGAATCGCGAAACTCCCAGTGTTTGGCGGGGGAGAAGCCGACCCAATACCCGACCCGGTGAAACTGCAGGCGTTGCAGCGCGAGCAGGCCACGCGCGACCGTGCACGTTCGACATGGGAACTCCAGCAACGGACTGCGCTCTTCGGGCAGCGTAAGGCCCGATACAAGGAATTGGCCACCGCTTACGCAACGTGGCTCAAGCAAAATGTGGCGCCAACCACGAGCCAAACTGCCCAACTGCTGGACGATGCCACTGCCGAGGCGGCGTTGACGTGTGAGCAGGAACTGATCAGCGCCACTGAGAAGCTCGGTCAGTACTCGTCAGAAGTAACCTGGAATGCCGCCCTATATGAGTCGTTCTATCAGAAGAAGATGGCTGAGCCGGCGGCTCGTCCCATTTCTAGATGAGCAGATTCATGACAATGGTGGGACTGATTGTCGCCTAATTAAAAGTCAGATTAATTACACGAATTGTGATTAGATTGTCCGATTGAAAGACTCAGGTCACGCTGTGGCGATGGCGCCGGAAAACCTAACTGATAGATTTCATACCCCAATGCACCCTGCAGGGGAAACAGGCTGTCCTCCCCGGCTTCAAGCACGTCAACCAAGACCTTGGTCCCTTCCTCTTCCGGCGGCAACGCCGCATCAGAATCGATGGTCTTGTCCTGCACGATCCGGACACGCTCGAAATGCTTCACATCCACCATGAAGGGCGAATGGGTCGTATACAGAACCTGATGACCTCCCTTGAAATGATCAACCGCGGAGGGAGATCGGTTAAGCAGCCGGCCGACGTCCGCGACCGTGCCGAGCGCCTCGGCAGCGAAACAATCACCACGCCCGCCGGCACCTTCACTTGCGAGCACTGGCGGATGAAGGACGGTTCGGCGGATGTGTGGTATTCGGAAAAGGTGGCGCCCTACGGGTTGGTAAAGATGATCGGCCGCGACTCCACCATGACCCTGCTGCGGGTAATCACCGAAGCCAAGACCCACATCACCGGGACCCCAGAGAAGTTTGACCCCGTCGAGATGATGCGACGCAAGGCGGGCCGGCCGTGAGGAGCCGGGCATAGTGCCCGCGCATGCCCGCCGCCGCCCACGACATGAACCTCCGTTAGGCGTTTGCTGTGGCGGACACCCTTTTTATCAGGCCCCATCTCCGCAGGAAACCTTGCGCGAGGAATGAAGGATGGAGGAGAGCCGCCGATGAGTCCCGCCGAAGACAAGTTCTATAAGGCCCGGATCACGAAGCGGGTGGATTTCTCACAGGACTTGTGGGTGATTCGTGTGGACACGGGCGGGGAGTTCCGCTTCACCGCCGGGCAGTATGCGACCCTCGGCGTGCAGACGCCCCAGAAGCTTGTCGAGCGGCCGTATTCGATTGTGTCATCGCCGTACGAGAAGGAAGTGGAGTTTTTTGTCGAGCTGGTGCCGCAGGGAGAGCTGACGCCGCTGCTCTACAAACTTCAGGTCGGCGACACGATGACATTTCGCAAAGTCGCCAAGGGCCGCTTCACCCTCGATACCAAGAGCGGCCGCACCAACCACCTGCTGCTTTGCACCGTGACCGGCATCGCACCGTTTGTCAGCTACGCCCGAACGCTCTACAAAGACTGGAAAGAAGGAAAATTCAAGGGCGAGCACAAACTTTTCTTGATCGAGGGCGCCAGTCGCTCTTGGGAGTTCGGCTACCACGATGAAATGGCAAATTATGCCGCCGAGACCCCCTGGTTGACCTACATCCCCACGGTTAGCCGCCCGTGGGAAGACGCGAACTGGAACGGCGAAACCGGCCGTGTGGACGACTTGGTGCGCAAGTACACCGACCTGTGGGGCATGACCGGACAGAACACC
>JBASRK010000292.1:0-19100 GCA_049273775.1 Candidatus Acidiferrales bacterium
GTGCCGGGCGGGTCGAGCGGCGGCTCGGCGGCAGCGGTGGCAGCGGGCCTGGCCGTGGCGGCGCTGGGGACCGATACGGGCGGCTCGATCCGACAGCCCGGGGCGTTGTGCGGCATCCCAGCGATGATGCCCACCTACGGGCGGGTCTCGCGATATGGCTTGATCGCGTTTGCCTCCTCGCTCGATCGCATCGGGCCGTTGGCGGGTTCGGTGCGCGACGCGGCGACGGTGCTGGGCGTAATTGCCGGCCGGGACCCCAATGACTCTACTTCGGCCGCGGCGCCCGTACCCGATTACCTGGCGGAGATGGAAGCCCCGTTGAACGGCCTTCGCGTCGGAATCCCCAAGGAGTACTTCGGCGAGGGGATGGACGAAGGGGTGCGCCAGAAGGTGGAAGCCGCGATCGAGCTGCTGAAGCGCCTGGGGTGCCGGCCGGTCGAGCTGCGCATGCCGCACACCGACTACGCCATCGCCGCCTATTACATCATCGCTACGGCCGAGGCGAGCTCAAATCTGGCGCGTTACGACGGCGTGCGCTATGGCCTGCGCGTGGCGGGCAGGACGCTGCGAGACATGTACAAGAAGACCCGCGGGCGCGGGTTCGGCCCCGAGGTGAAGCGCCGGATCATGCTGGGCACGTACGCGCTTTCGGCCGGCTACTACGAGGCCTACTACCTGAAAGGCCAGCGCGTCCGGACGCTCATCGCCCGGGACTTCAGCGAGGCTTTCCGCCAGGCCGACGTCATCGTGACGCCGACCTCGCCCGTGCCGGCCTTTCGCCTGGGCGAGCGCACGGCCGACCCGCTGCAGATGTACTTGGCGGACATTTATACAGTGACTGGCTCGCTCGCCGGCGTGCCGGGGATCTCGGTGCCCTGCGGGAAGACGTCGGAGGGCCTCCCGGTGGGTCTGCAAATCTGCGGGCCTCCATTCGGTGAAGCGCGGATTCTTCAGGTCGCGCACAATTTCGAGAAGGCCGACGGAGCGGAGCTTTAGCAGCTTGTTGACAACCTCCCTGAGGGATTATTCTGAGGAGCCCGCCGCAGGCGGGCGCCGAAGAATCCCGCTTTTCTTTGGCTTTTCGCACAAGAGAGATTCTTCGTCCGCCTGCGGGCGACTCAGAATGACGTGCAATGGCACTTTTTCAACAAACTGTTAGAGGGCCTCAGGATGGCCGATATCACGCCAATCATCGAAAAGCTTAACGCCGTCCGGGCGGGCCTCGAGTCGGCTGCGGGTGCCGTCCCCGCCGAGTTCTGGGGGAAGCCGCCGCGCCCGGGGGCGTGGTCGGCGGCCGAGGTGATGGCCCACCTGACGATGGTCGAGGGGAAGATCACGAAAGGGGCGGCCCGGCTGGTGAGGAGCGCCCCGCCGCCGGTGCCTTTCTGGAAGCGGCTGCACATTCCCGCCCGGCTGGCGGAGTGGCGAGGCTTTCGCGTCAAGACGCCTGTGCCGCTCGACCCGAGCCTGCTCGACGAGAAGGAGGCCATGCTTGTCGGGCTGGCCGAGCTGCGCCGCGGCACGTTGGCGCTGCTCGAAGAGCACCGCGGCCGGGAACTGAGCGCATACCGCTGGAAGCATCCCTTCTTCGGCAGCCTGAATTATTACTCCTGGTTCAAAATGATTGCGCACCACGAAGCGCGCCATACCAAGCAACTCCGCGAAATTGTAAAAAGCTTTCAGAAATAGGCAAACTTTTCCGCTTTGAAACTCCAGGGGCTGCGCAAGCAAGGTGTCCGCCAATACCGCTAAGCCCTTTCATCTTTTTAGTTTGTGCCTTTCGTACTAGTCGAAGAGTTTTGACAAATGGAACGGAAAGGCTATTGCTGGGAGTTCCGGGCAGCCGTTAGCATGGTCGCAGCATCAAACTGAGTGGAGAGGGGCTGGGCGTGGTCAAGATTAAATCGAGCCAAAAGCTCTTTACCGAAGAAGAAGTCTCGCGGCTGACCGGCATCTGCCAGGACCACCTGCACAGCCTGGCGCGCAGCAAGCACCTGGGTTTCATCGCCCGTGCCGCGGAAGCCGCCGGCGAACAAGCCGAGAAGTGGCTGTTCACCAACTCGGACCTGATGGTTCTGACGGTGCTCTACACTCGCTGCCAGCACTGATTTCAAACTCCATCGGGGTATGACAGAGAACGGTCCCGATACGCTATGTCGGGGCCGTTTTTGTATTTTGGGCGCCATCCCCAACGCCTCCGGGCGGAGGCATCGGCCATCCCCGCCTCTGGTTGCTGCCCAGCGCCGCCCGCGTTATTCTGGCGGTGGCGCTGGAGGTACCGGGCTGGCCAAACCCGCCCAGCGGGCGGGGCATCGTAGTTGTTGGAGCAGGAAGCGAGGCGGGATCCGTTTGATGGCCGTGGCAAATCGCAGCAGGTTTTGGGTCCCGGGCGGGATTACGGGCCGCCGGGTGTCCGGAGGCCTCCGGGCCGGCTCGCGCTTGCTCCTGATCGCGGCCCTGTCATTCCTGGTGGTCTTGGCTTTGCCCGCTGCGCAGACCGGCAATCCCCAGGAAAAGGCTCCCGATAAAACGACCGAAGATAATAAGAGGGAGCTTTCCCAGACCGTTCCGCTGCCGAAAGGGAAGAGACTGTTTCTGAAGGACGGCAGCTTCCATCTCGTGCGGGAATACGAGCGAAAAGACGACCGGGTGCGCTTTTACAGCATCGAGCGGTCCTCCTGGGAGGAGATTCCCGCCGAGATCGTGGACTGGGACGCCACCCGGAAAGCGGAAGCGGAGGAAGCGCAGCGGAAGAAGGAGATCGTCGAAAAAATCCGTGCCGCACAGGCGGCCGAGCGCGCCGTGGACGTAGAGGTGGATGCCAGCGTCGAGGTCGCACCGGGAGTTTTCCTGCCGGGAGGAGAAGGGGCCTTCGTGGTCGAAGGCCGGACGGTCACGCCGCTCTCGCAGGTCGGTGCCGAGGCGAAGTTGGACAAGCGTCGGCTTTTGACGCAGATCATTGTGCCGGTTCCGGTCGTGCCCACGCGGCACAAGATCCAGATTCCCGGCAAGCATGCCGGCCTGCGGCTGGCCACCGCTCAGCCGGAGTTCTACATGCGCACGGCCGACGCCCGCGAACCGGAAATGGAGCTGATCCGCGCCGAGGTGAAAGGGGATGTGCGGCTGATCGAGGTGCTCAGCACGCAAGTCACAGGGCAGCACACCGAAAAGCGCAGAGCCATCTCCCTCCAGCGCTGGCAGGTCGCCAAGGGACTATATCGGCTCACGATCAGCCAGTCGCTCGAGCCCGGCGAATACGCCCTGGCGGAAATCCTTCCCGACGGCATGAACCTCTTCGTCTGGGATTTCGGTGTGGACGCCTCCTCGCCGCGGCCGGCCTCTCCGGAGAAGCGTCCGGGTCAGGGCTCGCAAGACGAGCCGGGGGAGGCCACGCCCCGTCCGTAACGATCTGCCACTCCCGCTCGAAACTACCAGGGTGAATTGCGCACCGGGAAGAGTAGCCTCGAGGCTTCAGTCCGCTCCGGGCAGGAGGGGCTCGCTCCGAGCCGTGGTCTGGAGCGCTTCAGTGAGAATCGCCACCAGGTCCGAAATTCGGAACGGTTTCTGCACCACGCGGGTATCGCTCCGGCTCAGGATTTCGAGCGTGGATGAGTCCACAAGGTCGCCCGTCATAAAGATGAACAGCGGCTTCTGGATGCTTGGTGCGCCCGCAACGCCTTCGACCAGCCGCTCGAAGACCTCCTTGCCGGAGATCGAATGTGCCCGAAGGCTGGCCAGGTTGATGTCGCACAACACGGCGTCGTAGGCGCGCCGGGCGGCCAGACCGAGCGCTTGCTCACCGTCCGAGGCGCAGTCCACCACCAAGCCGCGGGCGGAAAGGCCGTCCTGCACCAGTTCGCGGATGCTCTCCTCATCGTCTACCAGCAGGACCGAGAGACCCTGGAGGGAAAACGATTCCGGATGGGGCATTGTGCCGGCCGGATGCGAGGGGGCGAGCGCCTGCTCACCGACGAGGGGAAGGGATACGGTGAAGGAGGCGCCGCCGGTGGGCAGGCACTCGGCTTCGATGCTGCCGCCATGCTCCCGGATGATGGCCATACAGATACTCAAGCCCAGACCGGCGCCGCCACCTGGGCGCTTGGTGGTGAAGAATGGGTCAAAGATCCGGGCCAAGGCCTCGCGGCGGATGCCCACGCCGTCGTCCTGAAAATCCACCGCGACGTGGTTTCCGACACGAGCGAGCCGCACCCGCAGAATTCCGCGATCGCGGACCTCACGGATGGCTTGCTCGGCGTTGGTGACCAGGTTCAGGAAGACCTGCGTCAACTGGTTAGAGTCACCCATCACGGCGTAATGGTCTGATTCGGAGTGAAATTCCACCGAGATGTTGTTCGCCCGCAGCGACTGCTCGTGGAGTTGGAGGGTCCGCTGGACGACCTCGCCCAGGTGTATACGGATCTTGCCCGGCGTCGGCGGCCGGGAAAACGCCAGCAGGCTCTTCACGATGTGGGCTGCCCGGCGGGCCTGGCGATGGGCCAGGTCGAGCTGGCGGCGTGAGGCGTCGTCGGTGGCGCGCTCGAGCAGCAATTCGCTGACGCCCAGGATGGCGGTCAGGGGGTTGTTCAATTCGTGGGCGACGCCCGCGATCATTTGTCCCATGGCGGCGAGCTTTTCCGACTGGATTACCTGCTGCTCAAGCTGTCGCAACTGGGTGATGTCACGGGCGGAAGCAATCACCCCGGCGATCTCGCCCTTTTCGTTGAAGAGCGGGCTCGCGCTGGCGCGGAAGAGCCGCCAACCCTCCTGCTTGTGCCGCGTTCGGTACTCCATGATGCCGTGGGCGCGCTTGCCGGAGATCAGCTCGTGGAACAGCTCGAGCAGCGCCGGGCGGTCTTCGAGGTGGCTCCGCTCACCGAGGGCCCGGCCGAGCAATTCATCGGGCCGGTAGCCCAGGCATTCCGTGATGCGCGGGCTGACAAAGGTGAAGCGTGCCTCGGTGTCGAGCACGACGATGAGATCCGGGAAGCTGTCCACCAGCCGGCGGGCGAATTCGCGCTCGCCGTGCAGCCGCTTTTCGATTTCCCGCCGCTGCGTGATGTCCACCAGCGTGCCCTGGTAGCGGACGACGCAGCCGGTGGCGTCGCGGATGGCGGTCGAAGTGTCCAGACAGATTGCTGCGCTCCCGTCCTTGCGCCGCAGGGTGAGCTCCCGGCCGTGGGCCCCGCCCGGGTGGCTGGCTTCCCCGGCGTCAGTCGCTCGCTTCGACGGATCGAGGCACAGCTCGTTGACGGAAACTCCCAGCAACTCCTCCTTGTCAGCGTAGCCCAGCATGCGAACCAGTGCCGGGTTGGCATCGAGCAGCTTGCCCTCCGGCGTGGTGAAGTAGACGCCCTCCTGGAGAGTCTCGAACAGTTCTGTGAAGCGCGCCTCGTTTTCGCGGAGTTTCGTGATGTCCCGTGCGAGTCCCCCGAACCCGAACACCTGAGCGTCGTTGACCATGGCGTGGAGCACGCAGTCGAAATACCGCACGGCCGGCCCGGCCCCGGCCTGCTTCAAGCGGACGCACACCACTCCGTCCCAGTGCCGCCGCTCGAGCAATCGTGGCAAGGCTTTCTCGGCGGCGGCGCGCCCCGAGCCTTTAGGGTCGTCCAAAAACTCGTCCAGGCGGTGACCGATGATTTCGGAGAAGGGCCGTCCGAGCAGGTCCGCGATGCTGCGGTTGGCCGCCCGGATCTCCCCGTCGAGGGAAAAAGAGAAAAGCAGGTCGTCAAAGGTGTCGATCAGGTCGCGATATCCCCGCTGCGACCGGGAGATGAGCTCGAAGAGCTGGTCGAGCTGTTCGCCGCTGGGCGGCGCTGCGGACCGCTGCTCGATGCCGCGTATCAGGCCGCGGAGCTCCGCGATTTGCTGCGAGCGGGACCAGAAGTAAGCGCCGAACAGCACGACCAGCACGACCAATCCGATCGGCAGTGCTTCGAGATGAAGGGGCAGGGTTCGAATCGCCTCCCAAGACAGCAGCGCGAGCGCCGCAGCCAGCAACACCAACAAGAACAGCGCGGATCCCCAGATTTTCCTCTGGCTGCGTTCCAGTCGATCCAGCGTAGAAAGCGCCGGCGCGGGGTTGCCGACTGATTCCAAGCGGCCGGGACCCGGCTGCGCCGTGACCTGCCCCGCGCTTTCCGGGCGCTGCTTCGTGCGAGAAGTGCTGCCTATAGCCATCGGAAGGCGAGATCTCTCGGACTCACCTGCCCGAGGGAAAGGGACAGGCGAAGATCCCGTGGACTGAGTCTAGGTCGAGGGAATCCGGGCAGGCAATCAAAACGACGAGGCCTATTTCCAGCCTTGCATCACCTGGCACAACCTTGACCGCGCTGCTGGCGGGACGACGCCGAAAAAAATGGGGCGCCCCGGTTTGCCGGGGCGCCCCATTCGCCCCCGGGGTTCCCGAAGATTCGGGCGGGGGCCAGGCGGACGGACTGGTTAGCTCTCGGCGACTGCGTTGGCATCCTTGCGCAAGAATTCGAGTGCCGCAGTCTCCTCCGGGGTGAGTTCGGCAGCCGCCGGCACAACTTCGCCGGGTGTGGGCGGCGGCATTTCGGTGAGCAGCGCAATGTTGCGGTAACGTTCGAGACCCGTGCCCGCAGGGATAAGCCGCCCCATGATCACGTTTTCCTTCAGGCCGCGGAGGTAGTCCACCTTGCCGGCGACAGCAGCCTCAGTGAGCACCCGGGTGGTCTCCTGGAAGCTGGCCGCGGAGATGAACGAATCGGTCGAAAGCGACGCCTTGGTGATGCCGAGCAGCAGCGGACGACCGGTTGCCGGGCGGCCGCCTCCGCTGATCACCCGGTCGTTCTCCTCGCGGAAGCGGAACTTGTCCACCTGCTCCTCGAGCAGGAAGCCGGTTTCGCCCACGTCTTCAACCTTCACCCAGCGCATCATCTGGCGGACGATCACCTCGATGTGCTTGTCGTTGATGTTCACTCCCTGGAGGCGGTAGACCTCCTGGATCGAGTTTACCAAGTAGGCTTGCGTGTACTTCTCGCCAAGCACGGCGAGCAAGTCATGCGGGTTGAGCGGGCCATCGATCAGGGGCTCGCCGGCGCGGACGTGCTCGGCTTCCTGCACGTTGATGTGGACGCCGCGGCCGATGGCGTATTCCTTCTGCGTCCGGCCGTCCTCACTCTCCACGTAAATCTTCCGCAGGCCCTTGCTGATCTCGCCGTACTTCACTACCCCATCGATCTCGCTGATGACCGCCGGGTCCTTGGGCTTGCGGGTTTCGAACAGCTCGACCACCCGGGGCAGACCGCCGGTGATGTCTTTCGTCTTGGTGGTCTCCCGGGGAATTTTCGCCAGCACGTCGCCGGGCTGAACCTCATCACCGTCCTGCACCATCAGGTGGGCGCGGGAGGGCATCAGATATTTCTTGCGGGAGCGGCCGGCGGAGTCGCGGAGCAGGATAGTCGGCTGGTGCTTCTCATCGCCCGGGGGCAGGGTGACCACCAACTGCGCCAAGCCGGTGACCTCGTCCACTTGCTCCTCGATTGTGATGCCCGGCTGCAGGTCCTTGAACTGGACGCTGCCGCCGACCTCGGTGAGGATGGAGAAAGTGTAGGGGTCCCATTCGACCAACGTCTGGCCGAGGGTGACCGGCTGGCCGTCTTCGATCCGCAGCCGGGCGCCATAGACGACGTGATAGCGCTCCTTCTCCCGGCCCTTCTCATCCACCACGGCGATAAGCCCGGAGCGGTTCATGGCAATCAGGGCGCCGCCGCGGCCGCGCACGCTCTTCAGGTCAATGAACTTGACGAACCCGTTGTTGCGGGCTTCGAGCTTGGACTGCTCGGTGACGCGGGTGGCCGTGCCGCCGATGTGGAAGGTGCGCATGGTGAGCTGCGTGCCGGGCTCGCCGATCGATTGCGCTCCGATCACCCCGACGGCTTCGCCCAGCTCGACCATCCGGCCGGTGGCCAGGTTGCGCCCGTAGCAGCGGGCGCAGGCGCCGCGCCGGGATTCGCAGGTGAGCACCGAGCGGATCTTGACGCGCTCGATCCCCGCAGCCTGGATGGCGTTGGCCAGCTCCTCGCTGATCTCCTGGTTGATGTCCACGATCACGTTGCCTTCGTAGTCCTTGATCTTGTCGAGCGAGACGCGGCCCACAACGCGATCGCGCAGCGGCTCGACCTCTATGCCCGCCTCGATGATGGGCTCGACATAGATGCCGTCGGCGGTTCCGCAGTCGAGTTCGCTGATGATGACGTCCTGCGCCACGTCTACCAGGCGCCGCGTCAGGTAGCCCGAATCGGCCGTCTTGAGCGCCGTATCGGCCAGACCTTTGCGCGCGCCGTGCGTGGAAATGAAGTATTGCAGCACGGTCAGGCCTTCGCGGAAGTTGGAGGTGATGGGCGTCTCGATAACCTCGCCCGACGGCTTGGCCATCAGGCCGCGCATTCCGCTCAACTGGCGGATCTGCTGCTTGGAGCCGCGGGCGCCGGAATCGGCCATCACGTAGATGGGGTTGATGACGCCCTCCTTGTCCTGCTGCTCCATGGCCTTGAACATCTCGTCGGCGACCTTCTCGGTGATGTCGCTCCAGATGGCGATCACCTTGTTGTAGCGCTCGCCGTTGGTGATCGCGCCGTCCAGGTACTGCTGCTGGACCTTGACCACTTCCTTTTCGGCGTTCTCCACCAGCTTGAACTTGTCGCTGGGGATAACCATGTCATCGATGCCGATGGAAATACCGGCCTTGGTGGCATAGAGGAAGCCCAGCTCTTTCAGCTCGTCGAGCATCACGACGGTGAGCTCCTGACCGAAGCGCAGGTAGCAATATTGCACGAGCTGCTGGACGCCCTTCTTCTTCAGCAGACCGTTGACGAACGGCATCTCCTTCGGGAGGTGGTCGTTGAAGATCACCCGGCCGACGGTGGTGTTGATGAACTGGCGCTTGAGCGTGATGGGCTCGGTGTGGGGCACGTCCTGGTCGTCGTACGCCGTGGTCAGGTCGATGGCCTCGCCGGTGTGTCGCAGGCGGATCGGGGTGAGCAGCTCCACTTCGCCCGCTTCGAGCGCCAGCAGGACCTCCTCGATCGAGCCGAAGGCGCGTCCTTCGCCCTTGGCGCCGGGCTTGGACTTGGTCAGATAGTAGATGCCCAGCACCATGTCCTGCGTGGGTACGGCCAGGGGCATGCCGTTGGCCGGCGAGAGGATGTTGTTGGCGCTCAGCATCAGCACCGAAGCCTCCACCTGCGCTTCTGGAGAAAGCGGGATGTGCACGGCCATCTGGTCGCCGTCGAAGTCGGCGTTGAAGGCGGTGCAGACCAGCGGGTGGATGCGGATGGCCTTGCCCTCCACCAGGGTGGGCTCGAACGCCTGGATGCCCAGGCGGTGCAGCGTGGGAGCGCGGTTTAGTAACACCGGGTGCTCGCGGATCACCTCTTCGAGGATGTCCCACACGATGGGGTCCTGCTGCTCGACCATTTCCTTGGCCTGCTTGATGGTCGTGCAGTGGCCAGCGGCTTCCAGCCGGTGGTAGATGAACGGCTTGAACAGCTCGAGCGCCATCTTTTTGGGCAAGCCGCACTGGTGGAGCTTCAGCTCCGGGCCCACCACAATCACCGAGCGGCCCGAGTAGTCCACGCGCTTGCCCAGCAGATTCTGGCGGAAGCGGCCCTGCTTGCCCTTCAGCGTATCGGAGAGCGACTTTAACGGACGGTTGTTCGTGCCCCGCAGGACGCGCCCGCGGCGGCCGTTGTCAAACAGCGCGTCCACCGCCTCCTGCAGCATGCGCTTTTCGTTACGCACGATGACGTCGGGGGCGTGAAGCTCCATCAGTTTCTTCAGGCGATTGTTGCGATTGATGACGCGCCGGTAGAGGTCGTTCAGGTCCGAGGTGGCAAACCGACCGCCATCGAGCGGCACCAGCGGGCGCAGCTCCGGCGGCAGCACCGGGATCACGTCCAGGATCATCCATTCGGGCTTGTTCCCGCTCTTGCGGAACGCCTCGAGCACCTTCAGGCGCTTGGCGAACTTGATGCGCTTCTGCAGGCTGGGGTCGGCCTTCATCTTCTCGCGGAGCTCTTCGCTCAGCTTTTCCACGTCCACGCGCTTGAGCAGCTCCTTGATCGCTTCCGCGCCCATGCTGGCGCGGAATTGCCCGGCATACTCCTTCTGCAGCTCGCGATACTTCTCCTCGGGCAGCATTTCGCGTTCTTTGATCCCGGGGACCTCGCCGGGATCAATCGCGACGTAGCCCTCGAAGTAGAGGATGCGCTCGAGGTCCCGCATGCTGATGTCGAGCAGGTAGCCGATGCGGCTCGGCAGGCCTTTGAAGAACCAGACGTGCGAGCAGGGCGAGGCCAACTCGATGTGCCCCAGGCGCTCGCGGCGCACCTTGCTGAGCGTCACCTCGACGCCGCACTTGTCGCAGATCACCCCGCGGTGCTTCATGCGCTTGTATTTGCCACACAGGCATTCCCAATCAGTTACCGGGCCGAAGATCTTGGCGCAGAACAGACCATCGCGCTCCGGCTTGAAGGTGCGGTAGTTGATCGTCTCCGGCTTGGTGACCTCGCCGTGCGACCAGGAACGGATTTTTTCCGGACTTGCCAGGCTGATGCGAATGGAATCGAAATCCGCGATCAGGCTGGCGCGGTCATAAGGGCTGCTGCGATACAAGGTCTATTCCTCCCCTCCCGACAACCCTTGGGATGTCGGGACTGTCCCGGTTGCCCGGGACGAATAAACTCTTGACTCCGATATGCGGCGGCGCTACTCGCTCAGCTTCTCCGCCGGCGGCTTCTGCCGCTTCATCAGCTCCACGTCCAGGCAGAGGGATTGCAGCTCGCGCACCAGGACGTTGAACGATTCGGGGACGCCGGGCTCGATACCCGGTTCGCCCTTCACGATGGCTTCGTAGATCTTGGCGCGGCCGTACACGTCGTCGGATTTCGCCGTCAGCAACTCTTGCAGGATGTGCGCCGCGCCGTAGGCTTCCAGCGCCCACACCTCCATTTCGCCGAAGCGCTGGCCGCCGAACTGCGCCTTGCCCCCCAGCGGCTGCTGCGTAATCAGCGAGTAGGGGCCGATGGAACGCGCGTGGATCTTGTCGTCCACCAGGTGCGACAGCTTCATCATGTAGATGTAGCCGACGGTGATGCTTTGTGCGAACTCCTCGCCGGTCATCCCGTCGAAGAGCGTCACCTTGCCGGCATGCGGCAGCCCCGCCACCTCCAGCAGGTGGCGGATCTCGGTCTCCCGCGCTCCGTCGAAGACGGGTGTGGCCACTGGGATGCCTTCACGGAAGCCCTCCGCAAGCTCAAGGAGGCGATCGTCATCGAGCTCGGCGAGCGACTTCCAGACGGCGGTCTCGCCGAAGACCTCGCGGAACCATCTGCGCACCGCTTCGGCGCGCGCGTTGTGACTGAGCAGCCGGGCGATGCTCCGGCCCAACTCCCGGGAGGCCCAGCCCAGGTGGGTCTCCAGGATCTGTCCCACGTTCATGCGCGAGGGAACGCCCAGCGGGTTGAGCACGACCTCGACCGGGGTGCCATCGGGCAGGTAGGGCATGTCTTCTTCCGGCACGATCTTCGCGATCACGCCCTTGTTGCCGTGGCGGCCGGCCATCTTGTCGCCCACCGAGAGCTTGCGCTTCATGGCGATGTAGGCCTTGACCATCTTGATCACGCCGGGGGGCAGCTCGTCGCCCTTCTTGAGCTTGTCTTTGCGGTCGTCAGTGATCTTGCGCAGCACGTCGATCTGCCGCGAGGTCATCTCCTCGACTTCATCGATCTTTTCGATCAGCAGGGGGTCCTTATCCGCCAGTTTCAGCCGCTTCAGGTTCCGGGTCGAGATCTTCTCGATGATCTCGCGGGTCAGCGTGGTGCCCTTGGTGAGCAAGCGCTTGTTGGTCTTCTCGTCGTGCAGGTCGGCCAGCAGCTTCTGGCCGCCCAGCAAGTCGGTGAGGCGCTTCAGCCGTTCGTCGGTGAGGATGCGGATCTCGTCGGCCAGGTTCTTCTCCAGCTTGAACACCTGACCGGCCTCGATGGCCTTATGGCGCTCGTCCTTTTCGGCACCCTTGCGGCAGAAGATCTTCACATCCACGACGGTGCCCTCGATGCCCGGCGGGCAGTAGAGGGAGGCGTCGCGGACGTCGCCGGCCTTCTCGCCGAAGATGGCGCGGAGCAGCTTTTCCTCCGGGGTGAGGGTGGTTTCGCCCTTGGGGGTCACCTTGCCGACCAGGATGTCACCGGGCCGGACGGTGGCGCCGATGCGGATGACGCCGCTCTCATCCAGGTTGCGGAGAAAGGTCTCGCTGATGTTGGGGATATCGCGGGTGATCTCCTCGGGGCCGAGCTTGGTGTCGCGGGCCTCGATTTCGAACTCCTCGATGTGGATCGAGGTGTAATAGTCCTCTTTCACCAGCCGCTCGCTCACCAGGATGGCGTCTTCGAAGTTGTAGCCGCGCCAGGGCAGGAAGGCCACGAGCACGTTGCGCCCCAGGGCCAACTCGCCGCGCTCGGTGCAGGGCCCGTCGGCCAGCACCTGGCCCTGGCCGACGCGGTCCCCCACGCGCACCAGCGGCTTCTGGTTGATGCAGGTGTTCTGGTTGGAGCGCTTGAACTTGGTCAGGGTGTAGATGTCGGCGCCCACCTCGCGGCTGAGCACACCCGAGTGGTCGGATTCGACGCGCACGATGATGCGCTCGGAGTCCACCTGGTCCACAACGCCTTCGCGGCGGCAGATGACCACGGCGCCGGAATCGCGCGCCGTGACGCGCTCCATGCCCGTGCCTACCAACGGAGCCTCGCCGCGGATCAGCGGCACGGCCTGGCGCTGCATGTTCGAGCCCATCAGGGCGCGGTTGGCGTCGTCGTTTTCGAGGAAGGGGATCAGGCTGGCGGCCACCGAGACGAGCTGCTTCGGGGAAACGTCAATGTAGTCCACCTCTTCGCGCTGCTTCAGTACGAAGTTGCCGGCCTGCCGGCAGTTCACTAGCTCGGTAGTGATGCGCCCGCGCTCGTCGAGCGAGGCGTTGGCCTGGGCGATGACGTAGCGGTCCTCTTCCCAGGCCGAGAGGTAGAAGCAGTAGGGTTCGTACGTCACCTTGCGGCGCTTCAGCTCTTCGTTCACGGCTTCGGCCTTTTCGCGCTCGACGATTTCGCCGGCTTTGAACTCGCTGTCGCCAGCGTTGACGATCAGGGCGAAGTCCACCACTCGCCCACCCTTCACCTTGCGGTAGGGCGACTCGATGAACCCGAACTCGTTGATGCGGGCGTAGCAGGAAAGCGAGCTGATCAGGCCGATGTTCGGGCCTTCGGGCGTCTCGATCGGGCAGATGCGGCCGTAGTGAGTGGGGTGGACGTCGCGGACCTCGAACCCGGCGCGCTCGCGGGAGAGCCCGCCCGGCCCGAGGGCCGAGAGGCGGCGCTTGTGGGTGATCTCGCTGAGCGGGTTGGTCTGGTCCATGAACTGGCTGAGCTGCGAGCTGCCGAAGAATTCGCGGATGGCTGCCATCACCGGCTTGGCATTGACCAAGTCGTGCGGCATGGCGGTGGACATTTCCTGGTACACCGACATCTTTTCCTTGATGGCGCGCTCCATCCGGACCAGGCCGATGCGGAATTGGTTTTCCAGCAGCTCGCCGACGGCGCGGACGCGCCGATTGCCCAGGTGGTCGATGTCGTCCACCGTGCCGATATTCTTGCGGAGCTTCAGCAGGTAACGGATGGCGGCGACGAAGTCGGTGGGATCGAGCGTGCGCATGTCAAGTGAGGTCTCCAGCCCCAACTTGATGTTGAACTTCAGCCGGCCCACCTTGCTGAAGTCGTATTTGCGCGGGTCGAAGAACATCCCGTTGAACAGCGCCGTCGCGGTCTCGAGCGTCGGCGGGTCGCCGGGACGCAGCTTGCGGTAGATTTCGATCAGAGCCTCGCGGGAGGAGCGGATGGCGTCCTTGTCGAGCGTGCGACTCAGTACCATGCCGACGTCGTCCCGCTCGGGGAAAAAGATGTCCACGTCGGTGATACCGGCTTCGGCGAGCACAGTCCACAGTTCGGCCGTGAGCGGCTTGTTCGCCTCCAGGATCACCTCGCCCGTTTGCCGGTTGACCAGGTCGGCCACGGTGTAGACGCCTTCCAGGTCGGCCACCGACACCCTGGCCTGGGTGACGCGCGCCTTGCCCAACTCCTTGTACAGCGCCTCGGTGATGCGCTTGTGCGCGCCTACCAGCACCTCGTCCGTGCGCGGGTGCTTAATCTCATGCGATAGCTTGCGGTCCACCAAGCCTTCGGAGAGATTCCAGTGGAGCTCCCGCTCGCGGAGCGTGATGCGCTCCACCTGGTAGAACGTCCGCAAGATCTCCTCGTTGGACTTCATCCCCAGCGCGCGAAGGAAAATCGAGCCCAGGAACTTGCGCTTGCGGTCGATGCGCACATACAGGATGTTTTTTGTGTCGTATTCGAACTCCACCCATGAACCGCGGTAGGGGATGATCTTGCCGAGGAAGTAGGTGCGGTTGTTGGCCGATTCGTAAAAGACCCCCGGGGAGCGGTGGAGCTGGCTGACGATCACACGCTCGGTGCCGTTGATGACGAAAGTGCCGTTGTCGGTCATCAGCGGGATGTCGCCGTAGAAGACCTCCTGCTCCTTGATGTCGCGGATGTTTTTTGCGCCGGTGTCGGGGTCTTTATCGTAGATGGTCAGCCGGATGGTCACCTTGAGCGGCGCGGCATAGGTCATCCCGCGCTCCTGGCACTCATTGACGTCGTACTTGAGCTGCATGGCCACCGGGTCGCCGCACTTGTTGCAGAATGTGGGCGTGTTCTTGTTGAACGTGCCGCACTTGGTGCAGAGCACGTCGCCCGTTTGATACGGGTTGGTCACCACCGAGGCCCCGCAGTTCCGGCAGGTGGCGCGCAGGTGGTGCAGCCCCTTCAGGTTGCCGCACTTGCATTCCCAGTTGCCGATCGCGTAGTCCACGAAGTCGAGCTGCGAAAGCCCGCGGAAGTCCTGGATGGGGAAGACGGAGCTGAACACCGACTGCAGCCCGCTATCCTCGCGCTCGCTCGGCAACAAGTCCATCTGCAGGAAGCGATGGTAAGACTTCTTCTGGACCTCGATCAGGTTGGGAATCTGGATGGTGCTCTGGATCTTGGAGAAATCCAGCCGTTCGCGTTCCCGGATATGATGATTGCCATTCTTCATTCTGATTTACCTCATGTCCGAGCGGATGAGCCCGGAGGGGAAGCGGTCCTGCGCGCCCCGAAAAAGCGAGTCGGAGACACACACGGCCGCAAACGGTCGCAGCGGGACACCTTGTAAGTTTGTGGATCCCGGCCAACAACGCGCGTAATGAATCCCTTTGGTTGGAACCTCGCCCGAGGCAAGCCCCTCAGCCCGCCGTGGCGGGCTCAAGGCAAGCCGCACCCTGCCTGCCAAGCTACTTGACCTCGACTTTGGCGCCCGCATCTTCGAACTTTTTCTTGATGTTGGCCGCCTCGTCCTTGTTGACGCCCTCTTTGATGGTTTTCGGAGCGCCGTCCACCAGGTCCTTGGCTTCCTTCAGCCCGAGGCTGGTGACCTCGCGGACCGCCTTGATCACGTTGATCTTGTTGGCGCCCACTTCGGTCAGCACGACAGTGAACTCGGTCTTCTCTTCCGCCGGAGCTGCGCCACCTCCCGCCCCTGCGGCTCCACCGGCCACCGCCACCGGAGCCGCTGCGGCCGCCGAGATGCCGAAGGTCTCTTCCATCTTCTTGACCAGATCGGCGGCCTCGAGCAGCGTCAGGCCCTTGATATCGTCCAGGATTGCTTCCACCTTGTTAGCCATTGCTGTGTCCTTCCTCCTCGCGATGATGCGAACTTTTATTCCCTGGCCGCCTCGACGGGCTCGGGGCTGTCATCGGATCCAAACTTGTTTGCCTTGACCGCCTCGTTGACGATGACGGCCACATTCCGCGAAACCCCCGCCAACGCCATGGCGATTCGCTGGGCCGGCGCCAGCAGCAGAAACATGATCTTGCTGAAGAGCTCTTCCTTCGAGGGCAATTGCGCCAGCCGCTGGATCTCCTCGATCGATAGCACCCGCCCCTCGACCACGCCCGCCTTGAAGCGGAACGCGGGAACGTCTTTGGCCACCCGGGTCAGCACTTTGGCGAGCGCCACCGGGTCAGCGGCCGTAAAGGCGATCGAATGCGGGCCGGTCAGGCCCTTCAGCAGCGACTCAGCCGGAGTGCCGGCGCCGGCGCGCTCGGCCAGGGTGTTTTTCACCACACGGTAGCGGCCGCCCGCAGCCTGCACGGCGCGCCGCAGCTTGGTGTCCTCTTCGACGGTGATCCCCTGGAAGGTCGTGAGGATCACGGTCGAGACCATGGCCAGATCGGTCTTCAGTTGCTCCAGATCCTGCTGTTTTTCGCTGCGCTTCTTCATCGTCCGAATCCTTCGACTGCCTACGCCGCCACCGCCATCGCCGCTTCCACTTCCGCCGGGTCGATCAGGATCCCCGGTCCCATCGTGGAGGTCAGTGTGAGGCGCTTCACGTACTTGCCCTTGGCTGCCGCGGGTTTGGCCTTGAGGACGGCGCCCAGCAGCGCCTGAGCGTTTTCCGCCAGCTTCGCCGCGTCAAAACTGATCTTTCCGACCGGAGAGTGGATGATCCCGGTCTTGTCCACACGGAACTCCACCTTGCCGGCCTTGATCTCCTTCACGGCGCGGGCAACCTCGAAGGTCACCGTTCCCGTCTTCGGGTTGGGCATCATGCCTCGCGGGCCCAGCACTTTGCCGAGCCGCCCGGCAGACTTCATCATGTCCGGGGTGGCGATGACGGCCTCGAAATCGGTCCAACCTTCCTGGATCTTCTGCACCATGTCCTCGCCGCCGACGAAGTCCGCCCCGGCCTCTTGCGCCTCACGGACTTTTTCGCCCCCGGCGATCACCAGGACGCGCTTCGATTTGCCCAGGCCGTGCGGCAGCACAACCGTCCCGCGCACCATCTGGTCGGAATGTTTCGGGTCCACGCCCAGGTTCACCACTAGTTCCACGGTCTCGTCGAACTTGGCGAAATGGGCCTTCTTCAGCACCTCGGCGGCTTCTCCGAGCCGATACGCCCGCGCCTCCACGTGCTTGCGGGCTTTTTCGGTGTTCTTCCCCACCTTGCGGCTCATCCGCTTCTCCTAACTCGTCTCCGCCCGGGACAGGTCTAGCCCTCGACCTCGATGCCCATGTTGCGCGCCGTGCCCAGTACGGTGCGGATGGCCGCATCGATGCTGGTCGTGTTCAAGTCCACCAGCTTGGTGCGGGCGATCTCCTCGACCTGCTTCTTGGTGACCTTGCCGACCTTGTTGCGGTTGGGCTCTGCCGAGCCCTTGACGATGCCCGCGGCGCGCTTCAGGAGCTCGGAAGCCGGTGGCGTCTTGGTGATGAAAGTGAACGAGCGGTCGCTGTAGATCGTCACCAGTACCGGGATGATCATCCCCTCCGGCTCTTTGGCCGTCTTGGCGTTGAACTGCTTGCAGAAATCCATGATGTTGACGCCGTGCGGGCCCAGCGCGGTGCCCACCGGCGGCGCCGGGGTCGCCTTAGCTGCCGGCAACTGCAACTTGACTTGCGATTGAACCTTCTTCGCCATCGCCAATCCCCCGGAACGGCCTGTCCCGAAACCCCGGAACTAGGTGATCTTCTCCACCTGCGCGAAGTCCAGCTCCACCGGAGTGGAGCGCCCGAAAATCGTCACCGAAATCTTCAGCGTGCTGCGGTCGGAATTGACCTCCTCGACCTCGCCGGTGAAGTTGGCGAACGGGCCGTCCACGATGCGCACCTGCTCGTTGCGCTCAAAGACAAGCTTCGGCTTGGGCTTGTCGGTCGAAGTGGTGACCCGGTGCAGAATGTTTTCGACTTCCTGCTCACTGAGCGGCGTGGGCGTCTGTCCCGAGCCCACAAAGCCGGTCACTCGCGGCGTGGAACGCACGACGTGCCAGGTGTTGTCGTCCATCTCCATCTCCACCAGCACGTAGCCGGGGTAAAACATCCGCGGCGACACCACTTTCTTCCCGCCGCGCACCTCTACCACGTCTTCGGTGGGGATCATCATCCGCCCGATCTTGTCCTCCAGGCCGAACGCCGCGACGCGGCTCTCCAGGCTCTCCTTCACCTTTTTCTCAAAGCCCGAGTAAGTGTGGATGATGTACCACTGCTTGGCCATCCCCATTCCGATTCCTCAGTGCTTGGTGAAGATTCCAAACACGCGCTGCACCGCGTAACCCACGCCGCTGTCCACCAGGAAGAAGAACACCGCGAAAAACGCCACCGTGACGATCACCACCACCGTGGTGGCCTGCACGTCGGGCCACGTCGGCCAGGTTACCAGCTTCATCTCCACGCGCACTTCGCGCAAGAACTGCTTGAAGCGCCGCGGGTACTCCGCCAGCCGGCTCACCGGACCCGGCATCTGGAACCCAGGACCGCCGCCCTGTCCCTCTTCGTTTTTCACCTTCGCCGCCTGTAGTGCCATCGCTTGTGGTCGTCTCCGCCCCGCCCGGCCTGGCCGCCCCGCCCGGGGTCCGCCCGAAGTGGCAGGGGAGGAGGGATTCGAACCCCCACATCCGGTTTTGGAGACCGGCGGTCTACCGTTGAACCTACTCCCCTCCGGGTTTGGCTACTTCACTTCGCGGTGCGCCGTGTGTTTGCGGCACGTGTTGCAAAATTTCCGCGTCTCCATCCGGTCCGTATGCTTCTTCCGGTTCTTGGTGGTCGTATAGTTCCGGTTCTTGCACTCGTTGCACTGCAGCGTGATGATCTCGCGCATTTCGGGTCGCTATTCCAGGATCTCGCTGACGGCGCCCTTCGCTCCCTCGACTGAACTCGGGACAAGTAAGCTCAGGGCAAGCCGGCGCCAAGTGCGGGCGTTTGAGGTTTGTGTTCTCATTATTCGACTATCTCCGCCACCGCACCTGCTCCGACGGTATGGCCGCCCTCGCGGATAGCGAAGCGCAGCCCCTTCTCCAGCGCCACCGGAGTGATCAACTGGATCTCCATCGAAACGTTGTCGCCCGGCATCACCATCTCCACCCCGGTCGGCAGCTTCACGTCTCCAGTCACGTCGGTGGTCCGGAAGTAGAACTGCGGCCGGTAGCCCGTGAAAA
>JBASRK010000236.1:0-15200 GCA_049273775.1 Candidatus Acidiferrales bacterium
CGCCCGCACGAGCAGAACTCACCCGCACGGTCGAGATACCAGCCCGGCGAGCCAGCGCCAGCTTCTCGGCGTGCTTGCCGTACATCACGACGCGTGCGCCAGCAGCGCGCAGCACCCTGGCGATCAACTGCGCCAGCTTGCCGTCGCCGAGCACAGCGGCCTCGCTGCGGTGAGCCACCGGCACCTGCTCCAGGATTTCGCAGGCGGCGGCAAGCGGCTCGGTGAAGACGGCCTGCTCATCGGTGACGCCCGGCGGCACCCGATGCAGGTTGCGCAGGGGCAAGCAGACGTACTCCGCGAACGCTCCGTCGTGCGCCACGATGCCCATCACGCGCCTGCGAATGCAATGCGTGGGAATGCCACGGAGGCAGTAGCGGCACCGCGCCCGGCGACCCAGCGCGGCACAGGTGATATTGATTTCGCCGACGACTCGCCGGCCAAGCCACTGAGAATTACTTTCCGAACTGTTCCCACCTTTGACTCGCATGGGTGGGGCACCTGCGCTTCGGCCGGCGCCCATTCGGACGACTTCCCCAACAAACTCATGGCCGGGCGTGCCGCGGAAATTGTGGTAGCCGCGGAGGAGTTCCAGGTCGGTATTACAAATGCCCGCCAGGCGCACGCGCACCAGCGCCCAACCCGGGGGGATGCGCGGCAGAGCTTTCTGCCGGGGCTCGAGGCGCCCGTTGCGGACAACGAAGGCGAGCATGGCGAGCTCAGCGCAGGGCTGCAGCCAGCGCCGCTTCAAGCGCCGCTTCCTGCTCGGGGAACACAGTGCGCAGATCCAGCACCAGCCGCTCATCTTCGATCCGCGCCAGAACGGGTTCGACGACAGCGGATCCTTCGGCGTCGCGCAGAGCAGGCTGGCGGAGGCGGGCTTCAAGCTGAGTTGCCGAATGGCGGACGCTCGCTACGGTGATCAAGCTCGTAGCCAGATGCTGTGCCGGCGTCGAGCCTCCGCCGACCACCGAGAGCCCCGAACGCACCTCAAGCTCGACCTCGCCGGAGGGAAGCTGCGGGCGAAGCCGCTCGGCGAACGCCTGCGAGCGGCGCTCGAGCTCGCCGGCGGGCAGGCGGATCATTCGGAGGGTAGGGATCGCGTCGGGTCCGGCTGCTTGCGGGCCGCGGAGATAGGCGAGCAAGGTGATCTCGAGCGCGGCGATGGTCAGCTTATCCACGCGCAGGGCGCGGAAGAGCGGGTTGCGGCGGATGCGCTCGACCAGCTCCTTTTTGCCCGCGATGACCCCTGCCTGTGGCCCGCCCAGCAGCTTATCGCCGCTGAAGGAGACGATCGAAGCGCCTGCGGCGAGGCTTGCGCGCGCAACAGGCTCCTCGAAGCCATACGCCGAAAGGTCCACCAGGCAGCCGGAGCCCAAGTCTTCGAAAACAGGCAATGAGGCGCGACGGCCGAGCTCGACCAGCTCCTCGAGCGAGGGTCGCTCGGTAAAGCCGACGATGCGGAAGTTCGACGGGTGGACGCGCAGCAGCAGGCGCGTGCGCTCGTTGATGGCGCCGTCATAGTCGGCGAGGCGCGTGCGGTTCGTCGTGCCCACCTCGCGCAGCACCGCTCCGCTTTCCACCATAATGTCGGGGATGCGGAAGGCGTCGCCGATTTCGATCAGCTCGCCGCGGGAGACAATCACCTCGCCGCCCTTGGCCAGCGCATTGAGTACCAGGAAGACCGCGGCGGCATTGTTGTTGACGACGATGGCGGCCTCGGCGCCGGCCAGGCGCGCCACCAGGCGCGCGGTGTGAACGTCGCGCCGGCCGCGTGCGCCAGCGGCCAGGTCATATTCCAGGTTGGAGTACTGAGTGGCCGTCCGTCGCAGGTGCTCGACCACCTGCGGCGCCAGGGGAGCGCGGCCGAGATTGGTGTGCAGGATGACGCCGGTGGCGTTGATCACCGGCCGCAAGGAGGTTGCGAGCGCGCGCTCGACGTCTGCGGCGATGCGCTCCTCCAAGCCGACCGGCCCGAGCGCCGCCGCAGCCGTCTCCGGATCGCAAGCGATGAGCGCGCGAATGTTGTCGAGAGCTTCGCGAGCGATTTCGACAACCAGGGCGCGGTCCACGCGCTCGACCAGCCGGGCTAGGCGCGGGCGCGCCAGCAGCTCGTCCACCGAGGGGATTTGACGCAGCAGCGTGGCGCCTCGCGGATCGGCGGAAGGCTTCATCGGAGGAGCTATTTCAGCACAGGCGGAGCGGCAGGGCAACCGCTGCGGCAGTGGCGGAAGAAAACAGGCCGAAACCCCGGCCGGCGGGTTCCGCGTTGGCGCTTCCGAACTTCCGGGCAGGCTGGGCGTTGACGCCTGACGGCACGGGACACTAGGATTTGTTTTCCGCCTTCGCCACGGCCTATGGCAACCATCGACGAAGACCTGAGCCAGCTCGAAAAGGACATCCGGATGCTCAAGATTGAGTTCGAGCAATACTTCGGCGGCGGACGGGCGCGCCCGCCGGCGGACACTGAATGGCGCATCGAGCAGCTCCTGAAGCGCTACGGCGACCGCACCGCAGACATGAATTTCGGTCAGCGGTTCCGGTACAGCGGTCTCGCGCAAACCTACGCAAAATATCGGGATATCTTTCGCAAGCGACTCAAACAAAAAGAGGAAGGCAGGGTGCAGCGGCACTACGGTGCCGCCGCCAAGGCGATCGAATCGGAACGCGCCAGCCGGCGACCAGCCCCCGGCACAACGCGCCGGGAAACGGTGCTGCTGTTCGCCGTGAAATGCTCGGACCCGGACCGTGAGGCCGAAAAGGTCGAGCAGCTCTACCAGGCGTTTCGCGACGCGAAGCAGAGCGCCGGGGAAAAAACCGACCGCCTCACGCTGGACACCTTCCAGGAATTCCTCCGCCAGAAGACGCAGCAACTCAAGAAGCGGAAGGGCTGCCGAGAGGTGGAGTACGTTGTCGCGGTGGAAGGCGGCCAGGTGCGGTTGAAGGCGCGCGTGGAGGAGTAGCGGCAGAAGGAAACTCGTAAAACGAAAATCGAAACTCGGTAAAAACCCGACCCAGGCCCCAGCCTAGCTACGAAACTCTCCTTTTGAAATCCCTTTCGCCCGCTTACAATACTCGTCCTTTTCCCTGCGATGGAGGCACGTGTGCCCATCGAACGAGCCTTGATCAGCGTGTACGACAAGACGGGAGTGGTGGCCTTTGCGCATCAACTGGCTGCGGTGGGCGTCGAAATCGTATCGACCGGCGGCACAGCGCGGCTGCTGCGCGAGGCCCAGCTCCCCGTGCGCGACATCGCCGAGCTGACCGGCTGGCCCGAGATGCTCGGCGGGCGCGTCAAAACGCTCCACCCCAAGGTCCACGGCGGCATCCTGTTCCGCCGCAGCATGGCGGACGACCGCCGGCAGGCCGCCGAGCACGGCCTGGCGCCGATCGACCTGGTCGTGGTGAACCTTTACCCGTTCGAGGCCACGGCGGCGAAGGCCGGCCTCTCGGCGGAGGAGCTAATCGAGAACATCGACATCGGGGGGCCGGCGATGGCGCGTTCGGCGGCAAAGAATTTCGAGAGCGTCGCGGTGGTCACCGACCCAGCCGATTACCCGTGGGTAGCCGGCGAGCTCGATAAGACAGGCGAACTGAGCCTGGCAACGCGCCTCGAGCTGGCGCGGAAGGCGTTTGCAACTACGGCGCGCTACGACGGGTTGATCGCGACCGAGCTCGAACGTCTCGCCCCGGCCGGCGGCCCAGTGCGCCTCGGCGAGCGGCCCGGTCTACCGGCACGGCTGCACCTGGCGCTCGAGCGGAAGCAGACGACGCGCTACGGTGAAAACCCGCACCAGAAGGCGGCGCTTTACGTTCCCGCGGGGCGCCCGGCAGCGGGGCTGGCAGGAGCACAGCAGCTCCAGGGCAAGGAGCTTTCCTACAACAACCTGGTGGACCTGGACGCGGCGTGGCGGCTGGTGCAGGAGTTCGCCAAGCCTGCAGCCGCCATCATCAAGCACACTAATCCCTGCGGGGCGGCCGAGCAGGAGTCGCTGGTCGAGGCATACGGGAAGGCGTACGCCTGCGACCCAGTATCGGCTTACGGTGGCGTGCTGGCGTTCAACCGGCCGGTGGACGCAGCGACAGCCGAGGAAGCTGGAAAGCTGTTTGTCGAGTGCATCGTCGCGCCGGGTTACGAAGTCGCGGCGCGGGAGAAGCTCGCCACAAAGAAAAATCTTCGGCTGATGGAGGTCGCCGCGACTGTCGATCCGGACGGACCCGAGGAACTGGAGCTGAAACGCATCTCCGGCGGGGTGCTGGTGCAGCAGCCCGACCGGCAAGAACTGAACCAGAGCGAGCTCAAGGTCGTCACCGAGCGCGCGCCCACCCGCGACGAATTGCAGGCGCTGCTGTTTGCCTGGAAAGTCGCCAAGCACGTCAAGTCAAACGCCATCGTCTTTGCACGCGACGCCCAAACGCTCGGCGTGGGTGCTGGCCAGATGAGCCGGGTCGATTCAGTGAAGATTGCGGCGATGAAAGCGCAGCAGCCGCTGGCCAGCAGCGTGGTTGCTTCGGACGCATTTTTCCCCTTCCCCGACGGCGTCGAGGAGGCGGCCCGCGCCGGGGCGACTGCGGTGATCCAGCCGGGCGGTTCGGTGCGCGACGCCGAGGTGATTGCCGCGGCCAACCGGTTGGGGCTGGCCATGGTTTTCACCGGCGTTCGCCATTTTAGGCATTAGCCGACCCAAAACCTCTGAAAGCGTCCGCGGCGCGACAATGCCGCTCTAGCCCGCGCCCGCGAAACCGCGAAACCGCCGCGTGGTGTTGCCGCATCCAACACGGTATGTTGTTCGGGGCTGGAAACGCGGCGAGTGAAAGCTTTGACCGCTACGGAGGCGTATAGGATAATGAAAGATTCGGTGACTCAATGAGAAGTCTCTCGTGGCCGGTGGCGATTTCTCTGGTTGCGTGGCTGGTTTTGGCGGGCCCCGCGGCGGCGCAGGATGCCCCCTCGGCCGCAACTCCAGGAAAGGCTTACTCCCAGCAAGACGCGCAGAAGCGCGCCGAGGCCTATTCCACCTTCACCATGGGCCACCTCTACGAGGACTACTACGAGGCCACCAGCCGCAGCGAGTACGCCAACCAGGCCATTGAACTCTACAAGAAAGCCTACGAGCTCGACCCCGGCTCCGCGGTGATCCGAGAGCGCCTGGCAGAGATTTATTTCAAGTCACAACGCATCCGCGACGCGGTGATCGAGGCGCAGGAGATCATCAAGCGCGATCCCGACAACCTGCCGGCGCGGCGCCTGCTGGCGCGGATTTACGTTCGCACCCTCGGCGACCTCAGCGCCGCGGCGGGCCAGCGCGAGACGGTCACGCGCGCCATCGAGCAGTACCGCGAAATCCTTCGGATTGAACCCGGCGACACCGACGCCGCCCTGTGGCTGGCGCGGCTCTACCGCCTGCAGAACGAACACGAAAAAGCCGGCGAGGTGCTGCGCGGCATGCTCGAGCGCGAGCCCGAAAACGAAGCCGCCATCGAGCAGCTCACGCAACTCCTGCTGGACATGGGCAAATCGTCTGAGGCCATTGCGCTGCTCGAGCGGATCGTGAAGCGCTCGCCGACCGCCGGGCTGCTCGACCTGCTCGGCGACGCCTATACGCAGATGCGCGACCCGGCCCGGGCCGAGCAGGCCTACCGGAAGGCCGTCGAACTCGAGCCCAGTGAGGTCAGCCACCGCCGCGGGCTGGCGCAGGCCCTGATGGCTGAGGAAAAATACCCCGCGGCACTCGAGCAGTACAATAAACTTAGCGAGCTCGAGCCTGACGACCCGGAGAATTATCTTCGCCTGGCGCAAATCTACCGGCAACTGCGGCAACTCGACCGGGCTGAGGAGAGTCTGCTGCACGCCAAACAGCGCGCCCCCGGAAGCCTCGAGGTGATCTATTACGAGGCGATGATCTACGAGGCGCAGGGCCGTTTTGACGACGCCATCCGGGTGTTGTCGGATGCGGTGGCCGGGGTGAAGTCCCAGCCGAGCCTCACGCCAGCGAGCCGCCGCACCCTGGGCATCCTCTACGAGCAGTTGGGCCGCACCTACCGGGACGTCGAGAATTACGCCGCCGCGATCTTCACCTTTCAGGAGATGCTGAAGCTCGGCGCCGATGAAGACCGGCGAGCGCGCGTGCTGATGATTGACACCTACCGGGCGAACCGCGACCTAGCCCGGGCGCTGGAGGAGTCGCACCGGGCGCTCGAGCTCTACCCGAAGGATCGCAGCATCCGCGTCACCCGCGCGCTGCTGCTCGGCGAAAAGGGCGATACCGACGAAGCCGCCAAGTTGTTGCGCGAGATGCTGGCGGGCTCGGCCGACGACCGTGAAATCTACCTCGACCTGGCGCAGGTCTATGAGCGCGGCCGACGCTTCACCGAGGCCGAAACGGCTGTGCGCGCCGCAGAGAAGATGCCCGGCCGGCCGGCAGAGAACGAAATGGTCTGGTTCATGCTCGGCGCGATCTTCGAGCGGCAGAAGAAGTTCGACCTGGCCGAAGAGGAGTTCAAGCGCGTCCTGGAGGTCAACCCGCGCAACGCTCCCGCGCTGAACTATTACGGCTACATGCTGGCCGACCGGGGCACGCGCCTGGACGAGGCCACCGAGCTGGTGAAGCGCGCGCTGGCTGAGGAGCCCTATAACGGCGCCTATCTCGACAGCCTCGGCTGGGCCTACTTCAAGCAGAACCGCCTGGCCGAGGCGGAAGGCTCCCTGCGCAAGGCCGTCGAGCGCAACACTCATGACCCAACCATCCGCGACCACCTCGGCGACGTCTACTTCAAGACCGGCCGGATCGACCTGGCCGCCGCCGAGTGGGAACGCTCGCTCACCGAGTGGCGGCGCGCGCTGCCCACCGAAAACGAAGCCGATAAAGTAGCGGCACTCGAGAGAAAACTGAACAACCTCAAACAGCGCCTCGCCCAGCAGAAGTCCGCGGGCGAGGTCAAGCCGCAATAAGAACACAAGTAGGCGTCCAAAGAGCCTGCTGAGGACGCTCGCGCCTTTTTCGAGTACAATTCCGCCGCTCGCTTTCCAGGAAATCTCTAGCGATGCGATCGGTCAGCCTACCGGCGTTCGCCAAAATCAACCTGTGCCTGCACGTCCTGGGCAAGCGGGCGGACGGCTATCACGAGTTGCGCACCGTCTTCCAGACCATTTCTCTGCACGACACGCTTCGGCTCACGCTGACGCGCCATCCGGGCATTTCGCTCGAAACCGATGATCCTGCGCTGCCCTCGGGGCGCGAGAACCTGGTCTGGCGCGCGCTCGACGCCCTGCGGCGCGAGTTGCGGCTCCGCGGGGGCGTGCGCGCCGAGCTCACCAAGCGTATCCCCGCCGCTCGCGGCCTGGGAGGGGGTTCGAGCGACGCCGCAGCGGCGCTTGTGGGAATGCTGCGGCTGTCCAGGCGCAAACTGCCGGCGGCACGGTTGGTGAAGCTCGCCGCCGGCCTGGGCGCGGACGTGCCGTTTTTCCTATTTGGCGGCCGGGCGCTGGGCATCGGCCGCGGCGACGAGGTTTACCCTTTGCCTGATCTGCCCGGCCGCGCCATCATTGTTGTCTCGCCCCGCGACGTCGGGATCAGCACGCGAGAAGCCTACCGCTGGGTGAGCCGGCGATTGACAATGCGCAAGCAAGTCCCTAAACTACATAGTTTCTGCGCTCTGTGCTGGAGCGTGCAGGGGGACGTCTCGAACGATTTCGAGGCGGCTATCTTCCGGCGGTATCCCCGGCTGGCAAGGCTCAAGCAGGGGTTGCTCCGGCGAGGAGCGCTGGAAGCCGCGCTGGCGGGTAGCGGTTCGGCGGTGTTCGGACTCTTCCGTAACCCAGCGCAGGCGCGCCGAGCTGCACGGGGGTTCCCGAAAGACCAGGTTTTCGTCTGCAAGACCCTTTCACGGGGAGAATACCGCCGCGCCCAACGTGGACGAGGCGGCGTCTGAAGGCAACTCGTTGATCGACGATAAGTTCAAGATCTTCAGCGGGAGCGCCAACCCGCCGCTGGCGGAAGAAATCTGCCGGTACCTCGGCGCACGCCCGGGGCAGGCGGCGCTCGGCAAATTCAGCGACGGCGAAATCTATTTCCAGATCCTGGAAAACGTACGCGGCGCTGACGTTTTCGTGGTGCAGCCCTGCAGCCATCCGGTGGATTTCCACCTGATGGAACTGCTGATGATGATTGACGCATTCAAGCGCGCCTCGGCGTGGCGCATCACCGCGGTGATGCCCTACTACTGCTACGCACGCCAGGACCGCAAGGACAAGCCGCGGGTACCCATCTCCGCCAAGCTGGTGGCCGACCTGCTCGAAACGGCCGGAGCCAGCCGGGCGCTGACGCTCGACCTTCACGCGCCGCAGATCCAGGGCTACTTCAATGTGCCGGTGGACCACCTGTACGCCTCGCCGGTTCTGGTCGAGTACTTCAAGAAGAAGGAACTGGGCAAGTTCACTGTGGTTTCACCCGACGCGGGCGGTGTGGAGCGCGCGCGCTTCTTCGCCAAGAGGCTGGATGCGCCGCTGGCGATCGTGGACAAGCGGCGCGTGGACGTGGACGTCAGTGAAGTGATGCACCTGATCGGCGAGGTCCGGGGCCGGGTGGCGCTGGTGATTGACGACATCATTGACACCGCCGGCACTCTGGACAAGACCGCCGAGGCACTGCTCAAAGAAGGTGCGACGAAAGTCTATGCCGCCTGCACGCATGCGGTGCTATCCGGGCCGGCGGTGGACCGCCTTTGCCGGTCGCCCATCGAGGAGGTTGTGGTGACCGATTCGGTGCCGCTCTCCGCCGCGGCAAAAAAGGTGCACAAGATCAAGGTGCTCAGCGTGGCCGACCTGCTCGCCCGGGGCATCCGCTCGATCCACGAAGAGACTTCGATCAGCGAGCTGTTCATCTGATCCGCCGACAGGGGTGAACGCCCCGGCGGTTCGAACCGCCGCAGCGTCCGGTCAAAGGCCCGGCCTGGCGCCCCAAAGGAAGGAGCTATGCAGCAAATCGTCATCGATGCGACGCCCCGCGAGGAACGCGGCAAGAACGCCGCCCGGCGCATCCGCCGCGGCGGGCAGATCCCGGCGGTGCTCTACGGCGGAACGGGCGACCCGCTCGCAGTGGCGGTCAACGCCAAGCAGGTGGCCGGCATCCTGCGGTCGGAGTCCGGGCACAACACGATTTTCACCGTCAAGCTGCCCGGCGGCGAACACAAGGCCATGCTGAAAGACTGGCAGGTGGACCCGGTGAAGGGCGCGCTGCTGCACGTGGACATGCTGCGAGTGGCGCTGGACGTGCGCATGCGCGTCAAGGTGCCCGTACACACGTTCGGCGAGCCGCAGGGCGTCAAGCTGCAGGGGGGTATTTTCGAGATGGTGACCCGCGAAGTCGAAATCGAATGCCTGCCCACCGAGATCCCGGATGAGTTCAAGGTGGAGGTGACCGAATTAATGATCGGCAAGCAGCTCCGCGCCGCCGACCTGCCGCTGGACCCCCAGAAGATGAAGCTCGTGAGCGACCCACAGCGCGTGATCGCGCACGTGGTGGCCCTGCGCGCCGAGGAAGAGAAGCCCGTCGAGGCGGCGGTCGTGGCCGAAGCGGCTCCAGCAGAGCCCGAAGTCATCAAGAAAGGCAAGAAGGAAGTCGAAGAGGGCGAAGAGGCCGAGGGCGAAGTCGAGACCAAGGCCAAGCCCAAGGAAAAGGAGAAGTAGCGCCGGGCGCGTGCGGAGCGTCGGGCGCCGGGTGGGTGGCGTGCTCGAGCGGATCACATCGCGGCCGGGCGGTGTGGCGCAGACCAGCCGATGGACGGGCGCCGGCGGGCGGCCGCGCTGATGCGGTTGATCGTCGGCCTCGGCAATCCCGGCCCGGAATACGCCTGGACGCCGCACAACCTGGGTTTTTTGGTCGTGGACCGGCTGGCGGAGCGCGGCGGAATTCACGTCGAGCGGCCAGAGGCGAAAGCGTACATCGGGCGGGGGAAGCTGGCTGGGCAGGAAGTCCTGCTGGCCAAGCCGCAAACGTACATGAACGTGAGCGGCCTGGCGGTGCGCGAGCTGCTGGAGCGGTTCGAGTGTGACCCGGCCGAGATGATCGTGGTCTACGACGACGTCGCGCTGCCCTGGGGCATGCTCCGCATCCGGGAGCGCGGCAGCGCCGGCGGGCACAACGGGTTGAAATCGCTGATTAGCGCGCTCGGCACTCACGAGTTCGCGCGCGTGCGGCTGGGCGTTCAGCCGGAAGACCCGGTGGGCGACTTGGCCTCCTATGTGCTTTGCCCGATGGGCAGGAACGAGCTGGAAATCGCCGCGGAGATGGTGGCGGAGGCCGCCGAAGCGGTGGAGACGATCCTGGCCGAAGGCGCGCATCGCGCTATGAACCGGTTCAACCGGCGCGTGCCGCCGCCCGGCGAGGCTTTGATCTAGAGCGAAGGCATCTTGATTGCACCGTGCCCGGCACGGAATTGAGGGAACATGGAAGAACGCTTGTATGACCTGATCTTCATCTGCCGGCCCGATACACCGGAAGAAGAAATCTCGAAGCTGGTGGCCACGCTCGAACAGGCGGCCACCGAGCGCGGCGGCAAGGTGGAGAAAGTCGAGAAGTGGGGCACGCGCAAGCTGGCCTACCGCGTGCACAAGCACCGCGAAGGCTTCTACGTCTATCTGGTGCTGCGCGCTACGCAGGGCGAGATGATCAAGGAGCTCGAGCGGCGCCTGAAAGTGTCCGACCCGGTGATCAAATACCTCACCGTGCGCCTCGACGAGGAGCTGAAACGCCAGCAGAAGCTCGTCCGGCGGCGCGAGCGCAAGGCGGCGCGACGCCCGCGGAAGTCCGCGGGCACCGGGGAGCAGGTCGTCGCAGCGAGTTAACCCAGCCAACCGAGGAGAGGGAGAACCATGGCAGAAGAACCGAGGCAACACTCGTCCGGACCGCCGGGCGCGCGCCGCGAAGGGCCTCCCGGCGGGCCTCGCAAGGGCAAGCGGCAGTATTTCCGCAAGAAGAAGGTGTGCCGCTTCTGCGTCGAGCGGGTGGACTTCATCGATTACAAGAAGGTGGAGATGCTGCAGCCGTTTGTGCAGGACCGCGGTAAGATCCTTCCGCGGCGCATGACCGGCACCTGCTCGAAGCACCAGCGCTGGCTGGGCGAAGCCATCAAGCGCGCCCGCAACATCGCCCTGCTGCCGTTTGCCACCGAGCTTTAGCCCGAGGGGGAGCCGATGCAGATCATCTTGCAGGAAGACGTCGAAAAACTGGGCACCCGCGGCCAGATAGTCGAAGTGGCCGCGGGCTATGCGCGCAATTTTCTGCTGCCGCGGAAGCTCGCCATCGCCGCCACGCCCGGCAATCTGAAGCGGCTGGAGAAAATTCGCTCCGTGCTGGACAAGCGCACCGCCACCGAGCGGGAGGGCGCGCAGAAGCAAGCCGAGGTGCTCGCCGCGGCCAGTGTCACGCTGGCGCGCAAGGCCGGCGAAAACGATCAACTGTTCGGCTCCGTCACCGCGGCGGACATCGCCGAGGCGCTTGCCGCGCAAGGCTACCAGGTGGACAAGCGCAAGATCGAGCTCCGCGAGCCCATCAAGCTGATCGGGGAATACCAGGTGACCGCAAAGCTCCACCACGACGTCACCGCCACGATCAAGGTCGTGGTGCAGCGAGAAGGCTAGTTTTGGCGGACAGCCAGCACGAACTCTTGCGGCGTCCCAGGTGACCAGGCGCCGGTTTTTTATCCGCGAGCATCCAGCGGTTCTCCACAGGATTTCAAGAGGCGCAAGTTTTCCACAATTTGCACAGCCATGCTCGCCCATCCACAGCATTTTCGGGCCGATTCGGTTGACGCCATGCCGCCAGATTCTCAGAATCTCTGCTTCCGCCCGGGCCGGCAGGCGCCGGCCTCCGGCAGGCGAGAAAGGCCTTGCTCCACCCGCGGCGCTGCGCGATAATCAGCGAAGAAAAAGCGAACAGAACTCATGGCCACCCAAGCCGCACTTGAACGCCCCTTGCCGCACAACCTTGATGCCGAGCGCAGCGTGCTGGGCGCCATCCTGCTCGACAACCACGTGCTGAACGTGGCCATCGAGAAGCTCAGGCCTGAGGACTTCTTCCTCGAGCAGCATCGGCGCGTTTTCCAGCAGATGATCGCGCTCGGCGAAGCGCAGCATGCCATTGACCTGGTGACCCTCACCGACGAACTCCACCGGCACGGGGAACTCGAGGCCGCAGGCGGCGCGGCGTACCTGGCGCAACTGGTGGACGGCGTGCCGCGGATCACTAACCTCGAGCACTACGCCCGCATCGTCAAGGAAAAGGCGCTGCTGCGCAGCCTGATTCACTCGACGCACGCCATCCAACAGCAGGCGCTCGAGGCCGACGAGGACGCCGATGTGATCCTCGACCGCGCCGAGTCCACCATCTTCCAGTTGGCCGAGGAGCGCGTGCGCGCCGGGTTCATCGGCGTGAAGGAGTTGGTGCGGGAGAACTTCGACCGGCTGGCGCGCATCTTCACCGAGGGCAAGCGCATTACCGGCCTTCCCACCGGCTACCAGCAGCTCGACAACATCACTTCGGGCTTGCAGCCATCGGAGCTGCTCATCCTGGCGGCGCGGCCCTCAATGGGCAAGACGGCTCTGGCGCTCAATATCGCCGAGAACGTTGCGCTGCGCTCCGGGGACCCGGTGGCCATCTTCAGCCTGGAGATGTCCAAGGAGTCGCTGCTTCTGCGGCTGCTCGCGTCGCACGCACGCATTGACGCGCACAAGTTCCGCACCGGCCATCTGGCCCGCGAAGACTGGGGCAAGATGACCGACTCGCTGGGGCGACTGGCCGAAGCGCCGCTGTGGATTGACGACTCGGGCTCGGTGACGGTGGTCGAGATGGGCGCCAAGACACGCCGGCTAAAACGCGACAAGGGGCTCTCGCTGGTGATCGTGGATTACCTGCAACTGGTGGCCGCCCGCGGGCGTTTCTCCAACCGCAACGAAGAGGTCACAAGCATCACGCGTGGCCTGAAGGGCCTGGCCAAGGAGCTGAAGGTCCCCGTGCTGGTGCTGAGCCAGTTGACCCGAGCGCCGGAGCGCGAAGAGCGCCGGCCGCAGCTCGCCGACCTGCGCGAATCCGGCTCCATCGAACAGGACGCCGACGTGGTGCTGTTCATTTACCGGCCCAACATCTACAAGCCGGACGAGACGCCCGAAGAGCGCGCCAAAGCCGAGATCATCATCGCCAAGCAGCGCAACGGCCCCACCGACCGCATCAACTTCGTCTTCTTGAACACCTTCACGCGCTTCGAAGAAGCCGCTCCCGAAGCCTGGGGTCCGGAATCCTAGGCTGACCCCTGGAGAAGCCCGAGAAGGGGCAGTCGTGCACGGGCTCAGGTCAGGGGATAGGCGGGCCGCCGGTTACACACGGCGGGTTACACGTGTGATGGAACTTGATGACGACGCCTTTCAGGTTCAGTTTGCTGATCTTCAGGGTCTTGTCGCAAGTGCGATACCACTTGTCGAGGCAGTCCGCGTCCGCCGCGGAGGATTGATCTGCGGGCGGATTCCCTTTTGTGGTTGCGGGGAGCTTCAACTCATCCTTCTTGCTCGCCTCAATCACACAATAGACCCCCGGGGGCAAGGAAATCTTGAATCTTCCTTCTGCGTCGGAAACGAATCTTTTCAGAACGGAGTGCGAATACTTGTTGATGGTCCCCCCGCGAACAAACAGCTCCTTGCGGGGGTACGGCTTCTCTTTTCGCAGGGATTCGAGCATCTCCTCGGGGGGAGCGATCCCGCCGCAATAATCGCTGGTCTGCACCACCGTGCCGGAGATGGATCGAAGGGTAGATTTCGCGGGGGCAAGTCCCGTCCCCCCAGTGTATAGGGCAGAGGTTGCATTGGGAGGAACTGACAAGTCTGCGTTCCGGGAGGGAGCCAGAGCCGTCGAGGGGGCTTCCGATGCAGTTGCAGATGTCGCCGCGGGGGGCGGGCTTGGGGCCACCGTCGAAGCGGTGCCTGCCTCGCCCGGCGAGGTTACCGGCTGCGAAGGCTTCTGGTACCAGCCAAAGTATCCAGCGACACAGACGAAGGCGATTAAAACCCCGACGACAGGCAGGCGAATACTTCCTTTTTCGTTCTTGCGCATGGGCTGGGGTCCTCCGGAATAACTTGCCGTCTGCGGGATACTACACCTTCAGGCGGCCTCAAGTCACCCGCCCTTCTCCGGTCCGGGCTTGACCGGAGCGTGCAGCGCCCGCTGTCGCCCGGAGCCCACTGAGACCGCTTCCGGGCGGCGATACTTCGCCTTGTATTGCTCGAAGTCCCATGTGGCGAAGAATTTGCTGGCCGCGTCCCTCCCCGACTGATAAAGCGCCTGCGCTTTTTCCCTCGGCAGCTCGAAGTCGGTTGTCTGCACGCCCAGGGTCGGGATGGGGATGCTGCGCACAAAGTGTTTATCCTCGATGTAGCGGGCGTCATGTGCTTCCATCATGGTGGCAAACAACGCCGCAAAAAGCGTCAGGGGCCCCAGAATAGTGTGGGGCCTGCCCTCCTGGGGAGCGACCAACTTGTAGCCCAGCGTCGGCCAGGGCGGATCGGATGTGCCATCATCAAACAGCCACACCGGATAATTGCTGAGCACTCCTCCATCCACGATGTAGCAGGGATTTCCCCCAGTATCGGTCAGGACCACCGGCTCGAAGAAAAAAGGGATGCTCATGCTCATGCGCACCGCGCGCGCGACGCCCAGCTCGTCCGGATTCATGCCATAGTCGGCGATGTCGCCCGGCAGGATCAGGAGCTTCCCCTGCGAAATGTCGCTCGAAACCACCTGGAGCTTGTAACGATACCTCGGGTCGTCCTTGTATTCGGGCATCACCAGGTCGCGAAACGTGCGCACGTTTTTCTTGGCCAGCAGGTCGTCCAGCCAGTTCTCGAAATATTTTCCCAAGTAGATGCCTTTCTCGATGCCCAGGCTGAGCACCTTGCCAAGAACCGGGATGCGGTCCAGCAGATCGGGATCCTTGAAGCGAGTGTAGTCGAGATTGTCGAGAATATTCTTCAGCTCGCCGGCGGTGTAGCCGGCGGCGACCAGCGACGCGACAATCGCTCCGGCGGAAGTTCCAGCGACGTTGGAGAACTGGTAGCCCTGCTCTTCGGTGACCGCCACCGCTCCCACCATCCCGATGCCTTTTACACCTCCGCCCTCGAAAACAGCGTCGGTTTTCTTGACCGCATCCGCCATTTG
>JBASRK010000257.1:0-1846 GCA_049273775.1 Candidatus Acidiferrales bacterium
GTGAGAGCCTTTGCAACAGACCTCTCGAAATTTCACACCGCGAAAGGCTCCATCCGGTTTCCGTTGGAGAAGCCGCTGCCTTTCCCTCTGATTCGCAGGATCACAGCATTTCGCGTTCGCGAGAGTATCGAACAAGACGGGGAATGGAGAACGTGACGGAAAACTTTGCCTGAAACCACTCCCTGCCGTTAACGGGATAAAATCAATCTCTGAACACTTCAGTGCAACGGATCGGCTGCAGCGCATATTATTCATCATCCTTCCGCGGCTACGGGGTATGATGTGCGTCACAACCAGATAGAACTGTCTGCGACCGCGCTTGCGGAACCGATCTGGCCAAACTCAGCCAACTCCACGGTCTCCTGCAGACTCCTACAAGGCGTAATCGAATAGCTTCCTGAAAGGGGCTTATGGGATTGAAAGCGATTCTCCTGGTCTTCGTGTTGTGTTCCCCGCTGGCGGCGGACGATTTGGAAAAGACCCAGAAAAAAGAGCTCGAAGCTCAAGTCAGGATGATTACGGCGGAAGCCGAAAAGCTTGAGCAAACCGGGCAACTGGCGGAGGCCCGCACCAGGTACGCCGAGTCCCAGGCGCTCATCGAAATGAAAAACGTCACGGAGGCCATCAAACGTTTGGATGAAGTAATCCACAAGCGGGTGAAGGATGCCTTGGGCGAATCACGCAAGCTCTACGAATTGCGCAAGTTCAAAGAGGCCGCCGCCGCGCTGGACCAGGGCATGAAACTCCAGGCCTTCCAGTCCGTGCTCGCCTACGATCTTGCGCTCTGCTACTACCAGCTCGGTGATCGCGCTAAGGCGCTCGAATACATGAGCAAGGCCAAAGTAGGCACAGCGGACCCCAAGCAAAAGCAGAAACTCTTGCAGCTCGTTACCTTCTTCACCACCGGAGAGAATGGCCTTTCGGTGAACGACAGCGACAAAGAGCGCATCAGCCGCGTCAACCGTCTCTCCGAGAGGATCGGAGTGGAAGCATCTCTGGAAGATGGCGGAGGAGATGAGGATTCGTTTTCCGAAGGCGGCACTCCATCCGCGCAACCGGTGTCTCAGGCCTCTCTTAAGACAAACGTGCCAGCCGGCACACGTAGCGATCCCCTCGCGAGCCACCGTTCGAGTTTGTGCAATGCTTTGGGCGAGCTCAAGGTCACCTTGGTCAGCAGTCCGTCCGCCACCTTCAATCTCGCGAACTGCGCCGAGACCAATGGCCGGGCCGCGGAGGCCGTCAAGCTGCTGGAAAAATACCTGGAACTCGCGCCTGGCGCGCTCGATAGCGATGAAGCTCACGCCCGTATCGCGGACCTGAAATCCCTGCTGAGTTTGCCGGGTCAGAACGGCATTGAAATTCGCCGGCTTTATGCGTCGGTGTACGGCTCCCTGGCCGAGCGCAAATATGATCGCGCCCTTGCAGATCTCAATAAGGCCGGTGACTTGGCCCCGGAATTCACACTCACCAAATGGAAACTCGCGCTTCTCTATGAAGCCATGGGGGACATAAAACGAGCGCGGGAGAATTTCATTCGCTACCAGGAACTGACTTCCGAGCAGAGCGCCAAAGACGAGGCCGCGCTGCATCTCAGCACCCTGGATGCGAAACGCTCCAAGTATGACGAGGAAGTGGACGCCGCCGCAGACATCGTCTCCGATTTGTTCAACCGGGCCATGAACTTGACCTTCAACGGCTCCGAGAACCGCAGCGCCTTACGCGTCCGGCGCGCGCGCGTGAAAAAGAAAGGGGATGAAGCCAAAGCACGGGCTAGAGTCGGTGGCTTTGCGATTCCTTTTGCTTATGCGCAGCAGCAACTGTCGCGGGCCAGTGAGCACCTTCAGAT
>JBASRK010000282.1:0-2901 GCA_049273775.1 Candidatus Acidiferrales bacterium
GCATCAGTTGCGGCAGCCCGCCGATGTGGTCGTTGTGCTCGTGGGAGATGAGGATGCCGTCGAGCCGCTCAAGCCCGGCTTCCGCATCCGCCAGCCGCCGCAGCGTCTCTTTCCTGCCCAGCCCGGCATCCACCAGCAGGCACGTCCGCTGGGTCTCGAGCAACGTGGCGTTGCCCGAGCTGCCGGACGCCAGAATCGTGACGCGAAAAGCGATCGCTTCCCCCCGACCCGGCGGCGCCCGCCGCACGGGTTTATGCCGGCCTCGCCGCAGACGAGTTGTGAGGATAATGGCAAACTGCAGCCGCCGCGTCAACCGGACAAACCCGACCCGTCGTGTTGACTTGCCTGAAGGTGTATGCAATAAGATTGCAGAACGAAACATCCTCCAGCGGAAACGCATGTAGGAGGTTGGCATGAGATTTCCACGTGTTTCGTACCTCGTTATCACCGGCGCTTGGTTAACATTCGCGGCACCTGTCGTTGCCCAACATCAGCATCCCGCCGGCGAACCGGAAAAACTTGGCAAGGTAGATTTTCCCGTTTCTTGTGACGCAGCGGTACAGCCGCAATTCAACCGCGCCGTGGCGATGCTCCATTCCTTCTGGTACGAGAAGGCCAGCGAGGCGTTTGCCGCCGTTGCGGAAAAAGATCCTGCCTGCGGCATGGCTTATTGGGGCCTCGCTATGACGTACTACCATCCCATTTGGGAAGCGCCGAACCCAACGGCCTTGAAACAAGGTTGGGCGGCTGTCGAGGGGGCGAAGTCGGCAGGCGCCAAAACGCAGCGCGAGCGGGACTACATCGCCGCCATCGAGATCTACTACAAGGATTCTGACAAGCTCGATCATCGCACGCGCGCATTGGCCTACGAGAAGGCGATGGAGCAACTCCAAGCGCGCTATCCCGACGACCGGGAAGCGGCCATTTTGTATGCGCTGGCGGTGCGGGCAAACGCACCTCCCAGTGACAAGACCTACGCGAACCAGAAGAAGGCTGGCGCGATTTTGGAAAAGATTTTTGCCGAGCAGCCGGATCACCCCGGCGTAGCTCATTACATCATCCACGCCTACGACTATCCCCCTCTTGCGGACCGGGCCCTGGATGCGGCGCGGCGCTATGGCAAGATCGCGCCGGACTCGCCGCACGCGCTTCACATGCCTTCGCACATCTTCACGAGGCTTGGGTACTGGCAAGAGTCGATCGAATCGAATCTTGCCTCCGCAGCAGCCGCCCGGAAAGACAGTGCGCAAGGCGACCAACTGCACGCAATGGATTACCTGGCCTATGCCTATCTGCAGGGAGCCCAGGACGCGGAGGCCAAGAAGGTGTTTGAGGCAGTGCCACAGCTCCGGCAAAGCGACCCGGTGTATTTCGCCGGGCTATACGGCATTGCCAGCATGCCGGCGCGATACGCCGTGGAACGACACCGCTGGGCGGAAGCCGCAGCGCTGACCGTGCCACCGAATATATTTCCCGGCGGGCGGTATGCCTGGACCGAAGCAAATATCCATTTTGCGCGAGCCCTGGGCGCTTCCCGGGTCGGCGGCATTGAAGCTGCGCGAAAGAGTTTTCAGCAGCTTACGTCGCTTCGCGACACGCTGGTCCAGGCGAATGAGAAATACTGGGCCGAGCAGTTGGATATTCAGCGGGAGACTGTAACAGCATGGCTGACGTGGGCGGAGGGCAAGAAGGAGGAAGCACTGCGCCAGATGCGTTCTGCCGCCGACCACGAAGATGCTACTGACAAGCACTCCGTTACTCCGGGGGTCATCCTGCCGGCTCGCGAACTGCTGGGAGAAATGCTGCTCGAATTGAAGCAGGCGGCCCAGGCGGTCGTGGAATTCGAAGCCACGCTGCGCACTGCGCCAAACCGATTCAACGCGCTCTCGGGTGCCGCCCGTGCCGCCAAGCTTTCCGGGGACCGCGAGAAAGCCAAAAGCTACTACGCTAGGCTGCTGGCTATCTGCGACCACGCCGATGGAGATCGCCCTGAGCTTCGGGATGCCCGGGCGCTTCTCGCCCAGAAATAATCGGAAGCCTCGCGCAGGCACGAAGGTCCGCCTTTTCCACGCGAATCTGATCTACCAACACGCTTAGGCGGTTCGTGATGCTGAGTTCGCGAATTTCGACCTCGATCTCACCTTGATACTGAGCGAGGAACTCCTGGCTTACTTTGTTTTCGCTAGCATGGGGATGGCGCTCCCGCAGAGATTGCCGGAACCTCGGCCGCGCCAAATTCTTTCCTGATGGCTCGATTCCGAAGGAAGACCAGCAAGGCAATCAGAAAGGCCAGCGCGACAAACCAGACCCCGGTTAGCAGGCTGACCGCCCAACCAGCCGCCACTCCGACTCTTCTCAGCACGAAGGGCAGAAAATTCAGAGTCGTGATGTGCACGTAATCCCACGGATCTTCCTTCATCGGATCATTGGTCAGACCCCACTGATCCATTTTCCCCAACGCGAAGGCCACGATGTTCTTGAAACGGAGAGCGACGACGAAAGTCGGGTGGCCGAGCGATTCCATCTGATACCTCTCCAAGGGGCACCACAACACCACCGATGACAACTGGACCACGACGCTGACCGCCACGAGCGCTATCCCTATTTTCCAGACCACCCGGCGCACATCCGTACGATGGCGCAACAACAACGGCACGGAAAGGAACCCGACGATCTGGGCACCGGTTGACACGTAGCGGTCGCCCCACGCCGTATCGCCACTCCAGTCCGTAAATTTTGCGTAGAAGCCGATGTAGGCGAATAGCAGCAGAACAAAAGTGACGAGGTAAGCCCTGATCTCGGGACGAAAACGCCTCCACGCGAGCACCCCGATGATAACGGTGAGCACCAGCAGAGGGTCGAACAGGAAGATGGATTTCTCCGGCGAGAGCAACGCGCCGA
>JBASRK010000293.1:0-5587 GCA_049273775.1 Candidatus Acidiferrales bacterium
CAGCACCGCGCCGGCGCCGTCGCCGAACAGCACGCAGGTGGCGCGGTCCTGGAAGTCTATGATGGAGGTCATGATGTCGCTGCCGATCACCAGAGCATTCTTGTGCGTGCCGGCGCCGACAAACTGCGCGCCCACCGTCAGCGCATAGACAAAGCCAGAGCACGCGGCTGACAGGTCAAATCCCCAGGCGTGCTTTGCGCCAATGCGGTCCTGCACCAAGCAGGCCGTGGCGGGAAAGAGCATGTCGGGTGTGACGGTGGCGACGACAATCAGATCGATCTCTTCAGCACGGACATTCCTTTGCGCGAGCAGTTGTTTGGCGGCTTCGGTGGCAAGGTCTGAGGCGGCGACGCCTTGTTCGACGATGCGGCGCTCGCGGATGCCGGTCCGGTCGCGAATCCACTCATCGCTGGTCTCTACGATTTTTTCCAGATCGGCGTTGCTGAGTACCTTGGGGGGCACGTAGCCCGTCACACCGGTGATTTTGGCGGCAAGGCGTTGTGGCATTTCTCTCCCCGGAATTCCCCAGGCAAAGGAACCGCGATTCTACGCAATCCCCCGCAGGGTGACAAGGGCAAGCCCAGCGCGCCGCACCAGCGAGCGCAGGCCGACGAGCATCCGCTTAGGTCGCACCGAGCCGCACGAAATCTGGCGCCAATGGAACGGCACTAGAAGCGGAACAGATAGCTCATCTTGACGAAGAACTGCCGGCCGGTGGCGGTGGTAGGCGAACCGATGCGCCGCAGCGTCGGCGGCAGAGTGGGGTCGAGCGCCAGGTTTTCCTGGCGATCGGTGTAGCCGACGTAGAGCGCTGTCCCTGGGTGCAACAAATAGGTGAACAGGAGGTCAGCGGTGAGCCGCTTGGTCGGCACGGGTGGGGCTCCCGGAAAACTGCCGAGGTTGGTCTGGATGTCCAGCAGGCTAGGGTTCGCGAGGGTGGCGTTGTAGTCGAGGATGACCCGCACGGAGAGCTCGCGGTTGAACTGGTAGTTCAGCTTCGAGCGCAGGATGTGGTTATTGAAGATGCTGATCCCGCTCGGGAATCCCGCGGGCGCGGAGCCGGTGCGTGTGCCCAGCCGCGTATAGAGGTAGGTCTGGTCGAAGCGGATGCGCGGCGACGGGCGAAACGTGAAGCCGAGGCTGGCGTTAGTGAAATTGCCCAGGAACGGCTGCAGCCCGGCGGCGGGAAAGAAGTTTTCACTGGTGCCGCGCCGGTAGCCGGAGGAAAACGCAAGCCATTTGAGCACCTCGGTGGAGAACGAGAGCATCGTGGTTTGCTTGCGGAATCCGATATTCTGAAACAGCTCAAAGGCCTCGACGCGGCGGACCTCCATCAGGGTTTGCCCGGTGAATTCGGCGTCGAACTTGCTATCCACAATCCAGTCTTGTACCTGTCCGGCGCGGTTCCAGTTGACCAGCGCGAAGATCGAAGGCCCGAAGCTCACCAGCCGGCTGTGCTCGGGACGCCAGCTATAGCCGAAGAAGTACTCCATATCACGGATATCCACCCGCGGCACGAATCCCAACTCGGAGCAAAAGGAGGGGCTGCGGTCGGAGTAGCGCGCCGCGTAGGACAGGTGCCGTCCCAGGAAAGTCAACTCGGCGAAATACGCCGGGCCGGAGAGCCGCAGCCCCGCGTTCTGGCAAGATTGCTCGTTGGGAAGCTGCCGGGTCTCGCTGTGCATCGCTTGGGCTTCCAGCACTAGGTTGGGGCTGAGCTTGATGCGCGTATCAATCGAATAAACGCGGTTGGAACTCGAGGCAAAATCGCGGCTGGCCACCAGCAGCCCGATCTTGGACTGCTCGCCAAATTCGCGCTGGACCCGCACGATGCCGATGCCGGCGCGGTCGCCGGCAAGAGGGTCGGTAGACAACCTGCCGTTTCCCGGCCCGCGGTCGTCGATCCCGATGGCGCCCAGCGCCCAGCGACCGACCTTGCCGGTCATGCGCACCCCGAACTGCGGGTCGGCAACACGCCGTGAGAAGAACAGCGGGATGGGCGTCTGGAAGAATCCGGCGTTTTCGATGAAGAAGGGCCGCTTTTCGGGGAAGAAAACCTCGAAACGCTGGTTGATGGTGACCTGCGGCTCATCGGATTCGACCTGGCTGAAGTCCGGGTTCAGCGCCACGTCGAAGGTGAGTGCGTCCCGGACAACGAATTTGGCGTCCAGCCCGCCGCGGAAATCGTTTTTGGTGCGGAACCCGGGGTTGTTCGGGTCCAAGGTGTCGAGAAAGCGGGCGCGAGCGAACAGGCCATAGGGGATGAACTGCATGTTGTGCCCCGGCGAGATCCGCTCGAGCCCTTCCAAGGTGGCGAATTGCTGGGCGATGCCCTGGACTCGTGTGGTCACGTAGGGCCAGAAGGCGACTTCGTTGGTGCGGATAATCACCCGATCGAGCGCGACGCCCCAATCCTGCGCCGGCTCGGCCGGGAAGCGCAAGCTCTTGAAGGGGATGGCCATCCAAACGATATAACCGTCAGCAGTGAGCCGCCCCTCGGAATACCACAGGGTGTCGAAGCTGAAATCGTTGCCCTGGCCTTCGGTTAAGATGCCGTCGAGCTGGATGCCGAGCGGGTTGGTGGCAAAGATGTAAGCGCGATGGTGGTCGTGGAAGGTGTCCAGATAAATGGCCACCTGCTCGTCGTTGCCGATGTCTTCGCGTTTTGCCAGGTGGGCGCGCACCTTGTCCGGTTCGTCCTTGCAGACAAACACCACGTAGAGGTTCTTATCGTCGTAAGAGAGGTAGGCGGCCGTCGGCTGGCTGACCGGGACGCCGTCGCCCGGCCGGAATTGCCGGAAATCGGTGACTGTGGCTTCCGCTTCCCGCGGCGTGCCGTTCAGAAAGTCTTCGATCTTCGGCGGTCGCGTCACCCGGGGAATGCGCAGAGTGGACGGCGAGGCCTGCCCGGAGCCTGCGGGGCGCGTCTGCGCCCCGGCGGGTAACCCAAGCACTCCCTCCGTCAAGCTGGCCGCGAGCAGGAGAAGTAAGAGCCGGATGGATAAGGCCATCGGAGCCGCGTCGTATATACCGTTTGGCTAACAGTTGCGCAAGGAGAAAAACTTCAGCATGTTCAATCCGTTTCGCTGCGTCCGCAGGCTGTCTGGCGTGGAACTCGATGTGCTACACTGGCTCGATTCCCTATGGACTGTCCGAGAACCCCACAAGGAGCGCTGCGGATGTACTTTGAGCAGTTCTATCTGACCTGCCTGGCGCATGCCTCCTACATGCTCGGCTCGGAAGGCCTGGCAGCCGTGGTCGACCCACAGCGGGACGTCGAACTCTACCTCGAAGAAGCCGCTCGACAGGGACTCAAAATCGCTTACGTGATTGAGACCCACCTGCACGCCGACTTTGTCTCCGGCCACCGGGAGCTGGCAGCGCGCACCGGCGCGACCATCTGCGTGGGCGCTCGAGCGGGGGCTAAGTTCTCTCACCGCGCGCTGGCCGAAGGCGACCAGATCTGCTTCGGACGCTGCGTTCTCGAGATCCTCGAGACGCCGGGGCACACGCCGGAGAGCCTCTGTGTCCTGGTGACCGATCTCGAGCGCGGACCGGAGCCGTGGGCCGTGCTGACGGGCGACACCCTGTTCATCGGCGACGTCGGCCGGCCGGACCTCTCCCCCGAACACACCCCGCAGCAACTCGCCGGGATGCTCTACGACAGCCTGCACCGGAAACTGCTGGCACTGCCCGACGCCGTCGAGGTTTATCCCGCACACGGCGCAGGCTCGCTCTGCGGCCGCAACATCAGCCCTGAGCGGCGCTCTACAATCGGCAAAGAGCGGGCCTTCAACTACGCCTTGCAACCGATAAGTCGCGAGGAGTTCGTTCGCCTGCTGACGGCCGAGCTGCCCGACCGACCCGGGTATTTCGCGGTTGATGCGGAGATCAATCGCGCCGGGGCTGCGCCGCTGGCGGAATTGCCCGAATTGCCGGCGCTCGCGCCCCAGCAAATATCGCGCAAGCTGGCCGAGGGAGCGGTGGTGCTCGATACCCGACCCGCGGCGCAGTTTGGCGCGGGCCACCTGCCCGGCGCGATCCACATCGCGCTCTCCGGGCAGTACGCTTCCTGGGCGGGCACGCTCATCGGGCTCGACCGGCCGATCGTGCTCGTGGCGGAGGATCCCGAGCGGCTGCAGGAGTCGCGTATGCGGCTCGCGCGCGTCGGGATCGAAAACCTCGCCGGGTACCTGGAAGGCGGCGTGACGACATGGGAGCGCGCCGGCCTGCCAATGGGTCAGGTGCCGCAGATTTCGGTGCTCGACCTCTACCAGCAACTCTGCGACCAGCCGGCCGAAATCCAGGTGGTGGACGTGCGCAACCCCCTGGAGTGGGAATCCGGCCACATCGCCCAGGCGACGCTCAAGCCACTCGGCAGGCTTGCTCTCGGCGCGAGCGACGCGCTGAAATCGCTCCTGGTAGACCTGAGCCCGGCGAAGCCGGTCGCCGTGCACTGCAAGAGCGGCTATCGGAGCTCGATCGCCACGAGCCTGCTGGAGCGCGCAGGCTATCGCGGGGTGCTAAACGTTGTTGGCGGGTTCGATGCTTGGCAGGCGCACAAGCTGCCGGTCGAGCGCTCCGGAACTTCGCGCGAGCCGGAGGCACCGTCGCCGCCCGCCTCGGCGGGGGGATCCTAGCGCGCCCTCGCCAATTCACATCGTAGGCGGCGCACCCTGGAATTCAACCGGAGAAACGATGTCCAATCGCGAACTCTTCATCGAACGCTTCGAGGCCGAATATCCCGCGACGCTGCGGATCTTCCGGGCGATTCCGTCAGCGCGCATGGACTATCGGCCGCATGCGAAGTCGCGGTCGACGGCCGAATTGGTGGCTTTGCTCGTGTACAAGCTCGAGATCGGCATCGAGCTGTGCAAGACCGGCCAGGCCAATTGGAACGAACCGGGCGTGATGCCCGGCCCGCTCGAAGGCATGATCGCGGCGTACGATACGCACTACAGGACGATGGTCGAGCACCTCCGGCGGCTCGACGATGCCGCCTGGGAACGTAAGGCGAAATTTCTGGTGCGAGGAATGCCCGTGCTCGAGGATACGGTCAGCGGGCTGCTGTGGATGAACCTGTTCGACGCCGTGCACCACCGCGGCCAGCTCAGTGTCTATCTCCGGCCGATGGGCGGCAAGGTGCCTTCGGTCTATGGGCCTTCGGCGGACGACCCGGGAAGTAAGGCATGAGGCGAAGAGAAAACAGAAAAAGGGGGAAGATTCGTCTCGCAGGCAGTGCGAGCGGGCTATTCCTTGATTTTCTGGTCCTTCTTTTTCTTGTCCAGGGCCTCGCCGCGGAGCTTGTCGGAACAGGCGTCGCAGATCAACTTCGTGGATGGCTTGCCGCAGATCATGCACACCTGTTTTTTGGTAGGACTCACTGTGTCATCTCTTCCGTCTAGCACATTCTAAGTTCTGCGCGTTGACCACGTCCACAGAAAAACTGCGTGCCATCCGACCCCTGCGGTCCTGGTCACCGAAGAGGCAAGCCAAGTCGGGACATGGTAGGTATAGGTTGAAGCCTCTCTTCACTTCGTCTCAACGAATGCCCCGACCGCTCGCCACCGTCCTGATAATCCCTATC
>JBASRK010000287.1:0-1762 GCA_049273775.1 Candidatus Acidiferrales bacterium
CGTTGGCGTAGGGTGTGGAACCAACGAGTTCGTAGAAGCTGCCTGCTTTTCCATCCTCAGGCTTGGTGGTGCGCAGGAGGTTCCCGTCGCTGTCTTTCCATTCCTGATTCAGATACTTCTCTGCGCGCTTGCTGTTGTTAAAATCCTGCGCCCATTTGGGAAGATCGCTGCGGTAGTACGTAGAAGTGATCCATGCGCCGGTTTTCTGGTCGATCCAGTAGGCGCCGTCGCTCGCGAAGCCGGCGGGGAGTATGGCAGCGCGATCTTTCAATGAGATGCCGAAGACACGCGCCTTGCCTTGCGTAGCGAGCTTAAGTTCGTCTCCCAAGGTGTCGGCGAGCAGGTTGTGAGGGGAAGCTCCCGGCCCGCTGCTGGCGATGCCGACGAGTTTCGTGCCATCGTCCTCGACCGAGGTGACCATTTTCTTTTTCTGCGGATCCCACCATTCGTTGGCCATGATGCCGTGGCCGTTCGAATAAGCTCCAGTCAACAGAGTCGAGTGTCCGGGCGCGGTGCGGGTGTTGGCATAGTTGTAGTTGCAGTCGGTGAAATCAGCACCCCGCTCGAGCAGAAGACGGAATCCGCCTTCGCTCCACTGATCGCGGTAGCGCTCCAGATAATCGCCGCGAAATTGGTCGATCACTATGACGACAACAAGTTTGGGCCTCGCATTGTAGGCGGAGCCGAAGCTCGCGCCGGCGAGGCCGAGACAGAACAGAAATCCCAGAACCGTGGAGCGTAGAGAGGATCGCATTGCGGGGTAGTTTACAGCGTGGGACACGCGGGACCAAACGGGAAGCGGAACTGTGTGACGCGGCGCGCCCCGCCTGCGAGAGCCGCAGGTCAAAGTCGAAAGCCGCTGGCGAGGGCGCCCGCGCTCTCACATCCTGCGTTGAGGTGCACTTGCCGCCGCTTTTTCGGTACAGTATTACTCCCATGCTTGATCTGAACTTCGTCCGTGACAATCTGCCGCTGGTTGAGGAGAAGCTGCGCTTGCGCGGGATGGATCCGGGCGAGGTACTGAAGGACTTCCAGGAGGTAGACACTCAACGGCGCCACGCCATCACCGAAGCCGAGACCACAAAAGCGCGCCGCAATCGCGCGTCGGAAGAGATCGCAAAACTGAAAAAGAGCGGGCAAGACGCGACCGGGCAAATGTCCGAAACCAAGGAATTGCGTGAGCAGATCCAGCAACTGGAGAAAGTAGCGGCTGAACTCGAAACACGTCTGCACGAGATTCTGGCGGGTATTCCCAACCTGCCCCACGAAAGCGTGCCCGTGGGAAAGACCGCTGAAAGCAACGTCGAAGTCAGGCGCTGGGGTGCTCTACCCAAGTTTGATTTCGCCCCCAAGCCGCACTGGGAGCTTGGGGAACAGTTGGGCATTCTTGATCTCGAGCGCGCCACCAAACTCTCGGGCGCACGTTTCGCTGTGTATTGGGACTTGGGCGCAAAGCTGGAGCGGGCGCTGGCCAACTTCATGCTCGATCTGCACACCCGCGAGCACGGCTATACCGAGGTGCTGCCACCGTATCTGGTGAATTCCGAGTCCATGTATGGTACCGGCCAGTTGCCCAAGTTTGCCGCTGATTCGTTCCGTGTGCCTCACGGAGAAAAGGATCTGTGGCTGGTTCCCACGGCGGAGGTTCCGGTCACCAATCTTTACCGCGATGAAGTCCTCGATGCTTCACGTTTGCCGGTTTCGCTCACCGCCTATACTCCCTGCTTCCGCAGTGAGGCCGGATCCTATGGCAAAGACGTGC
>JBASRK010000004.1:0-6665 GCA_049273775.1 Candidatus Acidiferrales bacterium
CATCGTAGGCTACGCCGCTGGCGCGAAGCGTCGGGCCGGAGACGCCCATGGCGATGGCGTCGTCGGCGCTGAGCACGCCGATGCCCCGGGTCCGCGCCCGCCAGATGCGGTTCTGGGTGAGCAGGTCCTCGTACTCCTGCACGCGGCCGGGGAACATCGCAATGAAGCGCTCGACGGCTTTGAGCCAGCCCGGCGGCGGCTCGAGTGCCAGTCCGCCGATGCGAAAGTAGCTGGTCATCATCCGCTGCCCGGAGACCATCTCGAAGATATTGAGGATCTCCTCGCGCTCGCGAAAGCAGTAGAGGAACACCGACATGGCGCCCAAGTCGATCGCATGCGTGCCGAGCCACACAAGATGCGAGCCAATCCGCGTCAGCTCGGTCAGCAGCACACGGATGTACTGCGCGCGCTTCGGCACTTCGAGGCCCAGCAGTTTTTCGACCGCCAGGCAGTAACACAGATTGTTTGAGAGTGGAGCGAGGTAGTCCAACCGGTCGGTCAGCGTGATGACCTGGGAATACGTCTTGGCTTCGCAGCTCTTCTCGATACCGGTGTGCAGGTAGCCGATCTCGGGGCGCGCCCGGACAATCGTTTCACCCTCCAGCTCCAGCACCACGCGCAGCACTCCGTGGGTCGAGGGGTGCTGCGGGCCCATGTTCAGCACCATCGTCTGGGCGGCGCCGGTGGCCGTGTTGACGGTGGTAGTCATGGCTGGGCCGTTCTCGCCATCTTCAGCGGAATCCTTCCACGGGATAGTCTTTGCGCAGGGGGTAGCCTTCCCAATCCTCCGGCATCAGGATGCGCCGCAGATCGGGGTGGCCCTCGAAGCGCACGCCGAACAGGTCAAAAACTTCGCGCTCGTGCCAATCCGCTCCCGGCCAGACTGAGATTACGGACTCGACCGCCGGGTCGCTGCCGGCGATGCGTACCTTCAATCGGAGTTTTTCTCGCCGGGACAGCGAGAGCACGTGGTAGTTCAGCTCAAACCGCGGCTCCATCGGGAAACGGTCCACGCCGGTGATGTCAGAAAGGAAGGTGAACTGTAGCTCGGGGTCGCCGCGGAGGAAGTCCGCGGCGCGCCGCAGGTGCTGCCGCGGCACGACAATAGTCAGCTCGCCTCGAAAGGTGCGGGCCTCGGCGACGGCCTGGGGGTCCCAGGCGCCCAGTTTGCGCACAATCGGGTTTTGCTCGAGGTCCGGTGTCTCGGTCACGGGCTGCGGTCCCGGCGAGCGGCTCAGCGGTTCCAGTCCAGCGCGCCTTTTTTCCAGAGATAGATGTAACCCGCCAATAAGATCAGAATATAAAGCAGCATCTCGACGAACCCAAACCAGTGAAGCTCGCGATAGACATAGGCCCAGGGGTAAAGAAAGATGGCCTCCACGTCGAAGAGGATAAACACCATCGCCACCAGATAAAAGTTGACCGAGAACGGCTCCCGGGCGTCCCCCGTGGGCTGGATCCCGCACTCATAGGCCTGCAGCTTGGCGCGAGAGGGGCGTCTCTGCCCCACAAAGGTCGAAAGCAAGAGGATGGCGCCGGCAATCCCCATCGCCACCAGGAGGTGAATCAGCAACGGGGCGTAGCTCTGCAAGTAGTTCCCAGTCATCGTTGGCCAAGCTATAATAGCGGCCCGGCTGCCGCCCGGTCAAATGCACGGCGAGCCTCCAAGAAAGTCTTTTGGTGCGAGCCAGCAGCAGGGCATTGTAGATCTCCCGGTGAACCTGGGCTTCAATTCGAACGTGCGTCTCGGCGACACCCTTTACCACGTCCAGACTGAGGACCGCGGCGCCGGACATCCCTTTATTGATACAACCGTTTACGCCCAGGGCCGAGTCATGCACCGCCGGACGTCCAGCTATCAGGACCTGCTCGATTCGCCAGGCGCCAACGAAGCCGCACTCAAGCAGCGCGTCGAACAGCAGCACCGCAGCGTTCTCGAGGAGATGCACGCCGGCAAGCTCAAGTTTGACTGGCCACCCGCAACGAAGTCACGCCCGGCCGCAACCTCTCCGGCCGGCATTCAAGTGCAGCTTCTGAATCCGGCCTCGTGGCTGGCGGCGAGCACGGCCAGCCTGCATATTGAAGTGCGCGCCCGTGGCTCTCGCCAGCCGGTCGAGGATGCCAGTGTCGAGGTGACGCTTGAAGGCGCCCGCGGCCCGGCGCGCTTCGCCGCCCGAACCAACGCGCAGGGTTGTGCCGAGCTGATTTTTCCCTTGCCGGATCTGGGGCCGGACGGGGCGGCGCTGGTGGTGCACGCCGCGGGCCCCGCGGGCGAGGATGAAGTCCGTTACCAGCTCAGGCCGAAGGCCGGGGCCTCGGCGCCGCACACGCCTGCAAAATGAACGTTACCATCAACGGAGAATTGCGCGAGATCCCCGGGGCGCTCACCGTGGCCGGCCTGCTGCACCACCTGGGACTCGGCGCCGACCGCGTCGCGGTCGAGCGCAATCTGGAGATTCTCCCTCGCACCCGCTGGGAGGAGACCACGGTCCAGCCGGGCGATCGCTTCGAGATCGTGCAGTTCGTCGGTGGCGGCTAGATTCAAGAAAAGTTGAATTGCGGGAGAATAGTCTGCTGCCCCGAAACCCGGCGCAGCTTACCCTCGCTTGGCTTCGAAGGTCGTCAGCAATGGGCGGGAAAACCTTTCGTGTGGGAACTCCTCTAGATCAGACTCCGTCGTCGTGGGGCCTTGCTCTACATCGCCTGATGGCCATGGCAAACTGACTTCTGAAGGCCTGCCGCGCGCGGGGCGGTCTCGCCGTGAACGCTGACAAGGTCGGCGCACATCTGATCTATGTCCTGTCTTGCGTGGATTCCAGGGCGCGCGCCAGGACGTCAAAGCAACTGTTCCAGCCAACGCTGTGGCGTTCGCGCTGCTCGGCGGTTTGGAACAATTCGTGCGTCAAGACGACCTCGGTCCAAGATTCGGTCAGGCCTCCAGGAATTTGGCCAGCGTGTCGAAGCAGCCGTGCCAACCCTTGAGGTGATTGTCGCGCGCTTCCTTGTCGGAGAAGAGTTCGTGCGTCAGCACGACCTCCGTGAAGGTCCCCCGAGCGAGGAATTCGACGGTCACAAGGGTCTCACCGAAATCGGGAGTCTCTTCCTTCGTCCAGGTAAACGAAAGCTTTTCGGGCGGCGACACCTCCCGGTAGGTTCCCGCGAGAAGATGGAGAGCGCCATCGGGCGAGCGGACCTCGAGACGGTAACGCCCGCCGATGCGCAGGTCCGCCTCGAGGATCCTGGTGGAATTCTGCGGCGTGACCCGGCCCAACCACTTGCTCATCTTATCCGGCTCGGTCCATGCCTGAAAGACCTTCTCCCGCGGCGCCGTGAAGAGGCGCTGGATGCGGAGGGTCGTCTCCGGGCTCGGCTTTGGGGCAGCCACTTGTTTTCCTCCTGTTTCTGCGATTCATCGAGATAACTTGCCAGGGCGTCGAGCTGTTCTTCCCAGAACATGCGGTAACGTGCGATCCACTCGGCGGCATTTTTCATCGGGTCGGACACAAGCCGGCAGCGGCGGACCCGGCCGTCCTTCTCGCTGGCGATCAGACCGGCCCGCTCGAGCACCCCCAGATGCTTGGAGATCGCCGGGAGTGAAACCCGGAAGGGCTCGGCCAGCTGCGTCACCGAGGACTCACCCCGCGCTAGGCGCGCCAAGATGGCGCGGCGGGTAGGGTCGGCCAGGGCCGCGAAGGTGGCGTCGAGCAAGCGCGGACTATAGTTAACCATACGGTTTAGTATTGTCGAAGCCCGCCCGCCTTGTCAAGCAAGAAAAGAGGGAATCGCGCCCGGCTGGCGCTAGATCCCGGCAAGCAGGTGGCCGAGCTTGGTCTTTTTGGTTTGCATGTAGGTGCGCGAGGCACGCGACGTGCGCGGCTGGCAGGGCACGCGCTCGACCACGCGGATGCCCGCTTGCTCGAGCTGACGCACCTTCTCGGGGTTGTTCGAGAGCAAACGGACCCGCCGCACGCCGAGCAGCCAAAGCGCCTTGGCAGAGAAGCGGTAGTCCCGAGAATCGGCGGCGAAGCCCAGCCGGTGATTGGCCTCGACCGTATCCATGCCGCGGTCCTGCAGTTCGTAGGCTTTGAGCTTGTTCAGCAGGCCGATGCCGCGGCCTTCCTGCGGCAGGTAGAGCAGCAGGCCCGCCCGCGCCCGGCCGATGCGCCGCAGGGCGAGTTCGAGTTGCGCCCGGCAGTCGCACCGCTCGGAGGTAAACACGTCGCCGGTCAGGCACTGGGAATGGATGCGCACCAGCGGCGCCGCCGTGCCGTTCAGCCGGCCGTGCCGGAGCGCGACGGCGGTCTCTGCTGGACCCCGGCCTTGGATGCCCAGGATCGTGAACCGGCCGAAGCGGGTGGGCAGCGTCGACTGCGCCACTACCCGCGCCCGGCCAGCGTGCTTCGCGGCCCGTGAGCGCATGGATGGAGTTCGTCGGTTCATGGGAAACCCGTTATTATAGCAGGGCGCGCCGGGCGACGCTGCTTTACATCGGCCCGGCGATTGGCTAACGTAAGACGCCAATCGAGCGCCCGATGGAGACGCTTTCTACCGGCAAAGACCTTCTCTTCATCCTGCTTCTTAAAGTAGGCGCGGCGGCCTCGGTGGCTGCGATACTCGCGCGTTCTGCCATCTTCCGCAAGGTGCTCTTTACCGAAGAGCGCGACTACGATCAGAAACTCAAACTCACGTTGTTCATGACGCCGCCCCTGGTCATCGGCGTGTTGCTCCGACTGGTGGGCCACCCCTATCGGTTCGCCGACCTCACGCTGGAAGGATCTTTCATTCTGGGCTTGTTGGGCGGGCGCGTCGTCGGGCCACTGGGCGGCTCGATTGTCAGCCTGCCAGCGTTCTTCATCCGGCATGAGTGGCTCTCCATGCCCATGGCGGCCTTTGCGGGCCTCCTGGGCGGCCTGATTCGCCAGGTCATTCCCAATAAAGAAGAGCTCTGGAACTTCGGCCCGTTCACGTTTCTCAGCATCCCGCGATGGCTGGTGCGCGTGGTGCGCCACGGCCGCGGCTCGTGGGAGATGCTGCCGCTGGCGGCCTGCCTGATCCTGGAGTTGGGCCGCCAGACCCTCGGCCACATGGTTCCCGCCCGCTGGCTTTTTTCCATTGATGCACACGGCCCCTGGCCCTTCGCGCTACTGCTGCTGTCCACAGCGATGGCCGTGGCCGTGCCCATCAAGATCTGGAACAACACTCGCGTGGAGATGAACCTCGAGCAACACCAGCAATTGCTGCTCAAAGCGCGGATGGACGCGCTCTCGAGCCAGATCAACCCCCACTTCCTGTTCAATACGCTCAACACCGTGGCCTCACTCATCCGCAACGACCCCGACATGGCTCGCGTCGTGGTGATCAAGCTCAGCAACATCCTCCGCCAGTTGCTGCGCAAGCATGAGACGTTTGTGCCGCTGCGCGAGGAGCTCGACTTCATTGACGACTATCTGGACATCGAAGTCGTCCGCTTCGGCCACGACAACCTGCAAATCTTCAAGCAGGTGGACGAGCACACCCTCGAGGCTTTTGTGCCCAGCATGCTGCTCCAGCCGATTGTGGAGAACTCGCTCCGGCACGGCCTGGCGCCGAAGCTCGAGGGCGGCCGGATTTACATCCGCACCTCCGCGCAGGACGGACGGCTCGCCATTGAGATCGAAGACAACGGCATCGGCATCCCCGAGGACCGCCTGCCGCAGGTTTACGCGGAGGGCATCGGCATCAGCAACGTCCACGAGCGCCTGCGCGTGCTCTATGGCGGCGACTTCCGCATGGAGATCACCAGCCGGGAAGGGCAGGGCACGCTGATCCGCATCGAAGTGCCCGAACTGGTCACCGCGCTGCGCACCGCCGCGGGCTAGTCGGCGGGCGGCCCGACCGCAGGCCAGAGAAACACTTGACAATCCACCATCTCGGCAGTATATTCTGTACTGACTGAAACAACAGAAATAAATGCCAAACCTCTCGCCTGTCGCGCAAAAGTTCATCCTCCACTGGGGAGAAATGGGCGCCCGCTGGGGGGTGAATCGCACCGTCGCACAGGTCCACGCCCTGCTCTACCTCTCCCCGCGGCCGCTGCACGCCGAGGAGATCGCCAAGACTCTCTCGGTCGCGCGCTCGAACGTCAGCACCAGCCTGCGCGAGCTCCAGAGCTGGCGCATCGTGCGCGTCGCACACGTGCTGGGCGATCGGCGCGATCATTTCGAGTCTAACAAGGATGTCTGGGAGATGTTTCAGATCATCCTTGAGGAGCGCAAGCGCCGCGAAATCGATCCCACGCTGCGCGTCTTGCGGGAGTGCGTGGCCGCGCTCGGCAACCAGGGTGCGTCCGACGCTTCTACTCGCGAGCGCTTGCTGGCTATGCTCGAATTTCTGACCACGATCGCCTCGCTCTACGAGGAGGTTCGGCGGATGCCGCCCGTCGCGATGCGTGGGCTGGCGCGTTGGCGCGGAAAGATCAGGAAGCTGATGGGCAAGTAACTGGTTCGATTGGGCGGGCGGTTACCCGTTATCGAGGCGCGATGATTTCTCTGAGTTCAGAAATGACGGATGCGAAGGGACGCCGGGCGCGCGCCGGCTGGGTCTTCTTCGACGGCCAGTGCTCCTTCTGCCTCACCTGGGTCCGCCGCTTCGGCCCCTTCCTCGAGCCCCGGGGCTTTGCCCTGGCG
>JBASRK010000005.1:0-6912 GCA_049273775.1 Candidatus Acidiferrales bacterium
GCTGTGCTCGGCGCGGGCACGATGGGCAACGGTATCGCGCATGTCTTTGCCAAGGCTGGGTTTTCGGTCCTACTCCGCGATGTGGAAACGCGCTTCACCGACTGCGCCCTCGAGAACATCGCGAAAAACCTGGACCGCGAGGTCAAGAAAGGCAAGATAGCCGAGGCGGAGCGGACAAGAATCCTCGGCCGCATCCGGGCGACTACCGAGGCGGCGGCGCTGCGCTCGGCCGATTTTGTCGTCGAGGCGGTGCCCGAGCGAATGGAGCTGAAAGTCGCCGTGCTCCAGGAGGTGGACAAGGTGCTCCGCCCTGAGGTCATCCTCGCGAGCAACACTTCTTCGATATCTATCACCGGGCTGGCCGCCGCGACCGGCCGCCCCGATCGCTTTCTCGGCATGCATTTCATGAATCCGGTGCCGGTGATGGCGCTGGTGGAGGTGATCCGGGCGCTGCAGACCAGCGACGCGACGTTTGCGACGACAATGGCGCTCTGCGAAAGGCTTGGCAAGAAACCCGTGGCGGTGAAGGACGCGCCCGGCTTTGTCTCCAACCGCGTCCTGATGCCCATGATCAACGAGGCCGCCTACTGCGTGCTGGAGGGCGTAGCCACGGCCGAGGCTGTGGACGCGGTGATGAAGCTGGGAATGAACCACCCGATGGGGCCGCTGGAGCTGGCTGACTTGATCGGCCTGGACATCTGCGCCGACATCATGGAAGTGCTCTACGCGGGCTTCGCCGATTCCAAGTACCGCCCCTGCCCGCTGTTGCGCAAGATGGTTTCGGCGGGGTGGCTGGGGCGCAAGTCGGGCCGGGGGTTTTACACCTACCCCAATGAATAGAAGAGCGGTCCCGCGCCCGTCTCTTGCAAGTCGTTTGTGCGGAAGCGCTTGCCCTGTGCGGCAGGGCCTCCGCCCGAGCGGGAAGAGGGCGCGGGGCAAAAAGTGTTTGCTTTTTCTTCGCCTCTGTGTTAGTATCGCCATGTTAAACAGCCGCGCGGCGGCAGCAACTCTCTGGTAAACTGCACGCTGCGGGTCGACGTCCCCCAGCAGAAACTCTTCCTCCCGAGGTGCGACCATGACGGACGAAAAGACCAAAATGCTCGAGTCGGCCATCACGCAGATTGAGAAGCAGTACGGCAAGGGCTCGATCATGCGGCTGGGCAGCAAGGACGTAATGGTGCCGGTCAGCGTGATCTCCACCGGCGCGCTTTCGATCGATGCGGCGCTGGGCGTCGGCGGCTTTCCCCGCGGGCGCGTGGTGGAGGTATTCGGCCCGGAGTCGGGCGGGAAGACGACTCTCGCGCTGCACGTCATCGCCGAAGCGCAGAAGACCGGCGGGCAGGCGGCGTTCATTGACGCCGAGCACGCGCTCGACCCGGCCTATGCGCGGAAGCTCGGTGTGGACGTGGACAACCTGCTGGTGTCACAGCCCGACAACGGCGAGCAGGCGCTGGAGATCGCCGAGACGCTGATCCGCTCGGGCGCCGTGGACGTGGTGGTGGTGGACTCGGTGGCGGCGCTGGTGCCCAAGGCTGAACTCGAAGGCGAGATGGGCGAGCCGCAGATGGGCCTGCAGGCGCGGCTGATGTCGCAGGCGCTGCGCAAGCTGACGGCCATTGTTTCGAAGTCGCGGACCTGTCTGGTCTTCATCAACCAGATCCGCGAAAAGATCGGCGTGCTGTTCGGCAACCCGGAGACCACCACCGGCGGCCGGGCGCTGAAATTCTACTCTTCGATTCGGCTGGACATTCGACGCATCCAGGCCATCAAGGATGGCGATCGCGTCGTGGGCTCGCGCACGCGCGCCAAAGTGGTGAAGAACAAAGTCGCTGCGCCGTTCCGTGAAGCCGAGTTCGATATCCTATACGGCGAGGGCGTCTCCCGCGAAGGCGACCTGCTCGACCTGGGCGTCGAGAAGGCCCTGATCGAAAAGAGCGGCACGTGGCTCAGCTTTGGCGGCGAGCGCCTCGGCCAGGGCCGTGAAAACGCGCGCCTCTTCTTGAAAGAAAATACCGACATCCGCGACAAGATTGAAGCCGCGCTGCGCAAGCAGATGGGGCTGGGCAACCCCGGCCCAGCCCAGCCGGAAAAGCCTTTGGCGCAGATCGCGTCTGCCTCCGCCGCAAAGGGCAAGCCGACACGCTGAGTCCCCCTGTCCGTTGTGCCAGCTCGGCTCAAAAGTGGCAAAAAGATTCACATCTTGACCTGTACCACCGCTGTATCACCGTGTGTTTTCTGCTGGATACGCAGGTACTCGAAAGGGACACTAACGTGCAGAACACCTGTACGGCTTTCCTATTGCGCGGGAGTGGATTAGTTCCCTAGAATCAAGCCCGCTCGTGATGGTGGGCAAACGAGAAGGGGCGCTGCGCCGTATAAGATTAAGATAGGAATATGGTTCATCAGTTTGGCTATTTTCGATTTGTATCCTGTGTCCTGATCCTGCTCTTGGTCGGGAACTTCCCCACACCAGCCGCAGAGGCAGCAGGCGCGCGCAGCTCGCCCGCCCGCGCTTCCAGCAAGTCGGTGGCGCGCAAGCACAGCTCGATGCGCTATCGTTACGGCGTGCCGACCTACGCCGATTCCACCAAAGAAGACGTCGCCGGATTCGACGACCCGGTTGTGCGCCAAGCCGCCGTGGAGGCGCTGGGGCGCTACAACGGCTCAGTGGTGGCCATTGACCCCAATTCGGGGCGCGTCCTCACGGTTGTCAATCAGAAGTTGGCGTTCTCCGCCGGCTTCATTCCGTGTTCAACCATCAAGCCTACGATTGCGCTCGCCGCGCTCGAGGAGAACGTCATCAACCGCGACACCATGGTGCCGGTGGCGCGCCGCCGCTTCATGAACCTGACCGAGGCAATGGCGCATTCTAACAACGCCTTCTTCGAGGAGCTCGGCCGGCGGCTGGGCTTTGAGACCGTCTCCCGCTACGCACGCCTGCTGGGGCTGGGCGAGTTGGCCGGTTACAACATTCCCGAGGAGCACCCCGGGGCTTTCCCTTCGGAGCCGCCGCAACGAGGCGGTGTGGCGCGGATGTCGAGCTTCGGCGAAGGCATCCAGATCACTCCGCTGCAGCTCGGCGCGCTGGCCTCCACGTTTGCCAACGGCGGCACGATTTACTACCTGCAGTACCCGCGCAACGACGAAGAGCGGCAGGGCTTTGCCCCGCGCATCAAGCGAAAGCTCTCGATCGAGCCGCTGCTACCGGAACTGCGGCAGGGGATGCTGGCGGCGGTGCTCTACGGCACGGCGCGCTCCAGCTACGACCCCGCGGGCGAACAGGCGCTCGGCAAGACCGGCACTTGCTCGGACCAGAAGTCGCGCCTGGGCTGGTTCGTCTCCTACAACGATCAGATTCATCCGCGAATTGTGCTGGTGGTCCTGCTGCGCGGCAATACGCGGCGCGTGAAGGGCCCGACAGCCGCCGAGGTTGCCGGGCGCATCTACCGCAGCCTCCGCGAGCACAACTATTTTGCCGCGCTTCACCCGGCGGACGCTTCCGGCGCGTCTCCTTCGGCCAGCCCGAGACCCTAAGCTTCGGCGCGTCGGCTGTGCCGCTGCCCTCCAGACCTGCTGCACACATTACACCTAAACCCCGACTACCATATAGGCGGTCAGGTAGCGCCCATTCTTTGGTGCTGCACTAGCGCATAGGGTGCATCCGGCCGGCCGGTTTCTGCCAGTGTCGCAGGCGCCGGGGCTCAAACTGCGCCTGGTAGCAGTTTTCGCAGAGCTCCTCGGCTCCATCGCCGGCAGGCCGGGTTGGGAATCTTCGGCCACAGTCGGCGCAGATCTGGTCGCGGCGGTGGTCGGGGCCGTCGGGCGGGGTAAAGAGGACACCATCCATATGGGGTCTCCTCCTTCGTTTGCTGCTGCGGTGTCCGCTGCGGTCCCGAAGGTTCGGGCGCGTCAGGCCCTCGCAGAGAGGGGCGAAACGCCGGCTTGACAGATTTTCCAGCAATCTGCACTCCAGAGAGATGAGTCCCCAATTTGCGGGAAATCCAAGGCTTCGGCGCGGCTCGCTTTCGAGATGTGAAGGACCCTTTCCCAATCCTGGCACTCCTGTGAGACTTTTCGGCTCAACTCGGGCCAGAAGCCCAAGCCCCCGGGCCACGGCCGCGAAGTCCCGGGAGCCCCTCAGGTTGCTCCTCAGGGACGCCGGGCCAAAACTTGTTTTGACACCCGAATTGTGCTTGGGAGAAAAAGGGAAGTGCGGTATGTTGCTCACCCCTCGCGGGGCCACGGCGGGTCGTGGGGGGCGGCAATGCCAAGTCGCTCCGACAGTGAGTACCGAATCTGAGGGAACAGTGAATCGTGCCTTTGGGATTGTGGTTCTGATTGTAACGGGTCTCGGGACCGCGGCTCTGGCGATTGTCATCCACGAGCGGTTTTCAGCGAAGCAGCAGTTTGCGCAAGAGGCCACGCTCGCTCGCCAGGATGCCGAGCGCATTCGCGCGCAAGTGGTGCTCTATTCCGAGCGCAAGGTCCCGGCAGGAGTGAGCTTCACCGACTCGCTGCGGCGGATGGGCCTGGATACGCTCGCAGCCGCCGGAGTCTCCGGCTCGGCGCAATCGCTCTACGACCTGCGCCGCGTCCGCGCCGGGAACTTGCTGGCGGTGGGCCGCTCGGTGGTGGGCGAGCTGCGAGCCGTGCGCTATCAAATTGACGCCGACCGAATGCTCTGGGTTCTCCCGCAGGACCGTGGCTTCCGCGCCGAGATCAAGTCCATTCCGTCGAAGACCGAAGTCGCCGGCGTCGCCGGGGAGATCGGCGATTCGCTGTTCAATGCGGTGACCGACGCGGGCGAAAGTCCGGAGCTGGCCATGCGCCTGGCGCAGATCTTCGGTTGGGACCTGGACTTTTACACCGACCCGCGCTCCGGCGACACTTTCCGCGTCGTCGTGGAAAAGAAAAAATATCTCGACGGGACCACCGCCGCTTACGGACACATCTACGCGGCGGAGTACAACAACCACGGCCGCGTTTATCAGGCCTTGCTCTTCCGCGACCCCGCGGGCAGGCCGGCCTACTACGCGGCGGACGGCAAGGCGCTCGAGAAGGCATTCCTGCGCTCGCCGCTGAAGTTTGCCGCGCCCATCACCTCGCACTTCAGCCGCAACCGCTACCATCCCATCCTGAAGGTACACCGCCCGCACCTGGGGATCGACTACGGCGCCCCGGCGGGCACGCCAGTGCAAGCCATCGGCAGCGGGCGCGTGGTATTTGCCGGGCGCAAGGGCGGCGCCGGCAACCTGGTCCACCTGCAACATTCCAACGGCTACGAGACGATGTATATGCATCTCTCGAGGCTGCTGGTCCGCCCGGGCCAGCGCATCGAGCAGGGCCAGCGCATCGGCCTGGTCGGCATGACGGGACTGGCCACCGGGGCGCATCTCGATTTCCGCATCATCCAGCACGGCACCTACCGCAACTTCGAGACGCTGCAGCTTCCGCGGGCGCTGCCGGTCGGGAAGCGCGACTGGAGCGAGTTCCTTGCGGCGCGCCAGCGCTGGCTGCCCCTGCTGCCCGATCCCAATGCGCTGCAGGCGAAGGCTCCGCCCCAGTCCAAAGATCGGCGCAGCGCCGGGGAAGCCTCCATCGGCTCGCCCGGGGCCACCGGCGCACCCACCAACACCCGCTAAACTTGCCAGCGTGGAGGCGGACAAGGGCCGTCACAGACGCTTCCGCCGTAAATTCGGCTGCGCTAGTTTTACGCCGGCCCGCGCCGCCTTCGTGTTCTAGATCATTCCGTTTGTAAACCTGCGCATCCGTAGATCGCTCACTCTGGCTATTTCGTGTGTTCCTCAAGCCCTCAGGAAAACACCGACTTGATTCAAGGGTGAGCCCCGGTGGGGGTGCTCGGGTACAATAGCGTTGACTTGTATGAGCGGACAAACGGGGGAGCAAGCGGGGGAGCAAAATGACCGAGGCCTGGAAGCAGTGGGAAGGCCAAATCGTCAACGGGGAATTCCAACTGCGCCAGTACGTGGGCGGCGGTGAACACGGCGCCGTATTTCTTACGGAGCACGGCGACCGGGAGCCCCAGAAAGCCGCGATCAAACTCATTCAGGCAGATCCAGAGAGCGCCGAACTCCAACTCTCGCAATGGGGGCAGGCCGCGAAACTGTCTCATCCCCACTTGGTCCGGCTGTTTCAGATGGGCCGCTGCCAACTAGGCGGCAGGGAGCTGCTCTATGTTGTGATGGAGTACGCCGAAGAGGACCTGTCGCAAATTCTTCCACAGCGGCCGCTCACGCCAGCGGAAGCGCGCGAGATGCTCATGCCCGCCCTGGACGCCCTTGCATACGTTCACAACCAAGGTTTCGTGCACGGGCACATGAAACCCGCAAACATCATGGCCGTCGGCGATCAAATAAAACTTTCGAGCGACGGGCTGTGCCGGATGAGCGAGTCTGGTGGCGGTTTGGAGAAGCCGGGAGTCTACGACCCACCCGAGGCTGCAAGTGGGAGGACCTCGCCGGCTGGGGACGTTTGGTCGCTTGGCATGACATTGGTCGAGGCCCTGACGCAGCGTCTGCCCGTTTGGGAGGGGACGCAGCAGGGAGAACCGGTACTGCCGGACACAGTGCCGGCCGCGTTCCTTGATTTGGCGCGTCAGTGTCTGCGCCGGGACCCCGAGCGCCGATTGACAGTTGCGGAGATCGCGGCGCGGCTACAGCAGAGGCAGACCTTACCTGAGGCAAGAGAACAGATGACTGCCAGGCCGCACGAGGCGATAGCGAAATGGCGTTACGTTGTTCCGACGGTCGCAATCGGTCTAGTACTGGCGGCGTTTCTTGCAGGCCCAAAACTACTCAGGCGTCGCCCGGAGGCTCAGCGAACCCCTTCGGTTGAGTCGGAGCAGCCGAGGGTTCAGCCAAGACCGAACCAGAGGGCAGTGACGCTTGAAAC
>JBASRK010000017.1:0-4835 GCA_049273775.1 Candidatus Acidiferrales bacterium
CGTCCACAACTAAACTGCAAACAACCCAATATCCCCGCGGTCACAAGCAATCGATTTGAAAGATTCATGGTCTTGCCTCTTCAATACTGACCTCTCATTTTCCTTTCGAACCAGTAGACAGCGACCGGATTTTTCTTGAGAAGCTCGCCAAAGTCGGTCTGGAAGTGGTCCGCAAAAGGATGTTGTGCCCATCCGCTCACAACACGGCATCCACACCCATCGCACACGTAGAGACCAGCCTGCCAGGGCCTGTACGGCTTGGGCGGATTACCGAACATCTCGGCCACGACGATGCCTAGCATCTTTGCTGCCATTCCGCAAGGCTGAATTTTCAAACTGCACCACTACCCTGAAGGCGCGCCAGAGTAATCAGGCCAGGTGATCGCGCTGCGGCGCCCTGGAACCGCCCTGGCGCCAGAAACACGACCGCCCCGGTGACCTAGCGGCCGGCCGGGGCGGGTAGGGTTACGCTGTTTTGGTTTTCTTGGCGGCGGCGAAGGCGGCATCCAGCTTCGCCATTGCCTCGTGCGATGCAGCAGCCACAGGCTTGATGTAGTACTGCATCGTCGTGGCCACGTTCGCGTGCCGCAGGATAGCCTGCACCGTCTTGTCCGGCGCGCCGAGCTGATAGAGGTTCGTCGCCAGGCCACGGCGGAAGGCGTGCCACCCATGCCACGTCAGCCCAGCGGCCTTGAGCGCCGGGATGATGTCCCGCTTGGTGAGGTTGTCGAACCTCAGCGACTGTCCGGTCTCACCATGGAAGACCCATTTGTTGTAGCCGTTGCGGCCCTTGTGCTCGTCGAGCGCCTGGCGAACGATGGCCAACAGAGGCACACCAGCCTTGCTGCCAGCGGTCTTCGTCTCGCTCTCTTTGCCGTTCCACACCGAACGCCCGACTCTCAGCTCGTCGCCTGAGAAATCTTCCCACTGAAGACCTTGGAGCTCGGAGCGGCGCAGCCCGGTGAGCGCTGCGACCAGGACTGCGGTCCTGGCGGGCTCATCAAGCACTTTCAGCATCGCCTGGATTTCCTCGAGAGTATAGGCATAGGTTTCTTCCGCGGCCTCGCCCATGCCTTTCTGCAGCCTGTACCCGATGACCGGGTTGGTTGTGATGACGCCTATCTCCTGCGCATGGGTGAACCCGCCACAGAGGAAGTTTCTCGCACGCTTGAGGGTGTTGCGCGCCCGAGTCTTCTTCGCCGCCATCGCCTCAATTACCCTGGCGATGTCTGGCGTGCGCGCCTCGCGGAGTTTCAGGTCTACCAGGTGCTTCCTCACGGCGTTCATCTGATGCCTGTAACCGCGCGCCGTGCTTGGCTTGAGGGTCTTCTCGCAGTAGGGAAGGTAGATGTTTTCCAGGAAGCTCACCACGGTGTCGACTGACTCCGGGGCGGCGCCAGCGTTCACCGGGGCGAGGATTTCGGACGCAAGCTCCCGCACGCTCCCTTCGGTGCGGTGCTGGTCGTCCACGAGGTGCAGCTTCTTCCAAACATCACGCCGAACCTCGCGGCCTTCCTGAATCACAGTCTCTCTGTACTTCAGGTACCACCAACGACCACGCTTGGCGATGTATCCGTTTTGCATGTCATCGCCCCTTTCCCTGAACCGTCAGGTAGCCGGTTTGCTTGTTGATTGAGAGCGTCTGGCCGTTGCTGAGCAGGTAGGTGTCCCAGATACGTCCCTCTACCAGCTGCTCTTCGACTGCGGCCTTCTTCTCCTGGGTCGCTTTCCGAATTAGGTCGTCCAGTTCCTCTTGGGTCTTTTTCATCTGTGGTCTCCCTTCCATGCGCACACTTTCCCAAATGGGAGCGATTTGGGACAACAGTACTTTCGGGCTACTAAGGAACATTCTCAATTTAGTGGAGTTAAATGGCGCGCCTGGGCGGATTCGAACCGCCGACCTCTGGTTCCGGAGACCAGAGAAAAACTGCTATCCTGTTGAGTTTTCAGGCGCCTTCCTTGACGCAATTGCACTTAGAATGGCAGGTTTTGTTCTCTTATTGTTCTCACCCAATCTGATTGCTGTTTTCTCCCGCGGCCCGAAGACTTGTTTCGCAATCCTCCTGCACGGCTTTTCGACACGGACTAAGATGCGCGATCCTCTGCCGTTAGGGGCATCGTTGAGATTTTGTTTCGGAAGGAAATCCTTTTCGCACGCCGTTGTTACGTTGACTTGCCAGGGAAGTGCGGCCTAAGATGCCCCGCAGTGGGCAGGCTTTCTCCCGCATGATCGGCAAAACCATCTCGCACTACCGCATCCTAGAGAAACTAGGCGGCGGGGGGATGGGTCTAGTCTACAAGGCCGAGGATACGCGGCTCGGCCGCCTAGTAGCCCTGAAGGTTTTACCTGAGGAGCTGGCAAAGGACCGGCAGGCACTGGAGCGGTTCCAGCGCGAGGCCCGCGCTGCTTCCGCACTCGACCACCCCAATATCTGCACCATCCATGACATTGGGGAGCATGAGGGGCAGCCCTTCATCGTCATGCAGTTCCTAGAAGGGCAAACGCTCAAGCATCGGATTGCCGGCAAGCCGCTGGATACCGAGAAACTCTTGGATTTGAGCATCCAGATTGCGGATGCCCTCGACGCCGCCCATTCGGGAGGAATCATCCATCGGGACATCAAGCCAGCCAACATCTTCGTAACGAAACGAGGGCAGGCGAAGGTGTTGGACTTCGGGTTGGCGAAATTGGCTCCAGAGCCCCGGAGCGTAGCCGAAGCGATCGGGGTTTCCAGCCTACCGACTGCAACCTCCGAAGAGCATCTGACGAGCCCTGGCGTTGCGCTGGGCACGGTTGCTTATATGTCGCCGGAGCAGGCCCTCGGCAAAGAGCTCGATGCACGCACAGATCTGTTTTCGTTTGGTGCGGTTCTCTACGAGATGGCAACCGGGAGGCTGCCGTTTCAGGGAAATACTTCGGCTGCCATCTTCAATGAGATTCTCAACCGTGCCCCGACTGCACCGGTGCGGCTAAACCCTGCTTTGCCGCCCGAGTTGGAACGCATCATCAACAAGGCGCTGGAGAGGGATCGCGAGCTGCGCTGCCAGAGTGCTGCTGAACTGCGTGCCGACCTGAAGCGTTTGAAGCGAGAGACTGACTCCGCGCGCGTAGCAGCAACAAGCGCAGCGACGCCCGTTGCGTCAGTTTCAGGGCCGCAGCCGGTCGTCTCTGCCCGACCGTGGTGGCGCACGAAAATAGGGCTGGGGCTGACCGCCGCGGCCCTAGCGGCGCTTCTTGCCATCGCGAGTTATATCGTTTTGCTGCGCGGGCGAGGCGAAGCTATTGATTCGCTGGCCGTGCTGCCGTTTGTCAACGTCAGCGCTGATCCCCAGACCGAGTATTTGAGCGACGGCATCACGGAGAGTGTCATCAACAACCTCTCGCAGCTCCCGAGCCTCCGGGTGATGGCGCGCAGCACCGTGTTTCGCTACAAGGGCAAGGACGCAGACCCGCAAAAGGTCGGGCAAGACCTGCACGTTGGTGCGGTGCTGACCGGGAGGCTGCAAGAACGTGGCGACACGCTGGTCATTCAGGCTGAACTCGTGGATGTCTTCAAAGGTACGCAGCTCTGGGGCGCCCAGTACAACCGCAAGCTCGCCGACATCTTGGCGGTGCAAGAAGAAATTTCCCGGGAAATTTCCGAGAAGCTTCGGCTGCGCCTGAGCGGTGAGGAAAAGACGCGGCTAGCGAAGCGGCCTACCACAAACAGCGAAGCCTATCAGCTCTACCTCGAGGGCCGCTACTGGTGGAACAAGCGGAACCCGGAAGCGTTGCAGAAGGGTTTGCAATTCTTCCAGCAGGCCGTGGAGAAGGACTCCGGCTACGCGCTGGCGTACGTCGGGGTCGCGGATTCCTACCATGTCTTGACCTCAACTGCTTACGACGTGATGCGGCCGCGCGAGGCCATGCCCAAGGCCAAGGCCGCAGCCCTGAAGGCGCTCGAACTGGACCCAGCGCTAGGCGAAGCGCACGTTTCGCTGGCACAGGTTTTGGAGGGGTACGACTGGGACTTTCCCGCTGCGGAGAGAGAGTACAAACGAGCGATCGAGCTCAATCCGGCCTATCCCAGTGCGCACCACTTTTACGCCGTATATCTGATGGCCATGGGGCGGGAAGAGGAAGCCATCGCGGAAGAGCGCCGCGCGCTGGAGCTTGACCCACTCTCCCTGATCATCCGCCACAACTTGGCCCGCGCGCTCTACTACGCGCATCGGTACGAGGAGGGTGTTGCGGAGGAACGAAGAACACTTGAGCTGGACCCTAACTTCTACGTGGCGCATAACATACTCGGCCAGATTCTGTTAGAAATGGGCCGCAAGGAAGAAGCCCTGGCAGAGTTCCGAAAGGCGTTGGAACTTTCCCGCGGCAGCTTTTGGCCTCTGGCCTTCCTCGGAAACGCTGAGGCCCAGACGGGCAACCGCGCCGAGGCCATCAAGATCCTCGGCCGCCTGACCGAGCTTTCCAAGCAACGCTACATCCCCGCCTACTATTTCGCCATCGTGTATGCCGGTTTGGACCAGAAGGACCAGGCCTTCGCGGAATTGGAGAAAGCTTTTCAGGAACGCTCTGACTCTCTCCTCTACGTGAAATATGGGGCGGCCATGGCTAGCCTGCGCTCCGACCCGCGCTTCGCCGACCTGCAGCGCCGCATCGGCCTCCCGCCGTAAGCCAGCTTTTGACAAAAGGTTGTCGTTGTGGCACACGCAGATTTCCGTATTCTTCAGCCATAGAATCAGAGATTTCAATACTGGTCTGGGAGGGCCTTTTGCGCACGCGATTTCACGTTAGGTCTTGCTGTACCTCGGTCTTAGTTATCACCGCTCGTAGGTAGACG
>JBASRK010000021.1:0-3307 GCA_049273775.1 Candidatus Acidiferrales bacterium
CCCTGGGAGATTGAAAGCCAGATCACTAGCTCCTTAATGAGCAAGAAAGTGCAAGCCCCAGCGGACCGCGCCACGATAGCCTTACTCCGACTTCACACACCGGAGGGGACATCATGATCACGCGCACAGAAATCCATTACTGGGCTGCCTTGCTGAGCCTTACCATCATCGCGTGCTTCGGAGTCGCCGTGACTCACGGAGCATCCAAGGCCTTACCGCGCGGCACCCGTTCAGCTCCAAGCAGTCGAGTCACGCCCGAGTTGCACTCTGAGCTCCTCTCGGTCCGTGAGTCCGTCTGGCGCGCTTGGTTCGCCAACGATCAAAAGGCGTTAACGAAGCTCCTGCCTCCTGATCTCATCGCCATCAACAATGGCCAGAGCGAATGGGACAGCCGGGAGAAAACACTCGCCAGTGCGAAGGAGTTCGCCGCTCAAGGCGGCCGTCTTCTCAGTTTGAACTTTCCAAGGACAGAAATGCAGATCTATGGCTCCGTGGCCATCTTGTACTCGGAATTCGAGTTGGAAACGAGCGCCAGCGGAAATACTCAGAAGCAGGTCGGTCGCGCAACAGAAATCTTCGTTCGGGAGAACGGCCAATGGGTAAACTCGGGCTGGCACCTTGACTCGGGTAAATGATTCCAGTTAACGTCCTTCCGGTATGAATCGCGTTCTGGCGCTTCTGAAAACAGACCTAATTCAGGTCGGCCGTTTTGACCATCCGGCCGATCACGAGCACCGCGATCCACCGGAAGAACTCGCGTCGGGCTATTCAGTCAGCTTTGTCGAGCATGGCGAATTCACGATGGCTGGTGAAAAAGGGAGGGGATACCCCCGTTCTGGTTCCGTTATTCTCATGTATCCGGGAATGCGCTTCCGCTGCGCGCATCCGGCTGCACACCCTGATGATGTTTGTCTCTGCGTCTCCTTTCTGGACACTGCATCCGCCGAGCAAGTGATTCCATCGATTGCTACGCTGGCGAGAAGAAAGTCCTTCCACTTTATTCGATCTGCGTCGAATCGCCTCGCGTACCTGCAACTCCGGCTTTCGCGATTGCTCACCCGCAACGCGGAGCCTGCAGCCGTCGAAGCGCTTGCGGGCGAGATTCTGCGCGCTGGTTTCGAACAGCAAGACTCCGCCGACGCGCGCCAGTACTCGCGGCGACAGCTTGCCTGGTACATGGATCGTATCGAGGTCGCGCGGCAATTTCTCGACCGCGAGTGCGATCTGCAGCATTCGCTCTCTTCCCTGGCCGCCCGCGTGAATATGAGTCCTTTCCACTTTGCACGCGTATTCCGCACGCTGGTTGGCAAGCCGCCGCATCGCTATCTGCTCGAACGGCGGCTCCAACGCGCCGCGGAATTGTTACGCGGCGGCCTCAGCGTCACAGAAGCCTGCTTCCAGGGTCGGAAAGTCCACGGGAGACCTTCAGATTGCGAGTCCCGAGGATCTTGCGGATGACGCTTTGGCCGGGGTACGTGTGTTGAAGGCGCGCAAGGACATCGACGGCCGCCGCATCGGAGTGTTGGGTACAAGCCAGGGGGGTTGGATATCTCCTTTGGCGGCGACACGGTCAACTGACCTGGCCTTTGTTGTTGTCATATCAGCATCCGGAATCAACCCGATGGAGCAGAGCATCTTCAACATCGAGAATGTACTGAGAGGGGCGGGTTACTCCCAAGAGGTTATTAATCGCGCTTCCGAATTGAGGAATCGTCTTTACGCAAGGGCCCGCACAGGATCGTTTGATGGCAATTTCCTCATCGATCTTGAAAAGGCGCATACGGAACCGTGGTTTGAACTCTCGGAGCTTCCTTATCCAGTAGCACCCAGCTTGTCCGAAGGAGCGCGACGCTTTCTCCTGTTCGAACCGGTTCCAATCTGGGAGAAAGTCAAAGTTCCGGTACTCGGCCTGTGGGGTGAACATGATATCTACCTTCCGGCCCTCAAGAGCAAGGCCATTGTGGAAGATGCCCTCGTCAGAGGCGGAAATAGAAACTACACACTCAAGGTTTACCCACACGCTGAGCACGGATTGACTGTAGTGCGGTTGCCAGCGGATGGATGGGATTTTCCTAGAGCAGTCACAGGCTCGCGCGAACTAATAGCGAACTGGGTCGCCACGCAAGTGCTTGTTCGTAAGCGCTGGCGCATGAATCGCCAACTCACGCGCGATAATCATTATATGAGTTACTTAATTAACTGAAGAGGTTATCCCTGCACACGAAGGACGAAAGACCGGCGGACGGCTAGTGAAACATGCGCGCTACTACTGGCTGCTGCTGGCCGAAGGGCATCTCACGCGGCGGCATTTTGGCAGCATGTTGCGAAGAGTGGCGGCGCTTCCGCTGCCGAACGGGTAGCGAACCAGCAGAGACAGCGAACTGACCGTTGAGGAATCATCATCCCGTGGGGAGGAGTGCCAGCGTCGAGCCAGGTAACAGGCCAGAGCGGTCAGCAGAACCGCCAAAGGAGCCGCGCTTAACACGCAACCGTGGCCAGGGCGATTGGAGGTTGACGCGAGGGGGCGGCGTGTATGGTTTTGCGCAGAAATGGGGTTGAAATCGGAAATTCCCGTTGGACTCGAAACAGGGCTGGCGTTGCACACTGGGGATGGTCAGGCGTACATTATCGGTCGGCCGCAAAGTCAAAACGGAAATTCCCGGCTCAAGGAGATTGAGGCATCATGGTCGATCTCACAAATGGATTTTCACGGCGGCAGTTCATCACCACCACCTCGTGTTTTGGGGCATTCTATGCCATCGCGAAGTTCATTCCGTTGCCGGCGCTTGCGGCGGAACTGGCAAGCGACTCGCGTGTCTCTCAAACCCCGCTCGTCGACAAAGGCTTTGCATCCGTTCGAAAGATCGGCAACGGCATGTATGCCACGATTTCCGATACCTCAAAAGGTCTTCAGACGCTATGCAATGGCGGCGTCCTTGTCGGAAAGGATGCTGCCTTCTTAATCGAAGGATTTAACTCACCCGCGGGCGCCTCGTTCCAGGTGGATGCTTTGCGCATGGTGAGCCAGGTTCCAGTAAAGGGAGCCCTGGACACGCACTATCACTTTGACCATTCGATGGGAAATTCCTTCTACGGTGCCAATGGCGTGCCTCTCTGGGCGCATGCCACGACCGCAAAACGCATTGTGGACAGCTATGCTCCGCTGCAGGGCGCGGAAAAAGAGACGGTGCTCGGGCCATTCGAAAAGCGCGTCAAGGATGCGAAGTCGGATACGGAGCGGGCCCATGCGCAAAGCGACCTGAACGCGATGACCGGAATATTCGGCACTGCCAATGCGAGTGTGCTG
>JBASRK010000033.1:0-13792 GCA_049273775.1 Candidatus Acidiferrales bacterium
ACGTAGAGCAGCACCAGAGCCAGATTGAGGAAAGCGTGGCTGGCGTTGAGCTGCGCGCTGAACGCACCGGGCTCGTCCCAATAGCTGGCATAGCGCACGGTGATCGTGCCGCTGCCGCTAATGCGCCAGGTCTGCTTGTTGAGCTTCAGGACGGCGAGCGGCCGGGAGGCATCATCGCTCGCCTTCAGGCCGGTTAGATGGTGGGCGAAATCGCGCACCTGGTAGAGCGCGTTCCAAGCCGGCAATTGTACGACGACTTCGTTCTCAACCTCAGGGATCGTCATCGTTACGTGAAAGAAATGCTGCTCGGGCCGCGCCACCGAGATGGCGTAACGAATGGTGGCCTGCGCCGATACTTCGGCGAAGACTCCGACGAGCAACAGCGCGAAGCAGCGCGCAGCGATCACACCGCGGCGAAGCGTCATCGCTTGAGCTCGGGCGACTCGGCCCGCGGGCGCGCGTGGCCGGCCTGCGCCAGAAGCTCGAGGAGTTTTTCACATAAGCCGTCAAAGCTTCCGTTCGACATCACCACCAGAACGTCGCCCGGCTCGAGCTCGCCGGCGAGATACGCTGCAATCTCCGCCGCGGAGGCCAAGGCCTGCGCCGGGTGTCCCAGGGCGCGCAGCCCGGAGGCGACGCGCTCGGGTGAAAGTCGCTCGGACTCTGCCAGCAAATGCGGGCGGTTGACCGGGCCGATCACCACAGCGTCGGCGCGGGCGAGCGCTGCCGGCAGCGCCGACTCGAACACCTTGCGGCGCAGCGTGTTCGAGCGTGGCTCGAAAGCGGCCCACAGCCGGCGTCCCGGCCAGCGCGCCCGGGCGGCCTCGAGCGTCTCGCGAATCGCCGTGGGATGGTGGGCGAAATCATCCACCACGGTCACGCCCCCGGCTTCCCCTTTGATCTCCAGGCGACGGCGCACGCTGCGGAAGCTGGCCAGGGCCTGCTCGAGGGCCTCGCGCTCGATGCCGCGGCCGCGGGCGATGGCAATCGCCGCCAGGGCATTGAGCACGTTGTGGCGACCCACCAGCGGCAGGCGGACCCGCGCCATCTCTTCGCCTCGCCGGGCGACGCGGAACTGCGTTACGCCTTCGATCAGCTCCAGGTCGCCGGCCAACCAGTCCGTGCCGCCGCCCAGGCCGTAGGTCTCGACCGTGCAGAAAGCGCCGGCGACGCTCTGCATCACGCTACCCGCTTCGCCCCAGGCCACCACGCGCCCGCGGCGAGGCACCAAGTTGACCAGCCGGCGGAACTGCAGCTCGATCGCGGCCAGATCGGGATAAATATCGGCGTGATCGAATTCGAGCGAGGTGATGATCAACTCGTCGGGGCGATAGTGGAGGAACTTCGGGCCTTTGTCGAAAAAGGCGGAGTCGTATTCGTCGCCCTCCAGAATGAATTCTTCTCCGCCGCCGAGGCCGTAGCTGCGGCCGAAATTCTCCGCAACGCCGCCAATCAGAAAATTCGGACGTCGCCCCGCGACATGAAAAATCCAGGCAAGCATCGAGGTGGTGGTGGTCTTGCCGTGCGTGCCGGAAACGACGATCGAGGTGTGGCCAGGAAGGAACAATTCCTTCAACACCTCAGGCAGCGAGCGGTACGGAATCTTGCGGTCGAGAACGTATTCAATTTCGGGATTGCCCCGCGAAAGCGCGTTCCCGATGACTACCAAGTCCGGCTCGGGCTTCAAGTTGTCTACGCTGAATTCACTCTTCCAGGGAATGCCGAGCGACTCGAGCAGCACCGAAGCGGGCGGATAGACGCCGGCATCCGAACCGGTGACGCGGTAACCTCGCTCCTTGAGCATTCCGGCAAGCGGCGTCATGGCCGAACCGCCGATGCCGATCAGGTGGATGTGTTCGATGGGCGGAGCGTGAATCATGCGGTGACGGCGGGCTCCAGGATATCGAGCTCGGCAGGCGCAGTGCGGAGCCGGGCGCGGACTCCCAGCGGCAGAGTCAGCATCGGACGCGGCGTGTGACCGACGGCCGCGCCCCAGACGATGGGCACGCCGAGCTCCCCGAGGATGCGCCACGACACATCGCGCAGGCCAGGGGCGCCCGCGACCGGCGGCGAATCGGGAAATTCGCCGAGGACGATCCCGCGCACACCGGCAAATTTGCCCGCTTGCTTCAGGTGCATGAGCATACGGTCGAGCTGATAGGCTTTCACAGCGCGGTCCTCGAGCACGAGGATGGCGCCGTCGGTGTCGAGTTCCCAGGGGGTGCCCAGTGTGGCCTCCACGAGCGTCAGACAACCGCCCAGCAACACTCCCTCCGCATCGCCGGCCACGAGCGCCTCCGCCTGCAGATGCACGGACCAGCCGCTGCGCGTCTCCGCCACCGCACGGGTGAACGAATCGGTGTCGTAGCCCACCCCAGCGCCGGCCTCAAACCCCGCGGCGACCATCGGACCATAGAATGTCACCCACCCGTGCTTCTGCCAAAGGAAGATTTCGAGCGAAGTGATGTCGCTGTAACCGAGCAGGATCTTCGGAGCCGTGGATCGCTGGGAGTCCAGAGGATCCAGCAGGTAATTGGCGCCGTACCCGCCGCGAGAGCAGAAGATGGCGCGCCACTCCGGCCGGCCGAGCGCCGTTTTGAGCTCGTCCATGCGGTCTTCGAGCGGCCTGGCGAAGTAGCCCTCTGCGTCAGAGGGGCCGCTGTAGCGCGCCGTAAGGTAGCCGAGCCGCACCAGCTCCTTCAGTCCCCGGTCGAGGCGCTCCGATTCGGGAGCGCTGGCGGGAGAGGCAACGTAAATCTGCGCGCCGGGATGCAGCGCGGGCGGCCTGACAAGTGTGCGCATCGCAGGAAGTCAAAAGTATACAATGGAGACGGCGTCTGCCCTCGAACTCCGTCCCCTCGCGTCGCCGAGCAATCAATGCGAAGCGCGGAGTTCCAGGCAACAGCCAACTGCTACTCGCGCTGCAGGCCGGCCGGAACAACCTCGCAGCGCGCCTCGAGCGCACACAACTTGCCGAAAATCAGGCGCTGCTGCGTGTGGCTGACCTCGGCATCGAACTCGATGACGAAATCAGATCCGGCACGGAAGACCTGGAAATGCTGCATGGCCACCTTCATCTGCTCGAGAATCTGATGGGCGCCGGCCATCACCTTGTCGAGGTTGTCCGTGGTCAGGCGGAAGGTCATCTCGTGGGTCTTCAGGCTGAAGCGCTCTTCCGCCCAGCCCAGCGCGACCAGGACGAGCAGTATGACCAGGGTGGTGAAAATCGCGGTCATCCACAGGCCCGCGCCGACGGCCATCCCGACACTTGCCACCACAAAAATGGTCGCGGCAGTGGTAAGGCCGACGACGGTGCCGCGCTCGCGAATGATGGCGCCGGCGCCGATAAAGCCGATCCCGGGAATCAGGTTGGAGACGATGCGCGTCGAGCCGGAGTCGCCGAAGCGCACCGCGATCTGGTCGGAGAGCAGAGTGAACAGCGCCGAACCCATGCAGATGAACATGTTTGTGCGCAGGCCGGCAGGCTTGCGGCGAATTTGGCGTTCCAGCCCGATAACCCCGCCGAGCGCCGCCGCCAGCAGCAAACGATAGATGAAGAATCTTGTCAGGTCTGAATGCATCGGGCCCCCCGTCGGATTGGATCGTACTCCCTAGAGCCGGAAGCGAGTGATGCGCCAGAGATGTCGTGCGCGGGCGCGGATTTCAGCGCGAGTCAACCGGCGCAGGCGGTCCAAGCCGAAGTGTTCCACGGCGAAGCTGCCCATCACCGAACCATAGACCATCGCCCGGCGCAGCGCCGCATCGCCGGTGCTGCCCTCGCTGGCCAAATAGCCCATGAAGCCGCCGGCAAAGCTGTCGCCGGCGCCCGTCGGGTCACGTACCTCGTCCAGCGGGAAGGCAGGAACGCTGAAGACCGAGCGGGCGTGCACCATCATCGCGCCGTGCTCGCCGCGCTTGATCACCAGCGTCCGCGGTCCGAGCCGGAAGATGTGGCGGGCGGCACGCAACAGGTTGTGCTCGCTCGAGAGCTGGCGCGTCTCGGAATCATTGATCATCAATACCTGAACGTGCCGCAGTGTCTTGCGCAACTCGGCCGGCGTGCGCTCGATCCAGTAGTTCATGGTGTCGAGCGCCACCAGCCGCGGCCGGCGGCGCACCTGCGAGAGGACGGAGCGCTGGAGCGTCGGGTCAATGTTGGCCAGGAAGATGTAGGAGGAGTCGCGGTAGGAGGGCGGCAGCTTGGGGGCGAAATCGGCGAAGACGTTGAGATCGGTGGCGAGCGTTACGCGGTCATTCAGATTGTCGGTGTAACGCCCAGACCAGAAGAAGGTCTTGCCCGACGCGCGCTCCAGACCTGAAATGTCAATCCGCCGGTTGCGGAAGATGGCAGCCTCGCGGGCGGTGAAGTCATCGCCGACCACCCCGACCAGATTGACCTGCGTGAAAAAGCTCGCCGCGACGGAAAAATATGTGGCCGCGCCGCCGAGGGTGCGCTCAACTTTGCCGAAGGGAGTTTCCAGCGCGTCAAAGGCCACCGAACCGACCACGAGCAAGGACATTTCGGCAGGTCTCCCTAAGAGAGGTATTTTCCAACCAGCGCCGCCAAGCGCCGGCGCGTTGCCGCGGGGATGCAGGCGCGGTCGGTGGCAATGGCGTGTGCCAGCGCCGAGCCGCACTTGCAGGAGCGCCCGGCCGGCATGGCGCGCACGGCTTCGCGGATGACATTCTGCGCGTTTTCGGCATTGCGGTTCAGGTTGTCGATGATTTGGGCGACGGTTACCGCGTCGTGCTGCGGGTGCCAGCAGTCGTAGTCAGAGATCATGGCGATGGTGGCGTAGCAGATCTCCGCCTCCCGGGCGAGCTTGGCTTCGGTCACGTTGGTCATGCCGATCACATCGAAGCGCAATTGCCGGTGGACGTGCGCTTCGGCGAGCGTCGAAAACTGCGGCCCTTCGATGCAAATATAGGTACCGCCGCGGTGTACCTTTACCCGGGCGCGGTCGCAAGCCTCGGCAAGCACCGCGGAAAGCTGCGCGCAGGTGGGCTTGTCAAACGTTACGTGCGCCACCAAACCCCGGCCGAAAAACGTACTGGCCCGGAGGCGGGTGCGGTCGTAGAACTGGTCGGGGATGAGGAATTCCATCGGCTGCAGCTCTTCTTTGAGCGAGCCCACGGCGCTGACCGAGACGATGCGCTCGACCCCCAGCAGCTTCAGCGCATAGATGTTGGCGCGATAGTTGATCTCCGACGGCAGCAGGCGGTGGCCCCGCCCATGGCGCGCCAGAAACGCCACGCGCTTCCCTTCGAGCGTGCCGATTACGAAGGCGTCCGACGGGTCGCCAAACGGCGTGCGGATGCGCCGTTCGCGGGCATCGGTGATTCCGGGCATCGAGTATAGCCCGCTGCCGCCGATGATGCCGATGCGAGCTGCTGCCACTCTCCCCGCGCCTCTTGGCTGTTTCTTCCTGGCCATCTTCACTCGTTTCGGAGTACTCCGCTGTCAGATTTGAGCCGCCAGCATGATCGGCACTGGGGTCAAGCACAAGTCAGTCGATCACAACCGGCTCGGCCTCATATCGGCCGTCTTGCTCGCGCAGGTATGCCGCGGGCATGTTAGCATCGTGGGCGAAAATAACGAGCCAGCCCTCCCGCGCTGCCTCTGGAATCCATTTTTTCTTATTCTCGAGCGTGGTGAGCGGGTAGAGATCGAATCCCATGATCCACGGGAAGGGCAGGTGCGCCGCGGTGGGCACAAGGTCCACAAAGAAGAAGGCCGTCTTGCCGCCGCCCGACAGCCGCACGCACAGCATCTCGCGCGTGTGGCCGGGCACGCAGATCAGCTCCACGCCCGGAGCTACTTCGCGGTCGCCTTCGAGCAGCCACCACTTGCTGGCAGCTTCAATGGGCAGGAAATTGTCGGGGATGTAGCTGGCGCGGTCGCGCTCGGTGGGGCGCTTTGCATGATCGAGCTCGCCGGCGTGGACGATGTAGCGCGCCTTGGAGAATGTGGGCACGAGCTTGCCGTCCATCATCCGCGTATTCCACCCACAATGATCGAAATGCAGATGCGTGTTGATGACCAGCTCGATATCCTCGAGGTGGATACCGCGAGCCAGCAGCTTGTCGGGCAGCCGGCCGCCCTCGAAGGCGAAAATGTCGCGGCCCTTGGCGTCCCATTTGTCGCCGGCACCGGTTTCGATCAGAATCCACTTTCCTGCCGAACGGACCAGGAGCGAGTTCATCGCCAGCGTGACGCGATTGCGCTCGTCGGGCGGCAATTTGCGCTCCCAGAGCGGCCGCGGAATGACCCCGAACATGGCACCGCCGTCCAGGCGAAAGGTGCCGTCGGTCAGCAAGTGGAATTCCAGGTCGCCAAGCTTCATTGTCCCTCCGAATTTCGGCCCCAGCGCGCGGCGGCTGGCCAGCTACTTGATTCCCGCTCGAGCTAGGACCTCGCTCACCGCCGCATAGGGATCTTTTTTTCGAGCGGCCACTTCTGCTGCGAGCTCTGCCAACGCTCGCTCGCCGCGGACATCGCCCAGGACGCGCTCGAGCAGGCGGGCTTCGAGCAAATCCACCAGGCGCTCCTTCCAATGGGCGATCTTTTTTGCCTCGCGCTCACTGCTGGCTTGAAACTGCCGGCGAAAATCGGCGACGGCGCAGGCCAGCGCGTCGATGCCCTTATTCTCGGTGGCGACCGTGCGGACCACCACAGGTTTCCAGCCCCCGCGCTCGGGTACGAGCTGCAGCATGGCGTGGAGTTGCTGCTCGAGCCTTTCGGCGCCTTCGCGGTCGGCCTTGTTGATCACGAAAATATCGCCGATCTCCATCAGTCCCGCCTTCATGTTCTGCACGTCATCGCCGAAACCTGGCACGAGCACCACCAGAGTACAGTCCGCCAGGCGTACGATATCGATTTCGTCCTGGCCGACCCCCACGGTTTCGATCAGCACCACCTGTTTGCCCGCGGCGTCGAGCAGCAGCGCGACATCGCCGGTGGCCCGAGCCAGGCCGCCGAGGAAGCCTCGTGTCGCCATCGAGCGGATGTAAATGCCGGCGTCGGTGGCGTGGCCCTGCATGCGGATGCGGTCGCCCAGGATGGCGCCGCCTGTGAACGGGCTGGTGGGGTCCACAGCGATGATGCCGACGGTCTGCTGCTCGCGCCGGTAAAAGGCCGCCAGGCGATCGACCAGGGTACTCTTGCCTGTCCCGGGAGCCCCGGTGACCCCCAGCAGATAGGCCTGCCCGGTCGAGGGAAACAACTGCCGCAGGATCTGCTCGGCCTGGGGGTCGTGGTTTTCGATGGCAGTGATGGCGCGGGATATGGCGCGCACGTCGCCAGCGCGAACCTGTTCGGCCCAGTTGTCCACGGCAATCGCCATAGCTGCAAAACGGAAACCACAGATAAACACAGATCAACGCAGATGCAAGCGAAAACTGGGAAAAGAAGCTCCCCCAACCATGACCCGGGTACCTGAACACCAGGACCGGTTCGCTATTTCTTGCCCAGGATTTGCCGGGCGATGACCATTCGCTGGATTTCGCTGGTGCCTTCGCCGATGGTACAGAGCTTGACGTCGCGATAATATTTTTCGGCCGGGTAGTCCTTCACGAAGCCGTAGCCGCCGAAGACCTGCACCGCCTCGTTGGCCACGCGCACAGCCACCTCGCTGGCATAGAGCTTGGCCATGCTCGACTCCTTGGTGAAGCGCGCCCCCGGCCGGTCCGCGAGCCAGGCGGCGTGATAGACGAGCAGGCGCGCCGCTTCGATCTGGGTGGCCATGTCGGCGAGCTTGAACTGGATGGCCTGGAACTCGCTGATGGCCTTGCCGAACTGCTTGCGCTGCTTGGCGTACTTCACCGCGGCCTCGTACGCCCCCTGGGCCATCCCCAGCGCCAGCGCCGCGATGGAGATGCGCCCGCCGTCGAGGACCTGGAGACTGTTGATGAAGCCTTCACCTTCTTGCCCCAGGAGTTGCTCGGCCTTGACGCGGCAGTCACTGAAGACCACCTCCGAGGTGGCGCTGGCGCGCATCCCCAGCTTGTTTTCTTTCTTGCCGGGGCGGAAGCCGGGCGTGCCCTTCTCCAAAATGAACGCGGAGATGCCGTGCGAGCCTTTCGACCGGTCAGTGAGAGCCATGGCCACACAGACATCGGCGTAATGGCCGTTGGTGGTGAACGTCTTCGCCCCGTTGAGCACCCAGCAGTCGGTCCGCTTTTCGGCGACAGTGCGCGTCCCGCCGGCATCGGATCCGGCCTCCGGCTCGGTCAGCGACCAGCAGCCGAGCTTTTTCCCCTGCGCCAGCGGCACCACGTACTTCTTGCGCTGCTCTTCGCCGCCGAATTTGTAAATGTGGTTGGTGCAGAGCGATGTGTGCGCGGCGACGATCAGGCCGATCGAGCCATCCACCCGCGAAAGCTCCTCGATGGCGATGGCGTAGTCGATATAACCCAAGCCCGCGCCGCCGTATTTTTCGGGGAAAATGACGCCCAGCAGACCCATCTCGGCGAGCTTGGGGATGATCTCGGAAGGAAACTGTGAGGCCTCGTCCCACTCCATGACATGCGGAGCGATCTCCGACTCGGCGAACTGGCGGATTGTGCGACGCAGCTGCTGCTGTTCGTCGGTCAGCGAAAAATCCACAAGACCTCGCCCGGTCTAGAAAAAATATCCTCAGGCAGACACTAATTTATATCACATCGCCAAGCGTCCCGAACAACCGCGGAAGCCAGCCGGCGGCGAGGTGGTTACGGCAGAGGTGGGTTCCTGTTTCAATGCGGGCACTGGTTGCCGTGCATCATCACCGCAGGACTACCAGAGCTTGCGGATTTCGTCGTCGAGGCCGAGCGTTTCCCAGCGCTGGAGCGCGATGGGCACGTTGCCATTTTGCCAGAGCGAATTGTGAAACGCCTTCAGGTCGAACTTTCGGCCCTCGGCCGTGCGAGCATCAGCGAGGAAATGCAAGATCTGCAGTTTGCCAACCTGGTAGCTGATCGCTTGGCCGGGGTTGGAAGCGAAAAAGACGGCTTCGTCGCGGGCCGTGGTCTCGTCCATGGGAACTGTGGCGGCAAGGTAGCGCGCCGCATCGTCAAGGGTGAATTCACCGCGGGCCATTCTGATGTCCACCGTGACACGCACGGCCCGCAGGCGCATGTAGCGGTAGACGATCTCGAACGAGCGAGTCGCGTCGTCGAACAGCCCGAACTGCAACATGAGCTCCTCGGCATAAAAGCCGATGCCTTCGATCGGGCCGGAGTCGAAGTAGTGCCGGCGGATGACGTCAGGCTGGGCCCAGGAGAGCGCCAGTTGAAAGAAGTGACCCGGCACGCCCTCGTGGACGGTGAGAGGTCGCGCGTCTCGAGCGGAGGCGAGTCCCCAGAACGAGAGATTTGGCGATGGCTCGGGAATGTAGCTCACCGAATCCTGGCCGAGGCGCGACGGTGAAGTGAGGTCGTCCAGCACGCCTGGGTACTCCAGCGCCGCTAGGTACTCCGGCGTCTTCATCTTGCGGTAGTTGCCCATCCAGCCGGGCACGTCGAGGATGCCCTTCTCCACCAGAAACCGGCGGATGGCCTCCTCTTGCGTGTTCGCGGCGGCCACTTGTTCGGCTGAGCTGCGGAAGAGCTTTGGCGGGGGGAGATCCTTGTTGCGCTGCCGCGCGTAGGCTTCGAACGCCACCGACCGGTTCCATTCCAGTTCCCCCATGCGCAAGATCTCATCGCTCGAATACGGCACGAGCGCCACACGATTCAGGAAATGCTCGTAAGCGTCGCGGCCCACCGCTACGCTGGTTCCCATCCGGGGCCTCACCTGTCGGAGCCAAGCAGCGTACTGTTCCAGCGCAACTGCAGCAGTTGTGCTCGCGGCGCCGAAGCGCCCGCGCTGTCCTTCGGGTAAAAGCGGCGCGAGTGCTTTCTGCAAGTTCGAAAACCTCTCGCGGATGCGCTCGAGCCGCTCCAGGGCGGCATCCGCGAACGGCGCGGCGCCGTCGGTCAGGTTCGTGCGCGCGTGCCGCAACGTGTCTGGGAAGGACTCGAGCCGCAGAATGAGGTTTCGCGCGCGCGCCTCGCTGAACGGCGGCGGCTGGACCAGGGTCTCAAAGACGACACCGAGCGTCTGGTCCACATAGAAATTGGGATTGCGACGCGCCGAGCGGAGCACGTTGAGCTCCCAGTCAACGCGCTCGAGGGCCGCGCGCACGAGCAGGTAGTCCACTCGACCTGCAAGGGGCCAGGATTGCGGCTCGAGCGACTCCAGCCGCCGGCGAAACGCGTCGAGTTTTTGCTGCTCGCCGAGCAGCGCCTCCGGCGAAACGTCGGGCACCCAGCCGTCGGGCCGCTCGACGCGGTTGACATCATCGGTGGTGGCCGGCTGCGTGACCGCACGCCAAACGAAGAATTCCTGCGCCAGCGCTCGCAGCTCAACCGGCCCAACCGCCGCGCCGGCTCCTTGCTGGCTGCGCACCGGCAATGCAGAAACGAGCAAACAGACCAGGCCGAAGAGAACGACCGAAAGCGAGCCACCACCAGACGGTTTCGTTTGCATCACAGCGATATTCCCTTCGCTTAAACCATTGCGCTGCGCAAGGTTTATGTATGAATCGTAAGACCTCCAGGTATTGGTTCCCTTACTGTGACGTCCGCCGCAGCAGGCCGACAAGTATACCTATGAAACCTCCTCACAACCACACTGCCGGAAACGGAGTTCGCCCCCGATTTTTCTTGGGCGCAGTGCCTCAGGCCCGAGTGATCTCGCGGAGGGCGGCCAGGGCGCGGGCGATCGCGGCGCGGTCCACGTCGCAGTGGGTGACCATGCGGATGGCGAACTTATCGGTGGGTCCGGCCAGCACCTTTCGCATGGCCAGCTCGGCGCAGAGCTCGCCAGCGGTGCGGCCGGTGCCGCGGACGTCGAAAATGACGATGTTGGTCTGCACCTTCTTCGGGTCCACCGAGATCCCGGGGATTTGGGCGAGGCCTTCGGCAAGGTAGCGCGCATTTCCGTGGTCCTCGCTCAGGCGTTGCGGCGAGGTCTCCAGCGCAACCAGCCCCGCGGCGGCCAGCACGCCTACCTGGCGCATGCCGCCGCCGAACAGTTTCCGGTAGACGTGGGCCTTCTCGATAAACTCCCGCGACCCCACCAGCATCGAGCCCACCGGCGCTCCCAGCCCCTTCGAGAGGCAGAACATCACCGAATCACACTTGTGGGTTAGTTCGGCCACGCTCCGGCCGAGCGCGACCGCGGCGTTGAAGATGCGCGCGCCGTCCAGATGCACCGGCAGCCCGCCGGCATGGGCGTGATCACAGATCTCTTCAACGGTTTCGGGCGGATAGACCGAGCCGCCGGCCATGTTGTGTGTATTTTCGAGTGAAATCAGGGCCGTCTGGGCGCGGTAGTAAATCTTTGGCCGGATCAGCGGCTCGATAAGTTCCCAGGAAAGGATGCCGTCGGGTGCCGATGTTGTCCGCGGCATGCACCCGGCAATGGCGGACATCGAAGCCAGTTCGTACTGGTTGATGTGCCCGCGCTCCTCGCAGATCACTTCGTTCCCGTGGTGCGTCCACACCTTGACGGAGATCAGGTTGCCCATCGAACCGGTAGGAACGAACAGTGCCGCCTCGCGCCCGAAAATCTCCGCGGCGCGAGCTTGCAGGCGGTTGACGGTCGGGTCTTCGCCGTAAACGTCGTCACCAACCTCGGCTTCAGCCATAGCGCGACGCATCTCGCGCGTCGGCTTGGTTACCGTGTCGCTGCGCAAGTCCACGACCACGTCGGCCTTGGGCGTTGCGTAGTCCTCGGGCATACGTTGCGTTGCTGAACCTCCCAGCACGATCCGCTCCCTCTCACGGCATCTGTCCGCTTCCTCCACTAACGGGCACGACTGCCGCGGCGCGTGCCCCTGCGAAGAATTCCACGTCGCTAACCAAGCAACTCGACAAACACTTCGTTGGCGACCGTCAACCGCGACGCCGCCAGCCGCGTCCGCGTGCCGTCGAACTCCACAAGGCCTGCCTCGCGTAGGCGCTCAAATCGCGGCCGCAGGTTGGCATTGTACTGCTTCTCGATACGGTCCAGTTCGATTCCTTCCAGTTGCCTCAGGCCGAGGAAGAGCTCCTCTTCGAGCGCCTGCGCCGGCGTGACCCGCTGGCGCTGCTCCACCGGCAAGCGGCCAGTTTCGATCGCAGCGACATAGGCGGCGGGATCGTGCACATTCGCCCAGCGCTCGCGACCGTCAAACGAGTGCGCCCCGGCGCCAAAGCCGAGGTATGGCTCGCGCCGCCAGTATTTCACGTTGTGTCGTGAGCGGAAGCCCGGCAACGCCCAGTTAGAGATCTCGTAATGCTCATAGGCATGCTGGACCAGGAGCGTGCAGGCAGCTTCGTAGAATCCGGCCATAGCGTCATCGCTCGGAAGGCGATCCGCGCTATAGCGAGATCCGCCGGCCAGAGCTTCCCTGCCCAGCCGGCTGCCCTCGTCAATCTCGAGCAGGTAGATGGATGCATGCGCGGGCCGCAGGCCGAGGAGTTGCCTAAGCGAATCCTCCCAGCTTTCGGCCGTCTGATGCGGCAGTCCGGCAATCAAGTCGAAGCCGATGTTGGCGATGCCCGCATCGCGCAGAGCGCGCGTTGCCGCAGAGATATCGGCGCTGCGATGCATCCGGCCGGCGGCAACAAGCTCGGCATCACTGAATGACTGCGCGCCGAGGCTGACGCGGTTGATCCCCGCTGCGCGCCAGGCGGCGGCTTTCTCAGGCGTCACCGTTTCCGGGTCGGCTTCGAGCGTGACCTCTTCGAACCGGCAGCGGAAGCTGACTCGCGCCGCGTCGAGGATGCGCGCCAGGGTTGCAGAGGTGAGGAGGCTCGGCGTACCGCCACCGATGTATACGGTGTCCACTGTAAAGTTGGCTTCCAGAGCCGCGTCTGCATCGCCGTAGAGCGCCGCGCGCTCAGCCAGTTCGCGGCAGACGACACTCGCGTAAGGATCGTAGAGGCTATGCGCGAACACTCCCGTATGGAAATTGCAGTAGGTGCACTTGGTCTGGCAGAACGGGACCTGGATGTAGATGCCGACGTTCATGGACACAAAAAGAATACCGCAGAGGCGCGGAGAGCGCAGAGATTATTCGGCGGGGTCGGAGAGGATCTTGACGTGGACACGGCGCTGGCGCGGGCCATCGAATTCGCAGAAGAAAATGGCCTGCCAGCGGCCCAGCGCGAGCCGCCCGCCTTCAATGGGCACGGCCTGCGAAACCCCGGTGAGCGTGGACTTGATGTGCGCGTCAGCGTTGCCCTCCCGGTGCCGATAGTGGCCGTCCCGGGGCACCAGGCGGTCGAGCGCCGCCTCGATATCGCGGGCGACATCGGGATCGTCGTTTTCGTTGATGGTAAGCCCGGCGGTCGTATGCGGCACGTAGAGCTGGCAAATTCCGTGGCCGACGCCCGAGGCAGCGACGCGTTTCTGCACCTCGGCGGTGATATCCACCAGTTCGGTGCGCCGCGTGGTCTTGACCTCGAGGACGTGGGTGCGCGCGGTCGGTTTCGTGGATCGGCTGATCGTCCCCATCGGAGTAACTCCGCGATTGTCATGCTGCGGTCGCGAAGGCGATCGAAGCATCTCCTTGCTGCCAGCGGCCGATAGTAATGAACGGGGGGATTCTTCGGCCCCGACATGCGGGCCTCAAAATCACATCGCCCTGCGCCTAGCTCAATGCAGCAGCTGAGGCGGCGCCGTAAAAGGCAAACCACGGCTTGGCCGCGCTCAGCCGGTCGTTGACATTTTTGATGTTCTTGACACCTTGGTCGGCCAGCCACTCCTCCAGCGCTTTGATGCCGT
>JBASRK010000055.1:0-1645 GCA_049273775.1 Candidatus Acidiferrales bacterium
GGCCAGCTCCGCGCCGCTCGATCAGTTCATCGTCAAGCACCCCGACTATTTCTTTGGCCGCTCGCCCGAGCACGCCTTTATCCAGCCCGACAATCTGGAAATCCTGGTCAACCACCTCAAGTGCGCCGCATTCGAGCTGCCTCTGGCCGCCGGAGAAAGATTCGGCGAGGTAGACCTGACGGCGCTGTGCGAGCGGCTGGCTGAGGCGGGCTTCCTCCACCGCACCAGCGACCACTGGCACTGGACGCAGGAGGCCTACCCGGCCGATGCCATCAGCCTGCGCTCGGTGACCTCGGACAACTTCGTCATCATTGAAATCACCGGCGAGCCCGAGGTGATCGGCGAGGTGGATTTCGCGAGCGCGCTGACAATCGTGCACCCCAAGGCCATTTATCTCCATCAGGGCCAGCAGTACCACGTCGAGCGGCTCGACTTCGCCGAACGCAAGGCCTACGTAAAGCGCGTGGATGTAGACTACTTCACCGACGCCATTCGCTACACACAGGTCCGCGTGCTGGAGGTCGCCGGGCAGTGCCGCGCCGCCGGACCCGCGGCCCGCGCCCACGGCGACGTCCTGGTGCGCTCGCAGGTGGTCGGTTTCAAGAAGATCAAGTTTTTCACCAACGAAAACGTCGGCGCTGGCAAGCTCGAGCTGCCCGAAAACGAGATGCACACCACGGCGTACTGGGTCACGCTCGAGCGGCCCCTGCTCGAGTCGCTCCCGTTCACCATCAGCGAGCGGCAGAACGGCATGTTCGGCTTGCTCTATGCGCTCGAGTCGGTGGCCACGCTGCTGCTGATGTGCGACCGCCGCGACCTGGGCACTGCTATCGGCGAGCGTGCGCCATCGGCCAATATCGAAACCGCCTGGGAAGAATCAGCGAGCCGCGGCCTTGATGAGATGAAGGAGTTTTTTGAGCCGAACCTGTACCTCTACGACGCCTATCCGGGCGGCATCGGCTTTTCGGAGCCGCTCTACGGCGTACACGACGTGCTGGTGCGCAGGACTCGCGAGTTGATCGCCGCCTGCCCGTGCGAGAAGGGGTGTCCATCGTGCGTCGGTCCGGCCGGCGAAAAAGGCGAGCGCGCCAAGGAAGCTGCGCTGACAATTCTCGATCGCCTGGGCGGGTAGTGAGGAATGCCACCCAGACACAGAGGCAGGGAGAAAACCAGAAAACGGGAAATAGAAAAGGGCTCCTCTGTGCTTCAGTGGCTTATCTGAGGTTCTAAATTGAGTTTGCTCCGAGAAGACAAGTTCGATCGCATCGCGGCACTGAAGCCCCCGCGAAAGCGCGCGCCTCTGGAGGCGCCTGTTCGCGGAACCCAGGCGTCGCCGGGGACTGACACCTTGGCGGAGTTGCTCGGCGCCGCGGTGGGCCGCAACCGCTACGGCGAACACCTAGTGGTCCGCCAGTGGTTCTCCTCGCCCGAGCCCTGCGCGCCCGCAACGGGCGCCCTGCGGTTGCTCTTCTCCGACCAGGCGGGGCACACCGCCGCTGCGCGCGAGCGTCTGGCCGACCCTGCCGAATGGCTTTTCCTTGACACCGAAACCACAGGCCTGGCCGGCGGCACGGGCACTTATGCCTTCCTGGTGGGCATCGCGTGGTGGGAAGCCGGCGGGCTGCAGGTCGAGCAGCTTTTCATG
>JBASRK010000065.1:0-3081 GCA_049273775.1 Candidatus Acidiferrales bacterium
ATCGGGAGCGACGGAGGCATCCGCCAAAGAAAAAGGCGCTTCTGCGCAGCTGCACGGGTGTGCTGAGGAGGAGCAAAAAGCAAAGCCAGAGATTCTTGACACGGCCGGCTTCGTTAGAGATGTTCTACTACTTCCGCTTAGAGGACCAGATTCCCGAAGACCACTTGCTCCGACTGATCGATCGCTATGTGGATTTCCGCTTTGTCCGGGAGCGGCTGAAAAACTTTTACAGCCCGATCGGAAGACCCTCGATTGATCCTGAGGTGCTACTGCGCCTGTTGTTGGTGGGCTATCTCTACGGGATCACCAGCGAGCGGCGCCTGATGGATGAAGTGCGCATGCATCTGGCGTATCGCTGGTTCACCCGGCTGGGATTTGAGCAAGAGATTCCCGATCATTCCACGTTCTCCAAGAACCGCCACGGGCGCTTTCGGCAGTCGGGAGTGTTTCGCGAGATGTTTGAAGAGATAGTGCGGCGCTGTCTGGAGGCAGGCTTGGTAGAAGGACGGAACGTGGCCGTGGATGGGACCCTGGTGGGAGCCAACGCCAGCCAGCCCGGGAGGTGGTCCGTGCTCTGGCGGGCACTGCGGCTTATGTCTGCTCCCAACGAGCTCGCCGCAAGATCGAAGCATTGGAGGAAGAGCCTGTCTGACCTGTTCAATCGCGTCTAGGAACGCAAGCGCCGCTTCGGTAGCCGAAGAACGGCTTATCGGTTTGGGTTTGGCCTGCGCCCGCTCGGATAGAGCAAGAGCGGCGCTTCGAGCAGCAGGATTGGTCTCCGGCAACGGCCAACCGTTACCGTGCCTTACTCTCGCTCACCTACCGGCTGGCGATCCGCAATGGCAAGGCGAAAGAAAATCCGGCCCGGCTGGTGCCTCACCGTCTCGAAGACAATGTACGCATCCGGTTTCTGTCGCCCGAGGAAGAGACTTCCTTGCGTGCTGCAATCGAAGCCAAGTACCCGGAGCACTTGCCGGAACTCACGCTATCGCTCAACACCGGCCTTCGCCTGAGCGAGCAGTACGGCTTGCGCTGGGAGGATGTCTCACTCATGCGGCGGAGCCTGACGGTTCCGCGCAGCAAGAACGGTGCGGCTCGGCACGTCCCGCTCAATCAGGCGGCGCTGAGGGCACTCGAAGCGTTACGCCAGCGGAATGCAGGCTCTGAGTTTGTTTGTGGCGGGGTGACCGAGCCTCGGCGCTGGTTTGAGCCTACCGTGTGGGATGCGGGTTTGAGCGCCTTTAGCTGGCACTGTCTGCGGCACACGTTCGCCAGCCGCCTTGTCATGGCTGGGGTGGACATCCGAACCGCGCAGGAGCTTCTAGGGCATAAGACGATTGCCATGACGGTCCGGTATTCCCACTTGGCCCCGAAGCACACCCTTGCCGCCGTGGAGCGGTTGGACGCGCCTTCTGAGAGTCCAACCGACACCACTACCGACACCAGCAGTCTTGAGCAGCAGCCAGTTGAATCGTCGGTCTTGCAGTAATTCGTTTGTGACGCTAGGCTTGCAGACACTACGCCCGGGTGGCGAAATGGCAGACGCTGGGGACTTAAAATCCCCTGTCCTGTAGAGGACGTGTGGGTTCGACTCCCACCCCGGGCACTCCAAGTTGTCTCCCTCTGGACGGACTTGTGGGTTTCCCTCGTCCGCAAAGGAGGACTGGGGATAAGCGACTCGCACTGAGCACCATACCGTCCGCGGAAAGCTGTTCAGCGGCGAGGTCGAACCGTGGCAGCTTCGCAAGCCGGGATGCTATACAATCTGACCCTGCTCTCTGATTGGACGAAGCCGGAATATGCATTCATCGAATGCGGCCTATTTCCTCGATTTCGATCACACGCTGTTCAACACGGACCAGTTTTTCCACGTGGATGTAAGAGCTGCGTTCCTTCGCTTTGGGATTGACGCGACGGATTGGGAGCTAAGCTATTCCGCTGTATGGCCGGCGGGCTATTCTCTCGACAAGCACGCCGAGGAGGTTTCTCGCCGGTCAGGGAGGCTAATCCCGCTGGAGGAGATGAAACAGGTCCTCCGGAACTCCTTTTCGGATCTGAGACGGTATGTTTTCCCGGATGTTATGCCCTTTCTTCAGCCGGCGAAGAAAAACAGCGCGCGTCTGTACCTGCTGTCGTTTGGCAACCCCGAATGGCAACATTATAAGGTGACGGCTTCCGGTCTCGATGGCTACTTCAATGACATGTTCTTTACCGGGGTGCAGGGTGGAAAGGCCGGGCTGATCGAGGAACAAGCGAAGAGGGCAGAGCAGAGGACGGCGGTGGTTGACAATGACCCAACGGAACTGGACTTGATCAAGGATTTCGTGCCGGAGGCGCGCACGTATTGGATGAATCGAGTACCCGATGATCTGCGCGTTCCAGGCGATGAGTCATCCCGCTTGAAATTTCTGGAAGCGCGCAGGTATCTGGAAAGACTGCCTCGTCATTCGCACATTCTCTGTAGGAATTTAGACGGCATCCTGGAAGACCAGCGCGAGCCGAGCCGGGCAGAGCGCAACGGCGAACCCGGGCGCCCTCCCGCGGATTGAAGGATGAACCACCGTGATCCGTGTCATCGATATTCACATTCATGTCCCGCGGCTGGACATGCTCAAGCCGGCGGTGCTGGAGGTGATCAAACGCGACCGCAGCAATTATGCCGACCTGGAGCGGTTTTCCGCCGACCCGGCCGCTTTCCTGAAGTTTCTCGATGACGCGGGCATCGAGCGTGCCGGGCTGATCAACTACGTCAGCCCCGACGTCATCGGCTCCACCCCCGAGGTCAACGACTGGGTTGCGCGCTACTGCGGCGTCGCGCCCGAGCGCCTGATCGCTTTTGGCTCGGTGCACCCGAAGTACGTCGCCGATGCCGGCGCCGAGGTGGACCGCCTAGCAAAGATGGGCATCCGTGGGCTGAAAGTGCACCCGTCGCACCAGCTCTTTGCGCCCAACGCCTACCGCGACGGCCTGGGGCCGCTCGCGGCGGTCTACGAGCGCGCGCAGTCGATCGGCTTGCCGGTGATGGTCCATACCGGCACTTCCATCTTTCCCGGCGCGCGCAATGTCCACGCCCAGCCTATC
>JBASRK010000070.1:0-5495 GCA_049273775.1 Candidatus Acidiferrales bacterium
CTTGTGGCGCTCGCGGGCATGCTGGTGGGCTGGAACGTGGGCGGCTGGCGGGAGCGTTTCATGGGCCGACCGGGCGCGCCGCGGATCGAATCGCTGGCCGTACTTCCACTCGAAAACCTCTCGCGTGACCCCGGGCAAGACTACTTCGCCGACGGCATGACCGAGGCGCTGATCATGGACTTAGCCCAGATCGGCGCCCTTCGCGTGATTTCGCGAACCTCCGTGATGCAGTACAAAGGAGCGAAGAAACCACTGCCGGAGATTGCGCGCGAGTTGCACGTGGACGCGGTGGTGGTGGGGTCTGTGGCGCGGGAGGGCGACCGCGTGCGCATCAGCGTGCAGTTGATCCACGCCCCCACCGACCGGCATCTCTGGGCCAAGAGCTACGAGCGCGACCTGCACGACGTGCTGGCATTGCAAAGCCGCATCGCGCAGGCAATTGCGGATGAAATTCGGGTGAAGTTAACCCCACAGCAGAGGGCGAAGCTCGGGAGCAGCCGCCAGGTAAATCCCGAGGCCCAAGAAGCCTATCTGAAGGGCCTCTACTTCTTCAACGAAGGTCGGAATTACCTGCGCACACCAAAGAGAGCCGAGTCGCTGCAGAAAGGCATCGAGTACTTCAAGCAAGCGAGCGCGATCGATCCAAACTATGCGCTGGCCTATTCGGGGCTGGCCAGGTCGTATTATTGGCTTGCTGGCGTCCTCGACCCCGCGCTCAACGCCAGACAATCCCGAGCAGCGGCAGAAAAAGCACTTCAAATTGACGATACGGTCGCCGAAGCTCATGCCGCACTGGCCTATGTGATGTTCCGCTTCGATTGGCAGTGGTCAGAGGCGCAACGAGAATACAAACGCGCCATAGAACTCAATCCCAGTTATGCGGAAGCCCATCAGGGATATGCCATCTACCTGGCGGCGGTGGGTAAGCTGGACGAAGCCATCGCAGAAATCCAACGAGCCATTGAGTTGGACCCGCTCACCCTTCCGCAAAAAATGAACGCCGGAGGGATCTACACCTGTGCCGGCCAGTACAACCGGGCCATCGAGCAGTTCCGCAACTTGCTGGAACTGAACCCGAACAGCGCGCTTGCGCATCTCGGGCTCGGCGAGGCTTATTGGGACAAGGGAATGCATGCGGAAGCAGTTGCGGAGTTTCGAAAGTCCATGGACATCTCCGGGGGCACACTGAAAGGCTCGCCCTTTCTCCCGCGGGCCTATCCGGCCTATGCAGCGTGGGAACAAAGAGGTGATCCCACCAGGCTTCTTGATGAGTTGAAGAAGCTATCGAAGCGCGAGTCTCTCTCGCCGGTGAGCATAGCCGGCGTCTACGCCGCAGTGGGCGATAAGGAGCAGGCTTTCTCGTGGTTGGAGAAAGCCTATGAAGAGCGCGCGGTCGCCCTCACCTACATCAAGTGCGACTTGGAGTTCGAAAGCCTCCGCTCTGACCCTCGCTTCCACAACCTGCTGCGCCGCATGGGCCTGCCCCCATAATCGAAACTCGGCACTCGAAAGGCGAAATTCGAGCTCAATCGCTGCGGATTGACTTTGCCGGGCCGGCAACTTGACATCCCCTCGACCTCCCGTTATAATCAACATTGATTAACATTAATTAATTTTAGTGCAATCACAGCAAGGGGGCAAAAGCCATGAAGAGTATTGTGCACCGCATACCGCTCACTCGGGCGCGCATCAACCTCGGACAACTCGTCCGCCGCGTGCATGTCAACCGGGAGTATTTCATCCTCGAAAAGGAGCATTCCCGTGGCGGGCATCATGAATGTGGATGACCTGGAAGATTACCTCGAACTTCAAGACCCTGCGCTCAAGAATCAGACCAAGAGGAGCCACCGCGAGTACCGTCGCGGCAAGGCACGGCACGCCGGCAAATTTCTAGCCGAACTGCGCCCTTCCGAAATCAAATCCAAGAAGTGAATGGCTGGAATGCCCGGTCAGTTTCGAGTTCTCGCGACTCCTGCATTTGAACGCGATTTCCGGAAAATCTCAAACGGCGATACAGCGCTCGTAAAGGTACTGGAAGAATTGTTGGACTCCATGGGGGATTCCTTGAGCAGATAGAGGTCGATCCGATTGTGAAACAGCCAAGTGTTTAGGACAGGCTCCATCAGGTCTTGGTTGTGCATTGCTCCTCCTCAGAGCGTTCGCCTGCGTGTGGCTAGGTGTGCTCTTATGAAAAAAATCGCGGACGACTTTCGTCATCCGCGATTCGAAAGCAGTGTGTGCACTCTACTGGTTGTTGACTTCAGCGCATATCGGGTTACAGCCCGCGCAGGAAATTGAGAATATCCTGCTTCTGTGTCTCTGAGAGTGAATTAAAGTAAGCGATAACGGCATTGGCTTCCGACGGAGGAAACTGGGCGTGACCGCGACTCGCATGCGCCTGAATCGCCTGCACAAGGTCTTTCGTTCGTCCATCGTGCAGGAAGAAGATACGTTGACCTAATCCCCACAAGGGTGCCGTACGAAACTCATCCGGTCCGGCGTTGCCTTGTACGATGTCATCAGCGAGGCCCGGTCCCATGTGATGGACTAGCAGATCGGAGAAGAGTTTGGCCTGTTTGTTACTGAGCGCGGCGCTTGAGGACGTGCTCGTCGTAAGGGATGGCGTGTGGCATAACGCACAGCCGATCTGGTAAAACAATGTGCGACCCCGGAGGGTGGACGACGTATCGGAAGCAGCAGCCGGTGGCGCAAGGAAGCGCATGAAGTTCGCAAAGTTCACTATGTCGCTGGATACTTTTTGGGGCTGTGTGAGATCGAAATTGGTATGGTCTTCAGGGATTCCATTGAAAAGGCACGTGGAAGTCTCATCGCGCTCGTTCTGGAACAGCTCGTTGGTTACGCCCTGTTCGACGTTGTACGCTTCGCCCGAAAAAATCTCTAGCGACTTGTTCTGTGCCTTCCACCCGATTCGAGTGATCGTGCCGGCATTGCCTTCTCTGTTCTCGTGGCCGGAAATTCCCAGCGCTTGTTTCGCTGTAAGGTTGGCGTTCTTGTTTGCGATGATCGTGGAGTCTGGGATGGCTTCAATCAGACCCGCACCAAATACAGGCGTCGGGATACGGAAGATCAAGTTCTCGGCTGCGAAGGCAGCGTTGAAGTCCGGCTGGGTGATGTTACAGCCGGACGCGTCCGACCGCCCACTGATGGTGTAAAGATTATGCACGCCGCCATCGCGCGTGCCGTCCGGGTTACGCTTGAATCGCGCTTCGCGTACCGGCCCGTCGATGATGATGAAAAATGGAACCATGTTGGTGGCGCCAGCTTTCGTCGCGACCTCCACTACAGGATTCACAAACGGACTCGTTCCGCCGACGGTGGGTTGCGCATGGCAGCTTGCGCAGCTATCCGAATTGAATCGCGGCCCAAGTCCGCTTCCCGTGCCGGGTATCGTTCCGCTTACAGAATCCACTTCCTGGAAGGCGTCCAAACCTGCATCAAAAAACTTGCTTTCCTTGAAGGTCAAGCCCGGGATCGCTCCACCGGCCCCCGGCGCCCCGCCGCGCACTCCCGGGTCAGTTGCCGTAAACTGGGCCTCAAGTATTACGGCCATACCGGCCACCAAGAGCGCAACAAGGGAGAACATCACTTTTGTTTTTGTGAACATCTCTCCACCGTTTGTGTCGTTTTCGAATCTGCCTTGCCTTGACAAAGTCTGGGGACGCAGCCAGTGAGAGGCGAAGTGGCCGCGATTCTCTTCCCGCGGTACTGAGCTTGTCAAGCGGGAATTTCCGATTTCAACTTTGTGTTGCGCAAAACCATATGCCCGCCACCCTCTGGTGTCAAACTCGGATCACCGTGGCCACAGTTATGTCGCAAGCGTTCGCGTGGCCCACCCATGCCCGCTGCCGACCTCGCAGATCCCCACTCAGTGCACCCCCTTTGGACCAATCTTTCCGAATGCTCTCTTTTGTATGTCTCGAAAATGCGCAGAACGCGCAATCACTGAAGCGATGTCGAGCTAGCATGAATCGCAAAACGAGTTGTCTGCGTCCCGGGCGGGGTCGCGGAGGAACGGTGGAACCATGTGCGCGCATGCCACCCGACCGCGGCCCCGGCGAGCCGAGATTGACGCGAGCGGGCGGCGGGCCTATGCTCCTGCGCAAACATAAAATTGCCCAGGGAAATTCCGGATGAAATGTTTTGCGCGCGGCGAGCGTATAGTTCGGAAGCGCGCAGCGGCAACGAATGATGGAGGCGGCGATGGCGGATCAGAGAGCGGCGCAGAACAGTGGAAACACGGTCGGGCTCGGGATGGGCGTCGGAGTCGCGCTCGGGGTCGCCGCAGGGGCAGCGATCGGCGCGGCGACGCACAACATGGGTGGCTTCTGGGTCGGCACCGGAGCCGCCGTCGGCGTTGCAGCCGGGTTGGGCGCGGGCGCAGGCAGGGCCGCGTCGCGCCTTAAGAAACAATTCAAGAAGACTCCCGCTTCCCGTCTTATTCTGCTTCTTGCACTGCTCGGTGCGCTCTCGCCCTCGATGGCTCCCGTCCAGCAAGCGGCTGCTCCTTCGGACCAGTACTTCTTCGGGCTTCTGACGCGTCCCGCGAACGCTCCGCAATTGAGCAAGGAGGCCGCGCAAAAGCTCCAGGAAGAGCACATGGCCAATATCCGCAAACTGCATGCGGAGAACAAACTGGTCATGGCCGGCCCGTTCATTGACGATACGGCGCTCCGCGGCGTGTTCGTGCTGAAAGCCGGCTCGAAAGAACAGGCGCAGGAGTGGGCCAATTCCGATCCGGCGGTGATGGCAGGCCGTCTGGCCGCTGAAATCCGCGGCCCGTGGCTCATCCAGCCGAACGCCATCAACGCGGCCAGCTCCCCTGAAGCTATGGAGCAGTACACCATGGCGCTGATGAATCGCACAGAAAAATGGGATCCTGCATCGCCCGCTTTTCGGGAGCTGCTCAAACAGCACCTGGCGTTTCTTGGCAAGCTGGTCGACCAGGGAAGCCTCGCGGTGGCAGGTCCGCTCCGCGATGAGGGTGACTTAAGGGGCATCGCCATCTACCGCGTCGGCGCCGACCAGGCCGCTAAGCTGGCGCAAGAGGATCCGCTGGTGAAGGCTGGCTACCTCAAGCCGGAGCTGCACCCCTGGATCACCGCCAAGGGTGTCCTGGCGTCCGGCCAGCCCATGCGCTGAGCGCCAGCAGCTTTTATTCACTTGTCAAAGAGTTGTTCTCCCCTTCGGCCCCTGGCTTCTGGTCTTGTGTCCCGTAAATATGCTCAAGAAGCCGAAAGGGTCCTCAGGGGTTAAACCCCCTGCGTTTGCGACGCTTTGTGTCGGAGTTCCCTCGAGTTCCCGGACAGCACACTAGAGGGATGATTGCGCCGGCTAGTCCCTAATCGCGATCTGGGTGACTATGGCGCCACTTCCAGTATTCCCGCTGTTCCTTCTTGTTTTGCCGCTCGTACTCGCGGTATTCTTTGCGTCTTTCCTGCAGGTACCGGCGGTAAGCGCGGTCTTCGCGGTCATTC
>JBASRK010000073.1:0-17130 GCA_049273775.1 Candidatus Acidiferrales bacterium
GCTTCTTCCGCGCCCCGTGAGCACTCACCAAGTCAGCCGCGCAGCCAGATACGCCGCCAGCCGCTGCCGCTGCTCCTGCGCGCGCCTCAGGTACGCCTCCAGGCTGAGGGGCCGCCACGCCCGCACCCCGGCCATCTTCCGGAGCCTCTCCACGAGCTCTGCGCGCTCTGCGCCGGCCGGCGTCGCGTCGCCCACCCGAGCCCCGTGGACTCGCGAACTCCGGAACTCCTCGACTCCTCCGAACCCGGAGCGTGCCAGGGCTTGTTTTCCACAACGCGTGCGCGCCGCCGCCTCTTTCTTTATCTGCTCAGACTCTGCTCTTTCCTTGAATGGCGCGCTGGCGTACTCAATAAGGGGCGCTGCTGCGCCATTTGAACCTGTGGATGCCTGTGGAAGTCTGAGCAAATCGAGTTGCCGGGTGGAAAACTTCTTCGCGTTCAGGACGCGGATCACCATGCGCTTGTAGACCGAGTGGCGGACCTCGATGTAGCCGCGCCTCCGCAGCAGGTCCATCCACCGGCGCAGCTTGCTCCTGGGCCAGCCGGTGTCCGCCTCGATCTCAGCGTAGGTGAGCGGCCGGCCGCGCAGCACCAGCCCCACGCCGTCGAGCTGGGTGGTCTGCCGGTGCACCAGCCAGCCGAACAGGAACACCGCCGAGTCGCCCATCGCCTCCGAGTGCTTCCGCTCCCACAGCCCGCCGCAGATCCCGCTGTTGAGCTGTTTGCCCCGCATGCTTGCTGTCTCCCCGCCTCTTTGGCTCCCGCCTCCCCCGCCGCTTTGACTTTGAACTTTCAACTATCAACTCTCGACCTTCACCTCTTCGAGGCTTGGACTCCTCGACTCTCTGGCGTCCTCCCGGAACCGCAACTGCTCCGCCATCGCGGGCGGCGCCGGCCCCAGCCGATACTCCCAAACGCCATTCGACACCACGCCGCGTCGCCGCTTCTCCACGGCGTACCCGCCGAACTGGGGTTTCCTCATGTGCCGCAACTGCGCCGAGATGGAGGCCTCGCCGTGGGCGGTGATGCGCGCCAGCTCGCGCAGCGTGAGCCAGGTGTCGCACTCGGCCGCCGAGAGCATGACGTCGCGGATCACCTCAAACTGCGTGCGCAGCCGCAGCCGGTCGAGCCGCGCATCGTATTCCGGCCCGAATGTCCTCATCCGCCTCGGCCCTGTTTCAAATTCCCAGTTTCGAATGTTCTGTCCAACTGGAGCGCCCAACGGTGTCGGCCAGCAAGGCCTTACTCTCGGCGCATACCGCGGAGCGGGAACGAACAGCGCCCCTTCGCTCTCAACTCTCAACTGTCAACTCTCGACTGCCCTTCCCCCCACGCGCCAGACATGCACAAAGCCGTTCTGCCGCACCACGCGCACCGCCATCCGCCGCAACCGCGCCGCGGCATAAATTCCCCAGCGAATGCGGTCGTACGGCACGGCCTGCGGCAAAGCCATGCGCACTGCCATGCCATGGGGCGCGCGTTCGACTTCAGCCATTAACTGCGCCCCGCCCATCCAACCGTCCGGCTTGCGCCCGCCTCGTTGCACTTCGCCCGGCTGCGGCACCAGTTCGAGCGCCGGCTCATCCCGTCGCGGGCGCTTGTCCTCGATCAAGCTTGTTCGCCCGCGCATGCCCCTCTGGTCCTCCGAACGGTCAGCCGGCAACGCCGGCCTTCGGCTCGCTCCTACAACCCGCGCAGCATCCAGACCAGCGCGGCCAGTCCCGCCGCGACCAGTGCCGCGCTGCCTGCCAACCGGTACATCGCCCGCCGGCGATACTCTCTCCGGCTGCGTTCTCGCAAGTTCTCTTCCCACGCCATGGCGTCCTCCCGAAGCTGTGGTGAGCCTGAAGAACCCACCGGCTGGGCGTACACTTCGGTGATCGTCGCCGGTCCAACCCGAATATCGACCAGCTCGATGCGGTCCGTCGCCTTACTCCCCGAAACGTTGCGCTCGCCCCGAGCAACCAGCGCGCCGAGCGCCGCGGCCAATCGCTCGAGCGGCTCGGGCGGCGCGGCCGCTCCGCTCCAGCTCGCATCGCCGGCCGTTCGATCCCGCTGCGTGCCGGGAAAATACTCGTCGTCATTGGCCAGCTCCAGGTCGCTCGGTCCACGCCGAGTGTTCGCGTCGAGGTCACCGGCGGAGGCATCTTCTGCGAGCGGGCCCTCGGGAGCCGTCATCTCCGGGTTTTCGTAATCACCAGCGCACGCACTACACAACTTCGCCCCCCACTTGCCCAGGCGGCTGTGGCGACGGGCTACTCGCTCCCCTTTTCCCTTTGCCCTTTGCCCCTGGCCGTTTGCCACCGGGTGAGACCCTTGAAGCGGTGCTGCCAACCCTGACCCGCCGTTCCAGGACCCGCCGATTCTGAGATTGGCAGCCCTGCTTCTCCGGCCTCTGATCGGGGAATCCACCCTTCTGCCCCGCGGTGTACTTACCCAATTTAAGTATTAACAGATATATAAATAATTTGTCTAATACGGCGTCCCCGAGAATCTTGCTCTGAGGAGGCCCTTATGACCCCCCACCAGGACAACTTCCCGTGGGAGTATCTCCGCAACGCTTCCGTGCGCTCGCTGGAAAACTTCGAGCTCACGCGGCTTAGCCATGCGGCAAATCTCCGCAAGGAAATCGCCTGTCTCGTGGATGAGTGGGTGGACGAGTCGGCCAACGCCATGCTCGCCCGCTGGCTGCTCGAGCATTGGTCACAGTTGCGCGGCACTTCGGAATCAATTGAAGAACCGCTCGATCCGGAATCGAAACCGCTCCGGAAACCATCCACCGCGCTGGCCGCAGCCCCGCGCACTCGCACAGCTGCCGCCGGCTAGCGAAATCGGTCGCCCGCACCTGACTTCCCCTTCTGCCGTGCGCCGCGAGGTTCCATTCCCCGCGGGCCTCTGTTATGTTTACTTGACGTGTGGCTTTTCTCAGGCCGACAAATTCCGCCTTTCGCCCCTTCCGCACCGCGTCCATCGCTCCCACCCACGCCTCGAAAATGGCCCATCCGCTGCTCGCCCGTTCAGGCTCTCGCTCGACTACGATCGCAAGCGTCTCACGGACCCTTCCGTCCCTCGCCCGGTGCCCTGCGCTCCCAAACAGAATGCCTGCGCTCGCTTGCTGCATACCTCTACGGCAGAAATTCTCCAGCGCGCTCGCATCGCAACTCACGCTTCAGTCACGTCGCGAATCCCCTCCAGAACTTGTTGCCCAGGTCTTTGGGGCCGGGGGTTCTCTTGCTCTTTCGCCCGGCCCCTCATTCCTGCCCAGCCGCTTGCGCTGACCCCATCGCCGGCGAACTGTGCCGCGCCAAGCTGACCCGAGGCTTCTCACGCGAGCCCATGACTATGTCCGCCACGTCAGTTCTTCCTTCACCGCGGCATTGCCCAGTGAGAAAGCGTGTGCCCTAAGACCTCGCCACGAGCCATACCGCAGAGCCTTCCGAATATCGCCGCCGCGCAAAACGATATGCGGTTTGGCGGGCCTGGCGGCTCTCTCCATCTGCTTTGCCCCTCCGCTCTGTACCGCCATGTCTTGCCGCAATCTGCTGCGCGTTGTCCGGTTCACTGTTATCCTGTTTGACTTGGCAGCCCGTTCCACCCTTTGCTCCTGGGGCCTCTGCACAACTGTCTCCGCTGTCGTCCTTGATCTCTCTCTCCCTGAAATTCACTCTCTGTCCGTCCCCTCACCTTCTGGGGGGGCATGCCCGTGGTCTCGCTTTGCGGCTTCTCGTACCCGCTGCTCTCTCACGCTCATACTCTGTCACGCCTATCCCGACTCGCTATGTCAACCCCTCTTTATATAACTTATACTATAATAATATAATGGGTATATATTACGGGGAGAGAGTGCGAGTCGAAAGGAGGATTAGTGACGGCGAACGTGTGACGCCACACGCCTGATGGTAAGGGAGTGCGTGCGGCGGCTTGCGCGGGGTTCGACGGTGGGGGTGGTCCCTGGTGTTGCTATTTCTCTGTGGTATGCTGAATTTGCCTGCGTATTGTTGGTCTAGACCTAATAGGGAGTTCACACCATGAAGATGCGAACGGAAAAGGATTCCCTCGGCGAGAAGCAGGTTCCCGCCGACGCCTATTACGGCATTCAAACTGTGCGCGCAGTGGAGAACTATCCGATCAGCGGCTATCGCGCTCACCCACAGCTGATTCGGGCGATGGGTATGGTTAAGAAGGCTGCGGCTATGGCCAGCCGAGACCTGAAATTGGTGGAGGCCAAGCGCGCCGCGGCTATCATCCAGGCCTCGGAAGAAGTCATCGACGGCAAGTTCGACAACCAGTTTGTCGTCGACGTCTATCAAGCGGGCGCGGGCGTCTCGTTTCATATGAATGCCAATGAGGTCATCGCCAACCGCGCCGTTGAAATCCTTGGAGGCCGACGTGGGGAGTACGAAATCTGCCATCCAAACGACCACGTAAACTTCGGGCAGTCCACGAACGATGTCTACCCGACGGCAACGCGCCTATCAACGATGCTCTTGTTTGAAGAGGTGTTGCAATCGCTTGGTGAACTGGAGCGCTCGTTTGCGCGCAAGGGCAAAGCCTTCGACCACCTGCTGAAGTCCGGCCGCACTCACATGATGGATGCGGTGCCAATTCGATTGGGTCAGGAGTTTGCCGCCTATGCGACGGCGATGCGGCGTGCAGCCGACTTGATTCGCCAGGCGCAGGATCATCTACGCGAGTTGGGCCTGGGCGGCTCGGCAGTGGGCACTGGCGTGAACACTCATCCGAGGTATCAGAAGCTTGCGGTGCATCACTTGAGCAAAGTTTCTGGACAAAAGCTGATTCCGACCGACGATCTTCGCTACACGATGCAATCGAACCTGGCGCTCTCAGTTGCCTCGTCGGCGCTGCGTAACCTGGCGCTCGAGCTGATCCGGATTACCAACGACTTGCGCCTGCTTTCCAGCGGCCCGAACACTGGGTTCGCCGAAATCTTTTTGCCGGCGTTGCAGCCGGGATCTTCGATCATGCCGGGCAAGATCAACCCGGTCATGGCGGAGCTAACGGCGATGGTAAGCTTCCAGGCAGTGGGCGCCGACATCGCCACGGCGCTTGCGGTACAGGGAGGGCAGCTCGAGCTCAACGTGATGATGCCGGCGATGGCGTGGAACGTGCTACATGTCTCGGAAATCCTGAAGAACACTATGCGCGTGCTGGCCGGAAAGTGCGTGGACGGCATCACCGCCAATGAGGCTCGCTGCCGGTATTACGCGAATGCGACGATTTCGATCGCGGCGGCGCTGAACCCGTACATCGGCTATGCCGCGGCCGCAGAGATCGCCAAGGAGAGCGTGAAGACGGGCCGCACAGTGACTGAGATCGCTCTCGAGCGCAAGCTACTCGACGAGAAACTGATGCGTAGGATCCTAGACCCTTACCGAATGACCGAACCCGCACCGCCCATTGAAGAGGCCCGCAAGAAGACCAGGAACGCCGCTAGCTAGTGAGTGCTGCGCGAAGGCATCCACACATTCTCCTTGACTGGTGCATAAGAACACTCAGGCAGAGCGGGGTTTCTTCGGTGGCCATGGTTCCAAGAGCTGTTCTTTGCGGTAAATCAGCGTGTTGATGTCGAAAGTGGCGAGTTCAAACCCGTGACCGTGCGTGATCGCGTCCGTGGGGCAAGCCTCGACGCAGTAGCCGCAGAAAATACACCGCGAGTAATCGATGTTGTATACGCTGGCGTAGCGCTCGCCGGCGGAGATGCGTCGCGCGTCGGTATTCTCCGCCGCCTCGATGTAGATGCAGTTGGCGGGACAGGCCGCGGCGCATAAGAAGCACCCGACGCATTTCTCGAAGCCCTGTTCGTCCCGGTGAAGAACGTGGATGCCGCGATATCGCGGCTGGAAGTGGACGGGCTCATGGGGATAATTCTCGGTGGTGGGCTTCCGCAGCATGTTGCGGAAGGTGACGCTGAACCCCTTCACCAGGGTGAGACACGTTTCGCCGACTTCTTTGAGTATGGACGGCATCTGGGGCCAGTCTAACAGAGACACCCTGGCGCGACAAACTCGCGGCTACTTCCCTGCGAGCGCCGCAATGATCTGCTTGCCGTGAAACCGGCCATTTTCGATGAAGATTTCGCCCGTGGCGTTGCCGCCGATCACCACCCCGGCCAGATGGATGCCCGGAACATTGCTCTCGAGCGTTGCCGGATTCAAGGCTGGCTTGTTGGTCTCAGGGTCGAGCGCGATCCCGAGCTGGCGCATGAAATCAAAATCCGGGTGGTAGCCGGTAAGGGCAAACACTTGCGTCGCGGGGATGGGGCGTTCGCCGTCGCGCCCCCAGACCCAGAGCTGTTCCGGCTCAACGCGTGTGACGCGCGTTTCGAGCAGCGCGCGAATCTCTTTCGCCTTGATGCGATTCTCGATGTCCGGGCGCACCCAGTATTTCAAGGTGGCGCCCAACTCCGCCCGGCGATGGACCAGCGTGACACGGGCACCAGCGCGGAAAAGGTCGAGGGCCGCCTCCGCGGCGGAGTTTTTCCCGCCGACCACCACAACGTCCCGGCCCCAGAACGGGTGCGCCTCGGTATAGTAATGCGAGACGTGGGGGAGTTCCTCGCCAGGCACGATCAGGCGGTTGGGCAGGTCATAGTAGCCGGTGGCAAGCGCAATCTTTTTCGCCGCGTACTGGTTTGCGATGCTGTTCGCCGTCACAGTGTGCACGACGAAGCGGCCGTCGCTCCCCTCTACACGTTCGACCTGCTCGTACAGCCGCAGCTCGAGTTCGTAATGCGCGGCGGCCTTGCGGTAGTACTTGAGCGCCTCGCCACGAGTGGGCTTCTCGGTGGCGCTGGTGAGCGGCAGGTCGCCGATCTCGAGTCGCTCGGCAGTGGTGAAAAACACCATGTTGGTCGGATAACGATAGAGCGAGTTGCAGAGGCAGCCCTTGTCCACTACCAAAGGGCGCATGCCGGCGCGCTTGGCCTCCATCGCGCAGGCGAGGCCGGTTGGCCCAGCGCCAATACAGATCAGGTCGTAGGTCGGAGTCACCGGAATAGTTTAACGTCAACAGTTCACAGTTGACAGCCGGAACCATAGATCCTAGCCCCCAGCTCCAGGGCGGACGAAAACCGCCGCTCTAAATGGGCGGGCTACTCAGCGATCGACACATTGATCCGAGGGGGCGCAGCGCGCGCCGAGTGCGGATAAGCAAGTTTCTATGTTTCATCCTTCGCCAGCCGGGCGCGAAGCTGACGACTCATCCGCAGCACGTCTGCGGGCCAGGGTTGAAGGAATTCAACTCGCTCGAGAGACAGGGCGACTTGGCGCGCCTCCGCGGGCGTTAGCTCGATGGAGTAAGAGCTCACGACGGCCGGGCCCTCGAGCGCAGCGCGGAACTTCAGGAGCGACTCTTCCTCGGGGCTCAGCGCCTGCTTGCGCTCGAGGGGATCAAAATCCACGGTAAACCCATCGGGCCCCTGTCGGAGCATGGAGGGGTTGGTGGCACGGATCAAGCTCACCAGTGCCAAGATCAGTTCATCGCCGCTGAACTCGATTAGCATTCCGCGAACTTAGCACGCAGTGCCGCCGTCCTGAAGGGCAGTACAAAACTTATATACTTAACGGGTCTCCACGCCAAGCAGGGCACGTAACTCGGCGGCAAAACGCTCAAGCTCGGCTTCGCGTTCAGGCGTGACCTCCACCTGCTTCTTCTTCCAAACGAAGCGCTGCCGGCCGCCCCGCGAGACTCGCACACTCAAGTTGCCCTCCACGAGAAAACATGGCTCGGCGGCGAATTTCATGCCCCCGCCTTCGACCGGCCCTAGCAGGGCCGCGCAGTTTCCTTTGCGCGCCCCAACCGCGTTAGGGTAGAGCGGAAAAGAGACCAACTGGAAGCCCTCTCTGGCAAGCCGCCCGAGCACGGAAAACTGATGGGGAGTCAGTTCCAGCATGGTCCAGGTCCATCCTACCGTTCTTGTCAATTATGCGCGGCAAAGCTGAGATTTTTCGGTCTTCTGCCGTAGTGGACTCCTGCGGAATAGCACGCTGAAGGGTGTGGCCGAGTACCTGCAGGCTGAAAGCAGATGGCTCCTTGCCGATTGCGGATGGCTTTTTCTATGCTACGGCCGGATCGGAGCCCGCCTGGCCGTGTTCGAGCGCCGCCAGGATGGAGCGCAGCGTCGCGATCAACTCGTCACGGGAGACGTGGCTTTTGCGGAACTGGATTCGCAGGCGGAAAGCCTCGTTCTCCGGCTGGAAGTTATAGATGAACGGCTGGGGCCGCGGGCCGGCGGTTTTTTCTTCGCGGCGTTCGCGGCGAGCCTCATCGCGGGTCAAGCCGCCCTGGGCGATGCGGTGCACGGCCTCGACCATTTTCTTCTCGGTAGGCTGGCGGGCCACCTGGAGCAGCAGCGATTTGAAAACAATTCCCTTATCCGCGCAGCGCCGACGCAGCGGTTCGGGGATATTGCGGAGAGAAAGCGTCTCAGTAACAGACGAGCGAGCCTTGCCGATCTTGCGGGCGATGTCGTCGTGAGTGTAGTCAAACTGCGCTGCCAGGCGGTGCAGCCCTTCGGCCTCCTCGAAAGGCGTCAGGTCTTTGCGCTGGAGGTTTTCGATTAGCGCCAGCTCGAGGGTTTCGGCATCGTCAGCGATCTTTTCGATGCAGGGCAGCTCGCGAAGGCCTGCGGCCCGCGATGCATGATAGCGACGCTCACCGGAGATAATGTAGTAACACTCCTCCCGGGGCACGAAGCGCACCAGCAGCGGCTCCAGCACTCCCTTTTCTTTGATCGAGTCGCTCAGTTCACGCAGGTCGCCGAGGGTCTTCCGCGGCTGATCGGGGTTCGGCCGAATCTTATCGACCGGGATCATGCGGCCCACTGCCGCGCCGCTGTAACTGGTCAGCGATTCGACGTAGTGCGCGTCATGCCGCATCTTCAGTGTGACGGGCAATCCGATCCTCTTCGACACGTTGGATGACCTCCAGGGCAAGCTTGCGGTATTCAAGAGCGCCCGGGGACTTAGGCGCGTACGTCATGATCGTTTCCTTGTAGGCCGGGCTCTCCTCCAAGCGCACATTCTTGCCGATGCGCGTCTTGAACAGCACGGCACCAAACACCGAGCGGATCTGCTCGTGCGTATCGCGAGATATATTCGTGCGCTTGTCGAACAGGGTAATGAGCACGCCCAGCACCTTCAGCGCCGGGTTGGGTCGGGCGCGAATGCGCTCGTAGGTCTCCAGCAGATCGTCGGTGCCCTCGATGGCGAAGTAGGCCGCCTGGATGGGTACCAGCAGATGGGTCGACGCCACCATCGCGTTCACCGTCAGGATGCCGAGCGCTGGCGGCGTGTCCACGACAATAAACTCGTACTCCTTCTGGATCGGCCCCAGCGCATCCTTGAGTTTGAACGGCGCGTCGAATTGTCCGGCGAGCTGCTGTTCGAGCTTGGCGAGGGCCAGCCGCGCCGGGGCCAGGAAAAGCAGGGGATCTTTGGTCGGCTTGATGACAGTGGCCATCTCGGCGTGGTGGTCGCTGAGCACGTCGAACATCGAGGTCTGGACCTCGCTGGTCTCGAAAAACGCGATGGTTGAGTTGGCCTGGGGATCAATATCAACCAGCAGGGTCTTCTTTTTCCGTTGAGCGATGGCGGCAGCGAGGTTGATAGCCGTGGTTGTTTTCCCCACGCCGCCCTTCTGGTTGGCAATGGTCAGGATTGCGGTCATGTTGAGCCCGTCCCGACGAATCGGGATCGGCCAGCCCACTCCTCCGGGTTGGCAACCCAAGGCCGACATATAGATGTGGTTGCCAATCCCTACACCATGAGTAGGCACAAATCTACTCGCGGGGCTAGCGCGATGCAAGCAAAAAATGCAGAAAATCGAAGGGCCTGGACCGGTCTGCCAAGGGAAAAATCGCGGAGGCTCTCGCGAGCGGTTCTTCAGCCGAGCCCGAAATCACACTCCACTCTAAGGTATCGTTCGGACGAACGTTATAATGGCGGATGGATCCACGACCGCAGCGCTATAGTGTCCCCATGGAAAAGAGGATTCCCGCGCTGGTGGTTCTGGGAAGTGATGGGAAACTGCTCTACAGCCAGAGGAATGTCGAGTTCGAGGCTGCCCGATCGCTCGGACCCGAGGATCTGCTGGCTTTCTTGAATAAGTGGAAGCCGGACACACGCGGGAGATAGGTTCCGCAGGCTCAGGCGGGAGTCCTGCCCGAGCATTCCCTACATCTTGTAGCGGCCGAGGTCGTCGTCGGAGAGGCTTTCGAGCCACTTGCGCAGCTCTTCGCTGCTGCTCTTTTCGCTGATGGCGCTCGAAACCTTGGAATTCTTCAGCACTTCATCCTCGACGAAAATGGGGCAATCGACCCGCAGCGCCAGGGCCAGGGCATCGCTTGGCCGCGAGTCAATGGACATGGTCTGGCCGTCGCGCTCCACCCAGATGAGGGCATAGAAGGTGTCGTCCTTGAGCTGGTTCACCACCACTTTCTGCACCCTCACGTTCAGCCCCAGCAGCACATTCTTCAGCAGGTCGTGGGTCATCGGCCGGGGCGTTTGTACCTTCTCGATTTCAAGCGCGATGGCGTTGGCCTCGTAGATCCCCACCCAGATCGGCAGAATGGCGCTGCCCTGCGTGTCTTTGAGCACGACGATGGGCATGTTCGTGACCGGATCCATCATCAGGCCACGAATCTTCATCTCGACTTCCATCGGTGCCTCCCCGGACACTTAGATGACGTGCTCGCCGACAAGGCTGTTTGGACCGGCGCGGGTGACTCGGACCTGAATGTAGTTTCCCAGAAGATTCTCCCGGGATGAAGTGAAATTTAGGATGCGGTTGCTCGATGTGCGACCTGCCCATTGCCCTTCCTTCCTCGACTGGCCGTCCACGAGCACCTCGAAGGCCTGCCCAATCAACGCCTCGTTCCGTGCGGTCTGGATCTGCCGCTGGCGCTCCTGCAGAATTGCGAGCCTTCTTCCCTTCTCTTCTTCGGGGATTGGGTCGGCCAGGGCCAACGCCGGAGTGTTCGGCCGCGGCGAAAACTTGAACGAGAACGCCCCGTCGTACTGCGCCAGGTCCAGCAGGCTCAGCGTTTCCTCAAAGTCTTCCTCCGTTTCACCCGGAAAGCCAACGATAATGTCGGTGGTGACGCTGACGGGCCGCCGTGCAGCGCGGATTAACGCGATCTTCTCGAGATACTCCTCGCGGGTATAGGTGCGCTGCATGGCGCGCAGGACCCGGCTCGAGCCCGACTGCACCGGCAGGTGCACGTGGTCGCACAACGCCGGCACGGCGTCAATGGCTTCGACAATTTCGGCGTGGAAATCCCGCGGATGCGAGGTCGTGAAGCGCACCCGCCGAATACCCGCCACTCCGGCCACCGCCACCAGCAGCTCGGCGAAGCTCATGCGTCGCGGCGAAGGGTCGCAGTAGGAATTGACCGTCTGCCCCAGCAGTTGCACCTCGCTGTAGCCCGCGTCGGCAAGCTGCCGGACCTCTTCCAACACCGAAGGGCTCGGGCGGCTGCGCTCGGGGCCGCGGGTATAAGGCACCACGCAATAGGCGCAGGCCTTGTCGCAGCCCTCGATGATGGTCAGGTAGGCGCGAAAGGGATGGTCGCGTCGGGTCATCTCGGTTTCAAATGTTTCGTCGGTGTCGGTTTCGAGGCCCGTGACCCTCCGGTTGCCGCCCTCGAGCTCGGCCAGCAGCTCGGGCAGCTTGCGGTAGCTGGCCGAGCCGCACACCAGGCTCACCCACGGTGCGCGCTCGAAGATCTGCTCGCCTTCCTGCTGCGCCACGCACCCCAGCACGCCAATCAGTTTGCCCGCGTCCTGACCGGCCTTAAATTGGCCCAGACGCGAGAAAACCTTCTGCGCCGCTTTTTCGCGAATGCTGCAGGTATTGTAGAAGACGAGCTGCGCGGCTTCCGGCGTCTCCACCTGCCGATAGCCGCGACCCAGCAGGACGCCGGCGACTTTCTCCGAATCGTGGACGTTCATCTGGCAGCCAAAAGTCTCAATGTAAAACGTCTGGCCGCTCGCGCGCCCCGCGATGGTTTCCGTCGCAGGCGCGCCCGCCGCACAGGGAAGCGCCGAGGTCAGGGCTTCGAGTCGAACATCAATGGATCGAGCCATGGGAGTAGAAACGAATCTTACCACAGCACCCTGCGTTGCGCTCCCCACGGGAACTTGCCTCCCTCGCTTGTCCGCAGTACTGTTGATGCATGCTTCTCCGAAGGGAGGACGAAGAATGAAACACGGGTCCTTACTGCTAGCCTCAGTGAGCCTCACTACCTTGCTTGCAGCCGGCCTTTCCGCTCCGTTACCCGCGCAGGCGCCGGCAAAGCCCCTGGTTTACAACTTCGACGGCGAGGCGACAGGCAAGCCGCCAGCCCGCTTCCACTTTGCGCGCACCGGCCAAGGCGCGGAAGGCACCTGGGTGGTCATGGTAGATCCCACAGCACCGTCGAAACCAAACGTCCTGGCGCAAACTTCCACAGATACAACCGACTATCGCTTCCCGCTGGCCGTCCTGGACGAAGGCAGCTACCAGGATGTCGCGGTGAGCGTCAAGTTCAAGGCCGTCGCCGGCAAGGTGGACCAGGCCGGCGGGATCGCCTTCCGCTATCAGGATGCCAACAACTATTACCTGGTGCGCGCCAACGCGCTCGAGGACAACTACCGCCTCTACCACGTCATCGCCGGGCGGCGCCGGCAGTTTGCCGGGGCGAATTTCCGCGTCACGCCAAACCAATGGCATACGCTGCGCGTAGAGATCGTCGGCCCCCAGATCAAGGGCTACTACGATGGCGCACTGAAAATCACCGCCAGCGACTCAACCTTTAAAGGCGCCGGCAAGGTGGGAGTCTGGACCAAGGCGGATTCGGTCACTTACTTCGACGACCTCGCGGTGGAGGACCTAAGCGGTGGTCGCGGCGCGCTTCCGCCGGGGAAAACCCTGGCCCAAAGGCTCGTGGATGAACTGGCGAGAAAACATCCGGAGCTGCTGCGCATTGGACTGCATGTGACCCCACCCCGCAGTTCAGAAAACATCATCGTTGCGTCGAACGTTTCTGCGAAGGTCGCTCAAAAGTCAGACCCCGAAGACTTGCAGGCCATGAAGACAGGCCGGCCAGTTGTGCTCAGGGAGGGCGAGAACTTCGATGTTACCCTCCCGCTGCACGATGCAAGCGGCAAGATCATCGGTGCCATCGGTCTAACGTTGAAGCCGATCACCGGCGAGCAAGAAGGCGATGCCACGCGGCGTGCGCGAGCCATCGCAAGGGAGCTTGAAAACCGGACTCCCTCGAAGGACAGCTTGTTCGGTTCGTAAGGATAGAATTTTTTCGGAAGCCACGGGACGCTTGCAGACCACGATATTCGGTTTTACCACTGAGATCAAAACTTGCCGACAAAATACGGCTAAACCGGCATGCCTGGGCGGTACTGACCGCTTATTGCGGTATGCCCGGAAAAGGAGATGAGGGAATGAAGCGACAGGCAATCTTTCTCTTCCTCGCGAGTCTTGCGCTACTGTGCGCGACCGGCGCGGTGTTGCCGATGCGCGCACAGGAAGTCCCGGCGGATTACCAGGAAGTGCTGAAGACTCTGGGTCGCGCCGGCGACTACAAGGCAAGCGTCCTCAAGGTGAATGTCCCGCGGAACGACCTCGACGTCAGCATCGCCGGCGTTGCGACGCCCACACCGTTTGGATTCGGCGGCTGGGTGGCCATGACCAAGGGCGACTCCGGCATGGACGTGATGATGGGCGACCTGGTGCTGCTCCAGGAGGAAGTCAACCCGGTGATGTCCGCTCTTCTGGAGCATGGCCTGGACGTCACCGCGCTGCACAACCACTTTTTCTGGGAACAGCCGCGCATCTTCTACATGCACATCCACGGTCACGGAAAGGCGACGGACCTTGCGGCTCGCGTGAAGCCGGCGCTGGACCTGATCGGCCACGTTGTGGCTGTGCCCGCGCCGCGCAAGACCTCGCCGAGCGGCGGCGCCGCGTCGCTCAGCGCGCAGGACACGGCGAAAATTGCCGCCATTGTGGGGCATCCAGGCGAACAGACCGGCCCCGTCTACAAGATCACCGTGGGCCGCGACGACCTGGCCGTGAAGGAACGCGGCGCAACCATCAACGCCCGGATGGGGCTCAACACCTGGGCCGCCTTCTTCGGGCCCGCTGAGGACGCCGTGGTGGCCGGTGACGTGGCCATGCTGGAAAGCGAGGTCACGCCCGTGCTCAAGGCGCTCCGCAGCAGCGGCATCGAAGTTGTGGCCATCCACCATCACATGACCGGCGTGCGTCCCATGGTCATCTTCCTTCACTACTGGGGCAAAGGACCGGCCGAAAAACTGGCCGCCGCCTTCCGGGCGGCGCTCGACCAGCTCGGGAAGCTCAAACAGCCGAGCTGACCATGGACCGGGCTGCAATCATTCGCGCGGCGTTGAGGACGATGGGCCGGAACAAACTCCGCACCGCGCTGACCCTGCTCGGAATCACTATCGGCATCAGCGCCGTGATTTGTACGGTCGCCATCGGGGAAGGCGGCTCCAATCGCATCCACGAGCAGCTCTTGCTGCTGGGCGACAATTTCGTGTGGGTTGAAGCCGGCGGCCGAAACGTCAATGGCGTGCGCACGGGAACCGGGGCCACCAAGACGCTCACACTTGCAGACATGAAGGCCATCCTTCAGAACTTTCCCATCATCAAGGGCTGCTCGCCCCAGGTGGACAGCCGGATTCAGGTTGTGTATGGGAACCAGAATTGGAATACCACCTACCGGGGCGTCTCGCCGGACTACCTCAGCATTCGCCGGTGGTCGGTGATCGAGGGCGGCGCCTTCTCGCAAGAGGAGGTTGATGCCTCGGCCAACGCGTGCCTGCTCGGCCAGACGGTCGCCGGGTACCTGTTCGTGGAGGAAGACCCGGTAGGCAAGACCATTCGCGTGCGCGACATCCCTTTTAAGGTGGTTGGGGTGCTGCAACCGAAGGGGTATTCGGCCACTGGCTCCGACCAAGACGACTTCATCCTGATCCCTTACACAACCGCCCAGCACAAGGTGAAAGGCGTCGACTGGCTGGACGACATCATGTGTTCAGCCATTTCTCCCGAAGCGGTGCCCCCGGCGCAGCAACAGATCACCCTCCTGCTCCGCGAGCGGCACCACATCCTTTCCGGCCAGATGGATGACTTCAACATTCGCAGCCCCGAAGACGCCATGAAAGTTCAGGAGGAGGCCAGCCGGACGTTTACGCTGATGCTGGCGAGCATCGCCTCCGTCTCGCTGCTGGTGGGCGGCATCGGGATCATGAACATTATGCTCGTCTCGGTCACCGAGCGCACCCGCGAGATCGGCGTACGCATGGCCGTCGGGGCATCCGAGCGAGACGTTCAGATGCAGTTCCTGACCGAAGCCGTAGTCCTCAGTCTGCTCGGAGGAGCCATCGGCGTGCCCGTCGGCATCGTGAGTTCCCTCAGTATTGCCAGCATTCTCGGCTGGCCCACGACCATCTCCGCGACGGCCGTCATAGCCGCGGTTCTGTTCTCGATCGCGGTCGGGGTTTTCTTCGGATACTACCCGGCGCAAAAAGCGGCGCGGCTGGATCCAATCGAGGCGTTGCGGTATGAATAGCGAAACTGCGCCACGGCGGCGCTGGAAGCACGGGCGACGCTGGAACGGCCAGGCCGGCCGGTGCCGCAGAGGGTGGTCTACGAGGCGTTCCGGCACCTGAAGATGTGCCCGAAAAGGCAGCAAGCTTCGCAGCTCCAGCGCCCTTATCGTTTGACCGACCCCCAGGCGTGTGCTACGGTAAGTTCGGGGGAAAAAATCCGCATTTTTCTCTGAGGGAGGCCAGCAATTCAAGGGCTTGTAGTGCTCCTCTTGGTGGGCCAGCTTGGCAATCTGCTGCAGCAGACCGGTTGGGTTGCGCGCATCGTTCTGGCCATACTGTTCATCTTTTCGCTGATCTCCTGGGCGCTGATCTTCCAGAAACTTCTGCTGTTCGGCCACATCAACCGGCAGACGGCTCGCCTGTTGCAGAATTTCCGCGCCAGCAAGGCGCTCCCTGAGCCGAGGTCGCTCGGCGCGCCGGGCTCGCCGCTTGAGGCGGTTTACGCCGCCGGCTACCGCGAGCTGCAGAACCAGATTGCCGGAGCGAACCCACACGGGAAAGTGAAGAGCGTCAATGCCGTGACCGTCGGCATGCAGCTCGCCGCCGCCGAGGAGGTCCGCCGGGTTGAGAAGTGGATGCCCTGGCTCGCCACCACCGGTTCGGTGACGCCGTTCATCGGCCTGTTCGGCACCGTCTGGGGCGTCATGGACGCCTTCGCCGGCCTGGGCAGCGCCGGTGCGGCCAGCCTGCGCGTTGTGGCCCCGGGGATTGCCGAGGCGCTCATCACCACCGCGGCCGGGCTGTTCACAGCCATCCCGGCGGTGGTCGCCTACAACCACTACCTGCACGACATCAAGGAGCTGGCCACGCGCATGGATAATTTCGCCATGGAGGTGGGCGCGCAGGTCGAAAAGTATTACGGATAGCTCCCCGGGAACAGACTTTTTCAAGAGCCGAGTCGCCATGCCGCTGCTTCCGCGCCAGACCGAAACATCGCTCTCCGACATCAATATCGTCCCCTTCGTGGACGTGGTGCTGGTGCTGCTGATCATCTTCATGATCACCGCGCCCATCCTGCAATCGGGCATCGAGGTCGAGCTGCCCAAGACCAGAACGGTGAAGGAAATCGCCGAGGGCCGTCTGGTAATCACCATTGACCGCGCCCAACGCGTCTACCTGGGCAACGAGCCGGTCAACATCCACGAAATCGGCCAGAAGGTCCACGCGCAGATGCAGAACCCCCAGAGCGACGCCGTCTTTCTCCGCTGCGACGAGACCGTGCCCTTCGGCAGCTTCGCTACTGTGGTGGACGAATTGCGCCAATCCGGCATCCAAAATATTAGTGTGGTCACCGAGCCCATTAGCTCGCGCCCGCGCACCCGCTGAAATGTCGCCCGACGCCTACCAGCACGCCGCCGAACACCTGGAAAAGCCGCTGCTGTGGTCGCTGGCCTTCCATCTGTTCCTGTTCGGTTAGCTCGTGCTTTCCACCTTTCAAGCGCCCCGCGGCGAGACCTGGGGCGGGCTCGGCGGCGGCGCGG
>JBASRK010000086.1:0-2059 GCA_049273775.1 Candidatus Acidiferrales bacterium
CCCGGTGAGACTGATGACCAAGGCGACCACAACCGCCCGCGTGAGGAGCGAGTCCTTCATAGGACCTCTTCTCTGGCTCTGGGGCACCTGAATCAGGACGCTAGCATCTATTCGATCACCTGATCCGCCCGTTGCAGGAGCGACGGCGGGATCGTCAGGCCGAGGGCCTTGGCGGTCTTGAGGTTGATCATCAGGTGGAACTTGGTCGATTGCACGACCGGCAGATCGCCAGGCCGGGTCCCCTTGAGAACCCGACCGGTGTACACACCAAGCTGACGATTCGCCTCGTTGATGCTGGTTCCATAGCTGATCAGGCCGCCATCGGCGGCAAAACCTTCCGTTGAAGTGACTGTCAGCATCGCGTGGCGGGTCGCGAGCGCGACGATTTTCGGGGAGTTTACGGTGTACAAGGGGTCGGCGTTGACGAACACCGCGTCAATCTTGCGCCGCGCGAGATCTGCAAAAGCCGGATCAATTTCGCTTGCCGAGCTTGCTTTGACGACAGTCAGTCTGTGCCCCAACTTAGCCGCAGCTGCCTGAGCGTCTCTGGTGGCGTCCTCGGAAGTTGGATCTTTCGGGTTTACGAGGAAGCCGATCGTGGCGGCTTTGGGCACAAGCTCGTGAAGTAATTCAACCTGCTTTGCTGCGATGTCGCTGAGCAGAAAGCTCACCCCTGTGATGCTATCCCCGGGGTGGGTAAGGCTCGCGACCACGCCAAGCTTGACGGGGTCGCCGCCCATCGCGAAAACGATCGGGATTGTCCGTGGGACCACTGGCTTGGCTTTCACGACCGACCCGGTGCCGCCAGTCGCCACAAACACGTTCACGTTGCGACGAACTAGATCACTCGCCAACGCCGGCACGCGGTCAATTTGCCCTTCAGCAAAGCGAGATTCGATGGCGACGTTTTGCCCCTCGATGAAGCCCATCTCTTTCAGCCCCTCACGAAATGCGGCGACGATGCTCGCAGAGTCAGTGGGGCTCCGCTGGCTGAGGTACCCGATCACCGGCATCACAGGCTGGGCCTCGCCAGCGAGCGGCGCGGCAAGGAGGCCGCCCGCCAAGGTGCCGATGAATGCCCGCCGGTCCATTACTCGATGACCTGATCCGCCCGCTGCAGGAGCGACTGCGGGATCGTCAGGCCGAGGGCCTTGGCGGTCTTGAGGTTGATGACCAGTTCGAACTTGGTGGGCTGCTCGACGGGGAGGTCGGCTGGCTTGGCGCCCTTGAGGATGCGGTCGATGTACCCCGCCGCCTGGCGGAAATATTCGGTGAAAACAGGACCATAGGAAATCAGGCCGCCTGGTTGCGCAAAATAGGTCGCGTTGAAATAGATCGCCGGGACGCTGTAGCGGGCCGCCAACGCAATGATCAGTTCACGATTTGCCAAGTTGAATCCGTCCGGCACCACGATGAGGCCGCCACCCGGATTGCGCGCTTGTGCGGCGATAACGCCTTCGATCTCGTCCTTGGCGTGCACCGGAGCGGCACTCACCTGGACGGCAAAGGATGACGCGGCGGCTTGAATGGAAGGCATGAATAGTTGGAGCGGCGCGAGTGTTGCCGGGTTGAACAGGAGTGCCACGCGTATGGAGCGCGGAGCGATCTCCTTCAATAGTTCCACCCATTTACCGCCCAATGCGGAAAACAGATTCGAGAAGCCGGTGATGTTGCCGCCCGGACGCGCAAGGCTCGCAGCGAAGCCGCTGCCGATCGGATCGGCTACGACCACGAACACGATCGGTACTGTCCGCGTCTGGCTGGCAAGGGCCCTGGTCACGGGCGTGCCCCGACTGAGGATCGCGTCGGGTCGCAGATCGACCAGCTCTTTTGCCAGCGTCTTCATCCTATCCGCATCAGCGGTGCCCCAGCGAAGCTCGATCTGGAGATTGCTGCCTTCCGTCCATCCCAGCTTCGCGAGCGCACCCCGGAACACTGCGACCTCAGACTGCGCACCCGGATCGCTCTGCGCTAAGTCCATCAGCACGCCGATCAGCCGCACTGGGCCGGCTGGCTGCGCCTCGGCAGCGAGCGGCACGGCGAGAAGGCCGCTAGTAAC
>JBASRK010000091.1:0-11794 GCA_049273775.1 Candidatus Acidiferrales bacterium
GGACGAATCCATCCGTGCGAAGGCAAAAGTCATGATGACCGACCCGGCGCGCAAGCGCCGGGAGGACCCCGGCAATCCCGACGTTTGTCCGGTGTTCAGTTGGCACAAGCTGTTTTCGCCTCCGGAAACGATTGCCTGGTCCGATCAGGGCTGCCGCACAGCGGCAATCGGCTGTATCGAGTGCAAGTCGGCGATGGCCGACAATCTGATTCGCTGGATCGAACCGATCCGCTCACGCCGCCGCGAATACGAGGCCAATCCCGACCGCGTCAGTGAGATCCTGCGAGCGGGCTCGAAGAAGGCGCGCAAGGCCGCGGGGAAGACCATGCGCCGCGTCCGCGAGGCGATTTTCGGCAGTGCCAAGCCGGCGAAGGCGGCAAGCAGCGCGCCGCTGAAGTCACAGATGGCGACGGGAAATTAGCATGGCGACGCCCTACCGCGTCCAACTGGAAATTTACGAGGGGCCGCTCGACCTCCTGCTCGACCTGATCCGCAGGCAGGAGCTCGACATCCACAACATCCCCATCGCGCAGATCACCGGGCAATACCTCGACTACCTGCACCGGCTCGAACAGCTCGACATTGACGTCTCGGCCGACTTCATCTACATGGCCGCGACGCTGATCTACATCAAGTCCAAGATGCTGCTTCCACCCGACCCGCTGGGCGGTCCCGAAGAGCGGCTTGACCCCCGCACCGAGCTGGTGCACCGGCTGCTCGAGCACGAAAAGTTCAAAAACGCAGCGCAGATGCTCTACCAGAAGCAGCAAATCGAGGAACACGTGTGGTCGCGGCCCGACCGCACGCTCTATGAGGGCAGCGAGGCCGAAGGCGAGATCGTTGTCTCGCTGGTGGACCTGGTCAAGGTGTTCCAGCAGGTGCTCGAGCGGCGCCGCGAAGTGGTCAAGATCGAGCTGCAGCACGAGCAGTTCACCGTGGCGCAGATGATGGAACAGTTGCGCAAGCACCTGGTGACGAGCGAAGAAGGAATCCGGCTGGTGGCATTCTTCGACGCGTGCCCCTCGCGCCACGCCATGATCGTGGCGTTCCTGGCGGTGCTCGAGCTGGTGCGGTTGCAGGCGGTCGTACTGGTGCAGCAACAACTGTTTGGCGAAATCCTGCTGCGCAAGCATAAAATGTTTGACGTGGTCTTTGCGGGCGGCGACCCGGAGAGCCATCCGCTGAAAGAAATCGACGAGCAGTACAACTGACGATGACATCTGCCGAACTCAAAGGCGCGCTCGAAGCGATCATCTACGCAGCCGACGAGCCGGTCACCGTCGAACAGCTTGCCGACGCGACGGGGGTGGAGAAGCCCGCCGTGCGCGCTGCGCTCGACGAGCTGGTCGCGAGCTACGTCGTGGAGGAGCGCGGCGTGGAGATCCGCGCCGTCGCGGGCGGCTACAAGTTCTACACCAAGGCGCAGCATCACGAGGTGGTGCGCAAGTTCATCAAGGCCCTGCGGCCGCCGCTGCGGCTGACCATGCCCGCATTGGAAACCCTCGCGGTGATCTCCTACAAGCAGCCGGCGACTCTGCCCGAGATCCAGGAAATCCGCGGGGTGAACTGCGCGGGCGTGGTCAAGACACTGCTCGAGAAACGGCTAATCACCACCGCGGGGCGCAAGCCGGTGATCGGCCGGCCGATTCTCTATCGCACGTCGAAAGAGTTCCTGATGCGCTTCGGGCTCTCCGACCTGGACGAGCTGCCCAGCCTGAAAGAGTTTGAGCAATTGGCCCGCGCCGCGCTCGGCAGCGACGAGGGCATCGCGCCCGCGGAGCCGGAAGACGCGCAGGAGCCGGCGGAATCACCCGAGAAAAGCGCGGCCGCCGCAGGCACCGAGCCCGCCACACCGGAAGGCGTTTCGTAGCTGTGCGCCCAACTGCCACGGCTCCTCTCCGGACCCAGAAGGAATTGCTTCCGATGCTGGAACGCCTGCAGAAAATTATCGCGCGCGCCGGGATCGCTTCGCGACGCCATGCCGAGCAGTTGATCGCGAGCGGGCAGGTGCGCGTGAACGGCAAGGTCGTCACCGAACTCGGCAGCAAGGCCGACCCGGAGCGCGACCGCATCGAGGCCGCCGGGAAGCTGGTGCACTTTCCGGAGTCGAGGACTTACCTCGTGCTGCACAAGCCGCCGCAGGTGGTCTCCACCATGGCCGACCCGGAAGGCCGGCGCACGCTGCGCCATCTGCTGTACGGCGTGCCCGGACGCGTGTTCCCCGTGGGGCGGCTCGACTATGCCGCGTCGGGGCTGCTGTTGCTCACCAGCGACGGCGACTTGGCCAACCGCATCCTGAAGGCCGCGGCGCGCCTGCCGCAGACCTATTGGGTGAAGGTTAAGGGCCGGCTGCAGCCGGAGGAATTCCGACGCGTGGAGCAGCAAGTGCGCGCGCGCTTGCGGCCGCTGCGCTCGCCGCATGCGGCGGGCTCCCGCGCGGCGAACCCATGGTACGAGGTTACGCTGAGTGAAGCCCGGCGAGACCTGCTGCGCCGCAACCTGGTTCTACTCGGGCATCCAGTCGAAAAACTGAGGCGGATAAGGCTGGCTAATCTCGAGCTGGCGGACCTGCCCGAGGGCAGATACCGCTATCTGGAAGCGGGGGAAGTGGCCGCGCTGGAGCGGTTCCTGGCTCGCACGGTCAAGGCGCCGCCCTCCAAGCTGCGCCGGGCCGGCTGAGTGCTTCGGGGCGCTGGCGATCGGCGGAATCCCGGCAGGATCTGAGGCGAATGGCAAAATCCATCCATGAACTGGTGCCCGGGTTCATCCGTGAGCTCGATCCGTATGTTCCCGGAAAGCCCATCGAGGAAGTGGAGCGCGAGCTGAAGCTCCATGCCGTGAAACTGGCCTCAAACGAAAACCCGCTAGGACCTTCCCCGCTCGGTGTGGAAGCGGCGCGCAAGGCTTTGGGCGACGCAAACCGATATCCCGACGGCGGCGGCCACTACCTCCGCGAAAAACTTGCCGCCCGGCTGGGCGTGCGGATGAACCAGCTCATCTTGGGCGGCGGCTCAACCGAGCTGATTGACCTGGTGGCCCGCACGCTGCTCAACCACGGCGACGAAGGAGCTACCTCGGCCGGCTCTTTTCCGATGTACTACATCTCGATCCGTGCCGCTGGAGCGGGGCTGGTGGTGGTGCCGCAGCGCGCACAGGCGTTTGATCTGGAGGCGCTGGCGCGCGCCGTCACCCCTCGCACCAAGCTGGTTTATCTGGCCAACCCCAACAACCCCACCGGGACGATGTTCACCGCCGACGCCTTGGACGCGTTCCTGGCGCGGGTTTCCGGCAACGTGGTGACCGTGCTCGATGAGGCCTACTACGAGTACATCGATCGGCCGGAGTATTCCCGCTCGATCGAGTGCGTGCGTCAGGGGCGAAATCTGTTGGTGCTGCGCACGTTCTCAAAGGTTTATGGCCTGGCGGGGCTGCGCATCGGCTACGCCATCGGGCCCGCGGTGCTGCTGGCGGAAATGAATAAGGTTCGGTCGCCCTTCAACACTTCGGGCGTGGCGCAGGCCGCGGCTCTTGCGGCGCTCGACGACGCCGAGCACGTCCGCCGTTCAATCGCCTCCAACCGCGCTGGCCTCTCGCAACTGGGCGAAGGTCTGGCGGCGCTGGGTGTTCAGCATGTCCCTTCGGTCGGGAATTTCTTGCTCGTTGAGCTGGATACCGACGCCAAGCCCGTTGCGGACGCGCTGCTCCAGCGCGGCGTCATCGTGCGCCCGATGCGCTGGATGGGTTTTCCCGACGCCATCCGGGTGACCGTGGGCACGCGGCCAGAGATCGAACAGCTCCTTGACGCGCTCGGGCAGGTCTTGCCCCGCTCACCCAAGGGCGTGGCCAGGGGGCGTCCGGAAGCGTCCCGGGGCTCCGGCCGATGAGCTCGCCTCACGGCACAGCGGCTGACCCAATAACAGACATGCTCAAGAAAGCCCGCACCATCGCCGTGGTAGGGCTTTCCTCCAAACGCCACCGTCCGAGCTACGGCGTTGCTGAGTACATGCAGTCGGCCGGCTATCGCATCATCCCCGTCAATCCGAATGAGCGCGAAGTGCTCGGCGAAAAATGCTATCCGGGGCTGGAAGATGTTTCCGAGAAGGTGGACATCGTGGACATCTTCCGGCGGTCGGAGACAGTGCCCGAAGTGATCGAGAGCGCCATCCGCATCGGCGCAAGAGCGATCTGGATGCAGGAGGGCGTCATTCATTCCGAGGCCGCGGAGCGGGCCCGGCGAGCCGGCCTCACCGTCGTGATGGACCTCTGCATCCTTAAAGAGCACGCGAAGCGCTTCCGCCTGACAGCACCTTAGCGGCAGTCTGGCTCCGCGTTTTCATCCTGTTGGGGATATTCTTCTCGGTCTGGGGGCACAATGTGCCGTGCCCAGTAGGGGATTACGGCGCTGGGTAAACCAGCAGGTTGCGCTTGCCGGGCTGAATCACCGCGAGGAAATGCCCGTCAGGCGAAAGCTCGAAGTCGCGGAAGCTGAGCCCGTGGAGCACGGGCCGCAGCTCAGCCTCGGGCACTTGCGAACGGCTCCCAGGCTTTGCGTTTGCCGCATCGGGGGAAGGCACGGCGAGCCACGCCAGGTCGCCCGAACGGCGTTCGAGCCCGCGCTTGAGAAGGATGCGCTGCTCGTCGCGCGCCCACTGGTAGGCGCCGAAGGCCACACGCACCCGGGCGACGCGCTCGGGCGCGGCCAGCTCGCGGATCTCCAGCACTTCGTTGTCTCGGAAGTAAGCGACTTTTGCCCCCGAGGGCGAGAGCGAAAGCCCGCCCTGAAAGCCGTCAAGAGCGGCGAGCTCGCGGTGCGTCTCCTTGAGCAGGTCGAGCGCCACCAGGCGCGTCGGGCCACTCAGGCTGCGCTCGACGGCCACGCCGATATTTTGTTTCGCGTTCCACGCCGCCGCGGCGAAGACGTGGTCGGCAAACAGCGCGCCCCCGCGCCCCGCCACCGGCCGCACGGTGTGAATCGAGTAGAGCAGCTTCGGCTTGACCGCTTCTTGCAGGTACACGACGGTCACGCCGTCGGCGAGCCAGGCGGCGTTGGTGGCCTCAGGGATGACGCTATCCGCGCCGGCGATGCGGATTTCTCGGCCATTATCGTCAAGTAACAAAGTGAGCTGCCCCTCACGGGTGTCGCCGCGCGGGTCGATCATTTCGCTGGTGAGCATCTCGACCGTGAGCCGCGTGCCCTCGGGCGACCAGCGCATGGATTGTATGGCATAGCTGAACGCCGCCGGTCCTTTCGAGCGCGACGCGCCCTGGATCAGCTTCTCGCCGTTTGCGATGCGTCGGCGCTTGCCGTCCAGGCCGATGAGCCAGATGTCGTCGCGCTGGATCTCGAGCTGCCGGGTCGTGAGGATGTGGCGCACCGAGTAGGCGATGCGCCCGTCGGGCGCGTAGGCAAAGGCCGTACAGGTCTCATCCACGTTTAGCGTGGGAGCATCCTGCTCAACTGCGCCAGCCGCAAGCCAAACGCAGAATGCTAGCGCGAGTCCGGCCCACCGCGGAGGCGCGGATAGTGGGGACGGCAGAAAAGGAATAGGCGCGATCATTTCTGCGACTTTGCCTTGGACTTCATCTGCCGGATCTGCTCCAGACGCTCCCGCAGGCGCTGTTCAAAGCCTTCAGAGGTGGGGCGATAATAAGTGCGGCCGCACAGATTTTCGGGCCGGCAAGGCATGTCAGTGACCTTGTCCTCATGGTCGTGCGCATACTGGTAGCCGCGGCCGTAACCGATCTCGCGCATCAGCCCGGTGACAGGGTTGCGCAGGTGCAGGGGCACCGGCTCCGCCTGGCTGCCATGCAAGTCCGCTTGCGCTTCGCCGTAGCCGACATAAAGCGCGTTCGATTTCGGCGCCAGCGCCAGATAAACGGCCGCCTGGGCAAGCGCGAGGTTGCCCTCGGGCAGACCCACAAAGTCGGCTGCTTGCATCGCCGCGACGGCGACGCCAAGCGCGGCGGGATCGGCCATCCCGATGTCTTCGCTCGCCATGCGCACCAGGCGTCGCGCGATGTAGAGTGGCTCTTCGCCCGATTCGAGCATGCGCGCCAGCCAGTAGAGCGCGGCGTCGGCGTCGGAGTTGCGCACCGACTTGTGCAGCGCCGAGATCAGGTTGTAGTGCTCCTCGCCGGCCTTGTCGTAGAGCAGCAGCTTGCGTTGGAGGACATCTTCGACCAGTTCGGTGGTAATCGCGCCCCTGCCGTCCGCACCGGCGCGCGCGCCCTGTACAGAAGCTTCGAGCGTGTTGTAAGCGGCGCGGGCGTCGCCATTGGCTACCGACGCGATGCGTTCGAGCGCTGCCTCGGCGACGCCGATTTTCTCGCGGCCCAGGCCGCGCTCGGCGTCAGCCAGCGCCCGGCGCAGCAGCGCGACCAGCTGCGCTGAGGCAAGTGGCTGGAGCACGTATACCTTTGTGCGTGAGAGCAGCGGCGCGATCACCTCGAACGAAGGGTTTTCGGTGGTAGCGCCAATCAAGATGATGTTGCCGGCCTCGACGTGCGGCGAGAAGGCATCCTGCTGCGCCTTGTTAAACCGGTGGACCTCATCAACGAAGATAATTGTGCGGCGGCCCTCGTGGCGGGCGCGCTCGGCCGCTCCCATCACTTGCTTGATCTCCTTGATGCCGGAGAGCACGGCGCTGAAGGAGATGAAATCCGACCGCGTCATCTGCGCGATGATGCGCGCCAGCGTCGTCTTGCCGCACCCGGGCGGACCCCAGAGAATCATCGAGCCGACTGCGTCGCGCTCGATCTGTGTCCGCAGGGGTTTCCCCGGCGCGAGGAGTTTCTCCTGACCGACGAATTCCTCGAGCGTCTGCGGGCGCATGCGGTCGGCGAGCGGCCGTGGCGCCCGCGACTGGTCCTCTGCAGGAATCCTGCGAAATAGGCTCATGGTCTTCTTGACAGTTGTCCTGGCAATTTCACCTGAGCGGCCAGATGAGCTTGGCGATGGTCACCTCGTCCTCGCAGAAAGCCCTGCCGGAACACTGGCTCACGGCTCCCAGTTATGCAAGGCCTCTGCGCTGGCGGGCGGCCTCGTAGAGCAGCACCGCTGCCGCCACGGCCGCGTTGAGTGATTCGACTCCCGGGGCGAGCCGGATCTGCACCCGCGCATCGGCCGAGCGCTCAACCTCCGGCGGCAGCCCCGCTCCTTCGTTTCCTAGCAGCAGGGCCGCGGGGCCGCGCAAGTCCGTCTCCCAGGGGTTCAGAGCGCGCTGCGCGCCCGCCGCGGCGGGCGCAGGCTCGGGGCAGGCGGCGTAGAGCTTCACGCCGGCGACGCGAAGTTGCACCAGCAGAATCGGCAGCGAGACGCCATGAAGGATCGGCAACCGCAGCGCCGAGCCCGCCGAGGCGCGGAGCGCCTTGGGAGCCAAAGGATTCGCCGTGCTGGAATTCCCCGAGGCGCACGCCGCCGCGCCGGTGGCGCCGAAAGCCTCGGCGGCCCGCAGGATCGTGCCGACGTTGCCTGGGTCCTGCACGCCGACCAGCACCACGACAAGCGGCAGGCCGCGAATGAGATCGTCGAAGCCGGCCGGGCGCGGTTGGACCAGCGCCGCCACGCCTTGCGGCGTTTGCGTGTCGGCGACGCCGGCGAACAGCCGGTCGGTTGTGCGCAGCACGCGCACATCGGACTCTATCCAGCGGCTCAGCCGGGCCAGGTGGCGATCGCCCGAGGTGCTCACCAGCACGGCCTCGACGCGAAGGCCCGACCGCAGCGCCTCCTCGACCAGCCGCGCCCCCTCAACTCCTACGCTGCCCTCTGCGGCAGGTTTGCCGCCGCGCAGGGCGGCGCGAAATCTCTTCAGCCAGCGGTTCTCGCGGCTGGCAATGGTCCCCGCGGCGCCCCACGAAGGGAGTGTCTGCGACAGTTTGCCCGCCGGAGTCATCGGCAGCAGACTAGCAAACGCGCCTCCGGGGGTAAAGGGACGCGCCTTGCGCGGCGCGCGCGGGCTATGATAGTTTGCCGCCATTATTCGGGTCGCGTCCCGCAAGCCCGTCCGGGATCGAGAGGCGCAAAGACCTTGCCGGCTGAACTTCTGAAAGTTTCAGCGGACACCCCCGAAGCAAGTGCCATCCGCTACGCGGCCGACTTTATCCTCCGCGGTAGCGTCGTGGGCATTCCCACCGACACCTTCTACGGCCTGGCCGCCGACCCGTTCAATCTAGCGGCGGTCGAACAGATCTACCGCGCCAAAGGCCGGCCGGAGACGCGCGCCCTGCCGATCCTGGTGAATTCGATTAATCAGGCGGTGCTGCTGACTCGCGATCTGCCGCTCACTTTCCTGAAATTGGCGCAGAAGTTCTGGCCGGGGGCACTGACCCTGCTGGTGGACGCGTCGCACCGGCTTCCGCTGAAGATCACCGCCAACACGGGCCGGGTCGCGGTGCGCTGGCCGAACTCGCGAGTGGCCTCCGCGCTCATCGATCTGCTGGAGAATCCCATCACCGGCACCAGCGCCAACCTCTCGGGCTTCCCGCCATGCTCGAGCGCCGAGCAACTGGTGAAGCAGATGGGCGATCGTCTGCCGCTGGTGCTTGACGCCGGCGAAACCGGCGCCGTGCTGGCCTCCACGATCGTGGACCTGCACGGCGAGGAATGGCGCGTCCTCCGCGAAGGCAGCGTGACCGAAGCGGACATCCGTGCGGCGCTCGGCCAGTAACCTGCGGCGGATCGAAACTCGAAAAGCGAAATTCAAAACTCCCTACTCAAAGATTGAAAACGGGGAGACCTCCTGCAGCCCGTCCATTGCGGGCTAGGGATTTTCCCAGGGGGCCGGGAGCAGGATCAACGCAGCGCAACGTCGCGCAGGAAGTCGTAATCGCCCGAAGGCGTGAGCTCGACATGGACGATGCGCCGGCGATGTACGCACACGTTATCGAAATACCAGAGGTTGAGGTAGGGCATGTCGTCGGCGACGATGCGCTGGACCTCGCTGAAGATCCGCCGGCGCTTCTCGCGGTCGGCCTCTACGCGGGCTTGGTCGAGCAGGGCATCGAGCCGTGGATTGCGGTAGTGGCCCCGGTTGGCGCCATCGGGCGGAATCTTGCGCGAGTGGAAGACGTATTCAAAGATGTCTGGATCGTTGTTGGCCCCTACCCAGCGCAGCGTATAGAGCTGGAAATCGCCGTGAATGATGTCGGCATAGAGCGTGGCGAACTCGAGCGAGCGCAATTCGAGCTCGACCCCGACGCGCCGCCACTGTTCCTGCAGCACTTCGCGCAGCAGGCGCACCGACTCTTCGGTCGAACTCTTGAGCGTCAGCTTCAGCCTCATCCCGCGCCCATTCGCCCCTCCATGGCGCGGGAAACCCGCGGCATCAAGCAATTGCTCGGCGCGTCGAGGGTCGTAGCTGTAGTGCGGCACGCCGGCCTCATAGGCCCAGTGGTTCGGCGGCAGGAGGCTATCGGCGATACGCGCCTGCCCGCGGAGCAAGTATGCGACCAGCGCTGGGCGGTCGGTGGCATAGGCCAGCGCCTGGCGCACTTCGCGGCGCGCCAGCGCCGGGTTTTCGAGGTTGAAGGCGATATAGGAATAGTTTGTGCCAGGCTGCTCCGAGACCTCCAGCTCCGCCTGGCGCGCCAACACCGGCACCATATCCGGCGACAGTGAGTTCAGCACCAGGTCGGCCGCGCCCTTGCGCAACTCGAGCGCGCGTACTACGGCGTCCGGCACCACCCGGAAGCGCACCCGGGCGATCTGCGGTGCGCGCCCGAAGTAAGCCGGGTTGCGCTCGAGCACGATCTCCTCGTCCTGCTGCGCGCGCACGAACCGGAACGGCCCCGTCCCCACCGGGTTCTGAGCGAAATCCGCGCCGGCGCCTGCCGGCACGATCCCCACCGCAGGCCGCACCAGGTTCCACGGAAACGACGCGTAGGGCTCCCGCAGGTGGAAGATCACTGTCTGCGGGTCGGGGGCTTCCACCGATGCCAGCGCGCGGAAAGAGCCGCGCTTGGGCGTTTTGATCGCGCCCGAGAGGATCGAATCGAAAGTGTACTTCACGTCGGCGGAGGTCAGCGGCTGGCCGTTGTGGAACCGCACGCCACGCCGCAGATGAAAGACATAAGTCAGAGGATCGGGCGACTCCCAGCTTTCGGCGAGATCGCCGCGCAGGTTCATCTGCGCATCGCGATCGAGCAGGCCGCTGAAGAGTAGGCTATCCAGGTGCTGCGACTGCGCGTCGGTTCCGATGCGCGGATCGAGGTTGGCCGGCATCGTTTCGATCAGGAAGCTGACGGTGTCAGGCTCGGCTGCTCTGTTGCGCGAGCAGCCCCCAAAGAACAGAAGCAGGGAAGCAAGGAGACAGGGAAGCAAGGAGGCAAGGAGGCAGGGAAGCAGGGAGGCAAGGAGGCAGGGAGGCAAGGAGGCAGGGAGGCAGGGAAACAAGGAAGGTGAGGATGTAAAGGATGTTGATGAACGGAAGCAGGGAGACGATTTGTGTCCTCGCCTCTGGATCTCCGCAAGACCTGATTTTTTTCTCTTGCTTATCAGTGACATCTCTCCCCCGGGCCGTGTGGCTTTCTCCTTTACGTCCTCTTCTTCTTCCTTAACCTCCTCTTCTTCGGCGGCTGGCAAATCTTTCCGAGGATCGCCGCTTGCTTCGCACCGGTACTGCCAGGCAAATTCGCCGGGCGGGCGTGGAAAGTCTCGTAAGCCAGAACGGCGAAAGCAAAAGCTTCCTTGGCATCCTGCGGCACGCCCAGCGCAGCAGAGCCAAGGATTTCGATACCCGGGAGCGCCGCCTGAAGCTGGGCCATCACCAGCGGATTATGCGCGCCGCCCCCGGAAACGATCATCTGCCGGGTTTTTGCCCGAGGCAGGATCCACCGGTGGAAAGCATCCACTACGGAAAGCGCCGTGAGCACGGTCGCCGTGCGCAGCAGGTCAGCGGGGTCTGCGTTGTGCCGGCGCCCCCAGGCCAGCAGGCGGCGGCAATAGGCCTCACCGTACTGTTCGCGGCCGGCACTTTTGGGCGGCCGGCGCCGGAAGTAGGGGTCGCCAAGCAGCTCGTCGAGCAGTCGCGAAAGCAAGCGCCCGCGGCGAGCGATGCGCGCATCCCGGTCGTATGCCTGCCTGCCGCGGGAGAAGTGCCGGACCAGGCCGTCCATTACCATGTTGCCCGGCCCGGTATCAAACGCGAAGACCTGCTCGGGCCTGGCGCCGGCCGGGATCACTGTGACGTTGGCGATGCCTCCCAGGTTAAGCGCCACACGCCCGAAGCGGCTGTTTTGATACAGCAGATAATCCACAAAGGGCACCAGCGGCGCCCCCTGGCCTCCTGCTGCCATATCGGCGGGGCGAAAATCGGCCACCGTGGTGATTTTGGTTCGCCCGGCGATCACCGCGGGCTCGCCAATTTGCAGCGTGGAGGCGACCCGGGCACTCCCGAGGAACGCGCTTCGCCGGCCCTGGTGAAAAACCGTGTGGCCGTGCGAGCCCACCAGCGCGATCCGGCCCGGCGAGACGCCAAACCGGCGGCAGGCCTGGAGCGCAGCGCGGGCAAACAGCTCGCCCACAAGAAAATTGAGCTGGCTGACCTCGCCGGTCGTCGTGGGACGGCCTTCGGCAACCCGCAGCAGGGCGGCACGGACGGCAGGTGGAAAGGGAAGCGTGAGAAAATTCTCGAGTTTTGCGGCGATTCGCGGGGGCGCTCCGGAAATTCTCACCAGCGCCACGTCAATGCCGTCGGTGGAGGTGCCCGACATCAGGCCGAGGACGCGAAGAGCACGATGGCGAGGGGAGCTCATCGGTGGACACCCGAAGAACGGGAGGTAAAGCAAACAGAGAAGG
>JBASRK010000092.1:0-4262 GCA_049273775.1 Candidatus Acidiferrales bacterium
CGGCTCTACCAGCTCCAGTACAAGGACCAGGAGCTGCGGTTTCCGCTTGCGCCATCCGGCGAGTCAGCCGGCGCTACCCTGCCCGCTGATGATTAGAGCGGCGGCTTACGCGAGCCGGCTCCGGAAGCGCCGGCGCCTCGCCAGCCACCAGCAATGACCACACCTCAAATCCTGATTTCGGCCGGTGAGGCCTCAGGCGACATGTACGCAGCGCGACTCGCTACCGCCCTGCGCAGCCGCACCGGCGTTCACCTATTCGGCCTGGGCGGGCCGCGGATGCGCGAAGCCGGGGTCGAGCTGGTGGCCGACTCCGCGGAAGTAGCGGTGATTGGGATAAGCGAATTTGTGCGCCGCGTGCCAGCGGGCTGGCGCGTGCTGCGGCGACTCGCGGCGGAATCGGCCAAACGCCGGCCCAGGCTTGCCGTTCTGGTGGATTCGCCGGAGCTTCAGCTCCGCCTGGCGCGGCGACTGTTCCGGCAGGGCGTGCGCAATATCTATTTCATCTGCCCGCAGCTCTGGGCGTGGCGGCCGTGGCGCGTGCGCCTGGTCAAGCGGTTCTTCGAGCGGGCGCTGTGCATCTTCCCGTTCGAGGAGGCCTACTACCGTAAGGCCGGTGTGGCGGTGGATTTCATCGGGCATCCACTGGTGGATCAGGTACGCGCGCAGATGTCGCCCACTGAGTTCGCCGCCCGCTACGGACTCGAGGCCAAGCGCCCCATCGTGGCGCTGCTGCCCGGCAGCCGCCCCGGCGAGATTGCGCACAACCTGCCGCGGATGGTGGAAGCGTGTCGCCTCATCGGCCGAGAGCACGCCGCTCAATTCGTGTTGGCGGTGGCGTCGGGGCTGCGCACAGCGCAATTGGCAGCCTACGCGCGCCGGGATGTGCCCGTCCACATGGTCGAGAGCGCCACCTACGATGCCCTGGCGGCGGCTCAGATCGCCATTATCTCGAGCGGCACGGCCACCGTCGAGGCGGCCCTTCTGGGCACGCCGATGGTCGTGGTCTATCGCGTCTCGCGTACCTCGGCGTTCTTGGCGCGGCGGCTGGTGCGCGCGCCCTTTTTCAGCATGACGAATCTAATTGCTGGGAGGCGCGTCGTGCCGGAGCTCATCCAGGACGATTTCACTCCGAAACAGGTGGCTGAAGAGGCTCACCGGCTGCTCGACGAGCCCATGGCCCGCGACCAGATGAAACGCGATCTCGCCGAGGTGCGCTCCAGACTGGGGCCCGGCGGAGCCATCGAGCGCGCCGCGGAGATCATTGCGCAGATGCTGTGAATTCCACAGCGCTGGCAACTCACCCGGCGCGGTCTGGTATCCTAGTAAGGCACACAGAAATGCGAAGAGGGGATGACGCGGCTCGCCTGATGATCAGACTCCGAACCCTTGCCCTCGTGGCTTTGGTTTTTCCCGCGGCCGCCGCTGCCCAGGCGCCGGCACCGCAGAAACTCGCCTTCCGCGCCGTTCACTACGAGGTCGCGGCCGCGCTTTCCCCCACCGACCAGACGCTCACGGCGCGGGCCAAGATCGAGTTCCAGGCGCTGCAGGCCTCCCGCATCGTCGAGGTGGAGCTCCACCCCAATCTGAAAGTCACGACGGTCCTGGGGGGCGATGGCCGACCGGCAAACTTCGCCCGCAATGACAGTACGCCGCTGCTGCTGCGCGTAACCCTGCCCCAACCCGTCACGGTCGGACAGAGCGTTACCCTCACCTTTGACTACGCCGGCCCGCTGGCCAATGAGGAGAACAGCCCGGTGAAGGGAGTACGGCTCGCTTCGATCAGCGAGGAGGGCGCCTACTTGCTGTTGCCGGCGCGCTGGTTCCCGCTCACCGACTACCCCGCAAACCGCTACACGGCCGTATTTCAGCTCGAGGTGCCGCAAGAGTTTGCCGTGGTCGGGACCGGGAAGGCCGCAGCGCCGAGCGTTGTCGCCGCCAAGCGTGCTCCTGCCACCCCGGGAAAATCTCCGGCTGCGCCGGCGGCGGCCGGGTCGCGCATCCTCTACACTTTCCGCTCCGAGCGGCCCGAGGACGCGGGAACATTCGTAGCCGGCAACATCCAGTTGGTTCCGGTGTCGGCCGAGGGCCTGAACAACTCGGTGTATGCCCGGGCGGCCTCGTTGAATACGGCGGCGGCGTACGGCGAAGCCGTGGCCCACATTGTGAACTACTTCTCCGAGGAGTTCGGCCCGCTCCCGCAGCCGCACCTCAGCTTGGCGCAACTCCCTGACGGCTCGTTGCAAAGCTACGCCGCGCCGGGGCTTCTGCTGGTCAGCCTGCGACAGTGGGACCCGAAGGTGAACACCCGGCTGCTAGCGCAGCTCGCGGCGAAACAGTGGTGGGGACACGAAGTGATGCCGGCCTCTGCTTCCGATGTCTGGCTGACCGACGGCCTGGCGCGGTACTCCGAGGCGCTCTACGTCGAGCACGCGGTCGGCAAGGAAGGCTTCCAGAGGGCGCTGGAGGATTTCGCCATCGGCGCGCTGATGTACGAGGACGCTGCTCCCATCGCGCAGGCGGCGCGCCTGGAGCCCTTCTCGAGCGACTACCGCTCGGTGGTCGTCAATAAGGGCGCGATGGTGTTCCACATGCTCCGCGCCCAGTTGGGCGACGACGCCTTCCACGCGCTGCTCCGCGATCTCTACTCCAAGTACGCAGGCCACGCGGCGCGCCTCGACGAGTTCCAAAAAATGGCCCAGGGAAAGGCCCAGGCGAAGGCGGGCAGCCCCGCGTCACCCCCAGCGAACCTGGCTCCGTTCTTCGCGCAGTGGCTGAACTCCACCGGCGTACCCGAATTCAAAGTGGAATACATCGTCTTCCGCACGCAGAAGGGCTTCAAGGTCGTCGGCAAGGTGAAACAAGACCTGGACTTCTTCCGCATGTCACTCGAGGTGAAAGTGGAGACCGAGGGAAACCCGGAGTTCAAGACACTGGATGTGATCGGCTCGAATTCCGACTTCACTATCCAGACGTTCGGCCGGCCCAAGCCCGGCGGCATCACCATCGACCCAAACAACAACATCCTGAAGTCGAGCCCGCGGCTGCGCGTGCGCGCTTCGATCGCCCGCGGCGAAGAGTTCGCCGAGCAGGGCCGCTACTTCGAGGCCATCCAGCAATACCAGCGCGCGCTCGAGGTGCAGAAAAACAACTCGCTGGCCAACTTCCGCATGGGCGAGGCATTCTTCTACCAGAAGAACTACCAGGCCGCCGCCAATGCCTTCCGCGAAGCTAGCTTGGGCGACCTGGACGCCAGCTACAAGTGGGTCGAGGTCTGGTCGCACATCTACATTGGCAAGATCTTCGACATCAGCGGCCAGCGGGAGCGCGCCGTAAACGAGTACGACAAGGCCCAGAAGACCAACGATGACACCGGCGGCGCTCAGGCGGAAGCCGCTCGATACCTCAAGGAACCCTACAAGGAAGATGCCGGAGTCCGCTCGAGCAACCCGTAGCCGGCGAGGCACGACAATTCCAAAGCTTGGCGAGCGGATTCTGCCCACCGAACATCCTGGGCGGCTGTCGCCCCTGCAAGTCGCGCAAGAACTCGAATTTTGATCAGAGCGGCTGGAGGCCGGCGAGCCGCGGAGCCTCGACGCCCTTGTGCTGGACGAGTACTTGAAATGTTTCGCCCAGGCCCTCGGGGTGGAGCAAATTCTTCAGCAGCAGTCGCGCGCGCACGCGCTCGACCTCGCTTTGGCCCTCGTCGTAGAGGTCAGCAAACTGGTTGCCGCGGCCCAGCGCCAGCAGAAACTGCGCCTGCGAGATAAGCCCCGTGCGCGCGAGCCCGGCGCGACGTCCCCACAGCTCGAGCGCTGTGAAGTTCACGTGCGCGGTGAGGTCCTGCTCGCCCGGGGCGCGGAGAAAATCCTCGCTGGCGCGGTGCTGCTGGTAAGCCAGCAGGGTGCCACGGAGGTGGCACTCGTCGTAGAGTTCATGCGCCTGGTGACCATAGTCCATCGTCAAGACGAAGCCGCGAGCAAGCCGCCGGCCGGTATCGGCGATCCACTCGCACGCCTCGAGTCCCGCTTCGGCCTGCTGCCCCTCGCGCAATTCGATCCCCTGCGTCGCGAAATACCCTGCCAAAGCCGGCGTCGAGGGCGGGCCGAGCTGTTCGCGGAACTCCTCACCCTCCAGACCGACGTAGATTTCCCGCAGGGCGCCCTGTTCGCGCACGACGCGGTGCACCGGCAGCGCGTCGAGCAACTCATTGGAGAACACACAGCCGGCGGGGATTTCGGCCGGCAGCTCGGCGGCAGAGAAGG
>JBASRK010000096.1:0-10079 GCA_049273775.1 Candidatus Acidiferrales bacterium
TCGCTTCCCTCCGGCGCCACGGCCAGCACGGGCCGCCCCGCCGCCAGAACGGGATAAAGCTTGCTCGGCACAACCACTCCCTCCAGGCCCCGCCGCAGCGTCACGACGTGCAGGTCGCCCGCCGCGAGCACACAGGGAATCTGCTGCGGCGAACGGTAAGGCAGAAACCTCACTGCAGAGCACCCGCTGGCCGAGGCTTCGATCTGCGGTCGCATGGCACCGTCGCCGACGAACACAATACCCACGCCGTCACGCTCGAGCAGCCTCGCCGCCTGTATCAGAGTCTCCCAGGCGCCGTAAAACCCGAGGTTGCCGGCGTGCAGCACGACGAATGGAAACCCGCAGCGGATCTCCTGTGTCACCCGGTCGTCTGCGGGCACGACGCTTTCCGGCAGCGGCGCGCCGTCGCGCACAATCACCACCCGGGCCGGGTCCACGCCCTTGGCAATGATGCGCTCGCGCATGTCCTCGCCCAACACGATCACCAGCGCCGCCCGGCGCAGGGCGCGTTGATGCAGGCTCTCCCAGATCTCGACCCAGGGGCTAGGCGGGACGATTGCGCCGCCCAGCGCCATGTCCGGGTAGAGGTCGCGGATGTTGTACACAAAGGGTCGGCCGGAGAGCTTGGCCACCATCGCTCCGGCAATGCCGGCCACCGGCGGGTCGGTCATCGCCAAAATGACGTCGGCGTGGATGGCCAAAGCGCGGGGCACCGCCAGCGCGAGGTAGCTCAGATAGTTGCTCACGCGCCCCCGCATCCGAAAGCGTGGATGAGTGGTCGAGCCGACTCGCTCAACAGTGAGATTGCCGCGCACCTCCCGCCGCCACAGGTAGTACGGATGGCGTTCGGAGGGATCGTAAGAAGGCCGGCCAGCCAACACGGTGACCCGGTGGCGCTCGGCCAGCGCTTCGGCCACCATGGCCGCGATTTTCGCGGTGGCGGATGTGTCTGGCGGGAAATACTGATTCAGCAAAAGGATGTGCACGACGAAATCCGGTAAGGATTGGTGGGCAGAATCAGGCCTCGCCGAGGCGTGGATTGCCGAACGAATGGAAAAAAGATGCGTGTCACCTCGTCCGCGGCCCTCCGTCAGGCGGCTCGAAAGCAGCCGGCTTGCGGACCAGGATATCGCCAAGCACCAGCGCGTCCATCTTTGTCCGCAGAAAACAGTCCAGGGCCTCTTCGGGGCGGCAGACGATGGGCTCGTTGTCGTTGAAGGACGTATTCAGCACAACCGGCACGCCGGTGAGGTTGGCGAACTCGCGAATCAGCCGCCAGTAGCGCGGGTTCGCGGAGCGACCGACCGTCTGGAGCCGCCCGGTGCCGTCCACGTGCGTTGGCGCAGGGATCATGCCCCGCTTCTCCGGCCGCACTGCATAGGTCAGGGTCATGAACGGCGATGGATCGGCCCGCTCGAAATACTCTCCGGCGGCCTCCTCGAGAATCGAAGGTGCAAAGGGACGAAACGTCTCCCGGTGCTTGATCCGCTCATTCAGGATCTGTTTCATCTCCGGGCGTCGCGGGTCGGCGACGATGCTGCGGTTGCCCAGCGCTCGCGGCCCCCATTCGGCGCGTCCCTGGAACCACCCCACGACTTTACCGTCAGCAACCTCCTTTGCCGCGGCCCTGGCCAGCTCCGCTTCCGGCAACTCATCGATTTGAAAGCCATCGCCATCAATCCGGCTGCGCTCGAGCGCCTGCCGCATCTGCTCCGGAGAGTATCCCGGCCCCCAGTAGGCATGGTCCATGACAAATGAGCGCGGCCGGCCGAGCACCTGATGGTAGACGAAGTACGCGGCGCCGACTGCCAGGCCCGCGTCGCCGGCGGCGGGCTGTACGTAAACCTGCTCAAATGGCGTGCGATCGAAGATCTTGCCGTTGGCCACGCAGTTGAAGGCCACACCGCCCGCCAAGCACACCGCCTTCTGCCGTGTCCGCGCGTGCAGCGCGTTGAGCAGCTCGAACAGGACCTCTTCGAGCCGTGCTTGCATGGTCGCCGCCGCATCGCGATGGCGCTGCTCGACCGGTTCACCGGCAGCGCGGCTGGGCCCCAGGCGCTGCTCCATGTACTCGGAGAATATCCGTCCGAGCTCGGGGGTCTTGTCGGCTTCGCGCCAGGTCATGTCGGGGCCGGTGCGGTGGTGCGAAAAGTACTCCAGACCGAGGCGGAAGCCCTTTGCGCCGCGGCTCTGCAGGATGCGGCGAAACTCCTCGAGGTACGCGGGCTCACCGTAGGCGGCTAGGCCCATTACTTTGTACTCGTCGCCGTATTTCCAGAAGCCCAGATACTGCGTCACCGCGGTGTAGTACATCCCGAGCGAGTGAGGAAAGGCGATGGCATCGTGCACGCGGAGGCGGCTGCCTTCTCCGGTCGCCCACATCGTGCTGGCGAAGTCGCCTAGGCCGTCAGCCGAAAGCACCGCCGCCTGCTCGAATGGCGACACAAAAAACGTGCTGGCCAGATGCGCCTGGTGGTGCTCGACACGATGGAAGCGGCCTCGGATGCGCTGCGGATCCACGTCGAGCGCGGCAGAAAGCGCTTCGGGAATGCCGGCAAAGCGCGCCAGCACTTTGGCGCGCTCGCGCGCAAAGCGCGGCATGCGCAAAGCGTAGAGCAGCTTGATGCCCAGCCGCGCCCAGGGATTGCGCGGGATGGCGATGTGGTCCACCTCAGCGAGCGTGATCCCCGCCTCCGCCAGGCAGTAACGGACGGCCTGCGCCGGAAACCCCGCCGCATACTTCACCCGGTTGAAGCGCTCCTCTTCGACCGCGGCGATCAGGCGGCCGTCGGAGACAAGGGCCGCCGATGCGTTGCCGTGATAGGCGTTGATTCCCAGGATGTTCATACAGGGAAAAGTCCTCGATCAGTGGCGATGACCGGCGGCTGCGGTGGGCGGGACGACCTCTGCACGCGCCCCACCGCTCTCGAGGTGGCGGCTGCACCACTGGTTGAGCACATAGAGGCTCCACGGCCGCGACCAGCTCGTCCGCCCCGCCAGGAAATCAAGCCACACAGCTTCGACAGCTTCACGATTCAAGACCGGCTGCAGCGCCGGCGCCAAATCCGCCAGCCCGGCGGCGACCTGCGGGCGCAGCGCGCCCCGCAGCCAACGCTCCCACGGAAACGTGAACGTGCGTTTGGGTTGCCGGACCACCTCTTGAGGCAATAGGTCGTCCAATGCCTCCACCAGCAGCGCTTTGGACTGGCCGCGCCGCTGCTTCACGGCTGCGGGCAATCGAGCCACAAACTCCACCAGGCGATGGTCGAGCAACGGCACGCGCACCTCGAGCGAATGGCTCATGCTGACCGCGTCGGTGTCACGGAGCAGCGTATTGACCATGTACGACCGCATCTCCAGGCACGATACCCCGGTAAATCCGTTCAGGCGCTCCGCCTGTCGGGCCGTCTCCTCCATCCACGTACGCCAGGGGGAGTCCTCTTCCGATGAGGATTGCGCCCTGTACTCAGCAGCAGCAGCTCCGGTGAGGAGCTTTGCAGATTGTTCGGGCGTGAACAGCGCCCGAGCATAGAAATACGGATGGGGCAGGGCCCCGGGATCACGCCACAACCCGGCTAACTTGCGTGCGGCATCGGCGCGTCCCCAGGCCACACCCAGCTTGACGACCGCTGCGGCCGCGGCCGGGCGCACACCGCCCGGCACCAGACTCCCCAGCGCGGCTAGGCGCGCAGCGCGAGGCGACGAACGAAACGTGCTATAGCCGCCGAACACCTCATCGCCGCCTAGCCCCGAAAGCGCTACCTTTAGCCCTACTTGCCGGGCCGCCCAGGAGACAAAGTAGGTGTTCATACCGTCCATAGTCGGCTGATCGAGCGCAGCAATGGCCTCGGCCAGCCGTGCCGGCATCTGTTCGCCGCTCAGAAGCAATTCCTCGTGACGCATGCCGAAGCGCTCGGCCGTCCGCCGCGCGAACTCCGCCTCGCTGAAGTCCTGCTCCGAAAAAACCACCGTAAAGGTGTGCAGGCCTCGCTGCTCGCGGCTGGCCAGCGCGGCGATGGCGGTGGAGTCGAGCCCGCTGCTCAGGAAAAGTCCCAGTGGCACATCGGCGATCAAGTGACTCCGGACGGCATCCTCGAGCAGCGGCCGCAGCTCGCGGGCGGCCGACCGCAGGTCAGTCTCGGCAAGTTTCGCGCCACTAAGCGCCACCTCATCAAAATCCCAATAGGCCTGCGGCCGAGTTGGCTCGGGCCGCCCGGCGAGAGGAACCTCCAGGCGATGGCCCGGCGGAAGGGAGAAGACACCTTCCACCAGGGTCATCGGCTCGGCGACAGAACCGAACAGCAGATAGGCTTCGAGCGCGGCACTGGAAAGCCGCGGCGCAATCCGCTCGCTCGCCAGCAGCGCCCGGACCTCCGAGGCAAAAAGGAAAACGCCCTCGGCGACGGCATAGTAGAGCGGCTTGATGCCCAGCCGGTCCCGCGCCAGAAACACGCCCGGCGCCTTGCGTGCCGAAGCGTCCCGGGTGTCCAGCACCGCAAAAGCGAACATCCCTCGCAGGCGGTGAACGCAGTCTTCGCCCCACTCCTCATAGGCGTGGACGATGGCCTCGGTGTCCGAGTGCGTGCGGAAGGTGTGCCCCAGCGCCTCGAGCGTTTGCCGGAGCTGCTGAAAATTATAAATCTCGCCATTGAACACCACGGCGAGGGTGCCGTCCTCGTTGAAAACAGGCTGGTGACCGCCGGCCAAATCAATGATGCTCAGGCGGCGGATGCCCAGCGCCGCGGATGGCGCCCCGGGAGGCGCGACGAGCAAACCTGCGTCATCCGGGCCGCGATGCTGCATCGCCGCCATCATCCGGCGGACGACGGCCTCGGCGTCCCCCCTTTGCTCGATCCCCACGACACCGCAGATGCCGCACATGGAAATTACATTGAAATGCTGGTCAGCCTTCGCAAAAAATCATGAATGCTCGAAGCAAAGTATACCCCGAAACAGCATATTCGCTCCGGCAAAACAGGACAGAACAGTGACCAAATCTCAAGAATACTTGCTCGCGGCCTTTTGCGTTCGGGTGGCACATCATGGTAATCATGTTCTATCAAGATCTGAGCCAATGAACGAAGCGCTACTTCTGCCGTTTCTCTGCGCGCGCTCACAGGCGGGGCTGTCGGCCACAGCAGAGCCAGGTTTGGGAGGCTGTTGAGGATGGCTCGAGCGGTGCGTGTCGCGCTGATTGGCTACGGCTACTGGGGGCCTAACTACGCCCGCGTCTTCCAAGAATTGCCGGATTCGCAGATCACTGCGATCTGCGAGATCTCTCCGGAGCGACGCCAGCGGGCGCAAGACCGCTACCCGCAGGTCGCGTGTACGAGCGACGTGGAGGAGGTTCTCCGCCGCGGCGATGTAGACTGTTTGGTGATTTCGACGCAGGCCTCTACGCATTTTGAGCTGGCGCGGAGGGGACTCGAGAGTGGTCGGCACGTGCTGGTGGAAAAGCCACTGGCGCTCGCCGTCGAGGACTGCGAGCGGTTGTGCGGCCTGGCTTAACGCACCGGTCGGGTGCTGATGGTCGCGCACACATTTCTATACAACGCCGGAATCCGCAAGATGAAACAGTGCATGCAGTCTCCGGAATTCGGCCGCGCCTATTACCTGCACGCCACTCGCACCAACCTCGGGCCCATTCGCCGGGACGTCAATGCGGTTTGGGATCTGGCGCCGCACGACATCTCCATTTTCAATTATCTGCTTGACCAGAAACCGCTGTGGGCCAGCGCCATCGGCTCGCCTGTGCTGGGGAGCAACCGCGAAGACGTCGGCTTCATTACCCTGGGATACCCCGGAGGGGTGATCGGCAATATCCACGTGAGCTGGGCCGACCCGAACAAAGTGCGGGAAGTGGTGGCCGTCGGCAGCGGGCGGCGCGTAGTCTTTGACGACTTGAACGACATCGAACGGATCCGCGTTTACGAGAAGGGCGTCGCAGTGGGGGAGAGCAGCGCCGATTCCTTCGGCGAATTCAAGCTGCTGGTGCGCGACGGCGACATCATCAGCCCGAAGATCGAGCCGAGCGAACCGCTCAAGAACCAGTGTGTGGAGTTCATCGCCTCAATCTCTGACGGCGCAAGACCGCTCTCCGACTCGCGCTTCGGCACCTGGGTTGTGCGCACCCTGCTGGCCATCGAGGCCTCCATGCACGCGCACGGCGCGGCCAAGGAAGTCTGAGCATGCAGCCCTGCGCGCCCCTGGAAACTGGGGAAGAAGAGGGCTGAGGGTGCGATGAAAATCCTCGCCGCGGCGTTCGCCTACAACGAAGGCGAGAAAATCCACCGCACGCTCGCACGCCACCCGCAGCAGCGGCCGTATGATCTGCTGGTGATGGACGACGGCTCGACCGACGGCTCGCTCGACCATCTGCCCTCGAACGGCGTGCTCGTGCTGCGCAACTCCGCGAATCAGGGAATCGGCGCGGCCATGAAGCGCGTGTGCGAATACGCGCTGGAGCGGGAATACGACGTCCTGGTGATCCAGGCGGGCAACGACAAGGACGATCCGAACGAAATCCCCAGGCTGATCGAGCCCATCCTGGCCGGCGAAGCCGACTTCGTGCAGGGGTCGCGCTTTCTCCCCGGCGGAGGCTATGGCAACACCCCCGTCTATCGCATCCTGGCGACGCGCTACTTCCATCCACTGCTCTTCTCCGCGACGGTGGGCAAGCGCGTTACCGAAACGACGAACGGCTTTCGCGCTTTTCGCACGGCCCTTCTGCGCGATGCGCGCATCCGCTGGCGCCAGGATTGGCTCAACCAATACGAGCTCGAGCCGTATTTGCTCTATCAGGCCATCAAGCTCGGCTACCGGCATTGCGAAGTCCCGGTTACGAAAATCTATCCGCCGCGTGCCCAGGGCTACACGAAGATGCGGCCCATCATCGGCTGGTGGAGCATCCTGCGGCCCATCATTCTGCTCGGCCTGGGTCTTAGGAAATGAGTCGCCAATGAAAGTGCTGTTCGTGGATTTGAAGGCGCAGAATATGACGCTGGCTTCCGAAGTAGTGGCGGCGATCCAGCGTACATTGGAGCGCTCGGATTACATCCTCGGTGAAGATGTGAGTCTGTTCGAAGAGGAGTTCGCCCGATACATCGGCGCCCGCCACGCCATCGGCGTGGGCTCAGGCCTGGCCGCTCTGGAGCTGGCGCTGCGCGCCTACGGCATCGGCCCTGGCGACGAGGTCATCACCGCTGCGAATACGTTCATCGCCACCGTACTTTCGATTCTGGCCGTGGGGGCGAAGCCCCTATTGGTGGACGCCCATCCAACAACATACAACCTGGACCCGGCGGCGCTCGCCGCAGCCATCACCCCGCGCGCCCGCGCTATTCTTCCGGTACACCTCTACGGCCAGCCAGCGGACCTCGAACCAATCCTGGCGATTGCCAAGCAGCACAATTTGCTCGTCATCGAAGACGCGGCGCAGGCGCACGGTGCGACCTACGCCGGCCGCCGTGCGGGCTGCTGGGGGCACGCGGCGGCGTTTAGCTTTTATCCGGCGAAGAATCTGGGCGCCCTCGGTGATGCGGGCATGGTCGTCACCAGCGACGCCGCCATCGCCGAAAAAGTACGGCAGTTGCGCAACTATGGCCAGCGCGTGAAGTACGAGCACGTCGTGGCGGGTACAAACTCCCGCCTGGACACAATTCAGGCTGCGGTGCTGCGCGTCAAACTGCGCCACCTAGACCAGTGGAACGCGGCGCGGCGAGCGCATGCCGCGGCCTACGGTTCGGCGCTCGCGGATCTGCGGATCGAGCTGCCGGTAACTCTGCCGAAAGCCGAGCACGTGTATCACCTCTACGTCGTGCAGGTGGACAATCGCGACCTGGTTCAGGAGAAGTTGCGCGCGCAGGAGATCTCCACGGGAATTCACTATCCGATTCCGGTCCATCTCCAACAGGCCTGCGCGCCACTCGGTTACCGCCGCGGCGATTTTCCCGTGACCGAGCGCGCCGCCTCGCGAGTTCTCTCGTTGCCCATGTATCCCGAAATGACGCAGGCTCAGCGGGGGCACGTGACCTCGGCCCTGAGCCAAGCAGTGAGCCAAACCCTGGGCGTTGGATGAGTGGTGTTTTGACCAAGCTGACGAACGCCGGGTCGGTCGAAACCGAGCGGAGTCGGCCGTCGGGCTGGTGCACCTTCTGGAAACATTGCGATCGCGCTCGACGATTTCACAGCAGGCGATTCGCTTTCTCAACCAGTATCCCCCAAGGAGAGATCTAGAGATCCTGACGTAGCAGAGGTTTCAAAGAAGTGTAGAAGACCCGGGCTTGAATGTGCTGACGCACAAACGATTCAGCTTCTACTCGGTCCTTGCAGGAATGCAGTTTCATTAGGTCAAAGAAGGCGATTGGACATCGGCTGCGTCGGCCTCGCGGATAGCGAGATGAAGCTGTTTGTGCCAGGAGAGCATGCTCAGCCCAAACACCTGCAGTAATTTGGCATTGGAGAGCACCGAGTAAGCCGGACGGCGCGCGCTCGAAGGATAATCTCGGGTGGAAATGGGAATTACACGCTGAGCCATGAGTTGTTGTCCGCCTGTTGCCGCTCGAAACCATGCGCCCAGTGGAGTGGGGTCAGAACACTCCTCCAAAATGGCACGGGCAAAACCGTACCAACTGGTCGCACCTGCCGCCGTAAGATGGTAGATACCGCTGAGTTTCTGCAGATTTGGGATTCTCGCCCCACGGCCAAGAAGTCCCACCAGGACTTGAACAGACGCGACAGCGATGGCGCGGCTCCAGGTGGGAGCGCCCACCTGATCGCTGACGACCCGTAGTTCTTCTCTCTCTGCTGCTAATCGGAGAATGCTAAGCAGGAAATTGCGACCTCTGGTGCCGTACACCCAGCTCGTCCGAAAGATCAAATAGGGCAGCCCCGTGCGCTGAATCGCTTGCTCGCCAGCCAGTTTGGTCTTTCCATAGACGTTTATGGGTTTTACCTCGTCGACTTCTTCATATGGAGCACTCTTTTCACCGTCGAATACATAGTCGGTGGAGTAATGCACCAATGCAGCGCCGATTCTCTTAGCTTCCTGCGCGATTATCGCCGGACCTTCACTATTCACGGCTTGAGCGGCTGCGGCGTCGGACTCTGCCTGGTCCACGGCGGTGTACGCGGCCGCGTTTACAATTAAGGCAGGACGTAATTCCCGGATCGTGCGGCGTATCGCCCCAGCATCTGAGATGTCAAGTTGGTGGCGATCGCGGGCGATAACCTCACCCAGGCATGGCAGGCAAGATGCGAGTTCGGCGCCTAATTGTCCGTTCTTGCCGGCCAGCAGTATTCTGAATTTCATTTTGGTTCATATCGCGGCAAACGCTCGGGCGGAATCTCTTTCAATCGCTTATACTCTCTGTCTTTAGCCGAAAGCACCGGATCATCCACTCCCCAAGTGATGTTCAAATCGGGATCGTTCCAGACGACTCCTCCCTCGTCTGTTGGATCATAGAAATCGCTGCACTTGTACAGGAATTGAGCGAATTCAGAAAGCACAAGGAAACCATGAGCGAATCCCTTCGGGACGTAGAGTTGATGGCGGTTTTCAGCTGATAACTCCACGCTTATCCAATTCCCGAAATCGGGGGATCCGTGCCGGATGTCAACGACGACGTCAATTACCTTGCCCTCGATCACCCGGCACAGTTTGGCCTGTGGATGCCGCAATTGATAATGAAGTCCCCTCAGTACGCCTTTGACGGAACGCGAATGGTTATCTTGCACAAAGTAGTCGGTGACGCCCAGTTCGGCGAACTTGTCTTGGCTATAGCTCTCCTCCAAGAAACCTCGCGAGTCTTCAAAAACTCTGGGCCGGATGATTCGCACTCCTGCCAAGCGAGTCTGAATAACCGTAAATGTGCTTCCGTGCCCCAAGATGTTTCCTCCCGGCACCTAATTGCCGCGGCGACAAATGATCAACAGGGACCGTGTGCTGCGGGACAGCACGAGCTTATGTCGAGCGGGGGTCGGGCGCGGAGGTAATGCCCTGCAAAGAGGAATCACGATTTTCGTAGTATTTCTCATAATAGGTCCGATAGGCCCCGTCGCGAACCCGCGCAATCCAATCC
>JBASRK010000105.1:0-2474 GCA_049273775.1 Candidatus Acidiferrales bacterium
GCCGGTACTCCCGAGGCGGCGCAGCGAGCCGGTGCCCGGGTCAAACTCAACAAAGCGATTGAATCGCTCCGTGGGCGTTGTGTTCATCTCGTACCGGAAGCCGAGTTCCAGCGTGAGGTTGGACATCCATTTGTAGTTGTCCTGCGCGAAGAACTGTACAGCGCCGGTGCCGATGGCGCTGCTGGTGCCGCCCTGCGTGAAAACAAACTGGGAAGGCTTGCCGGCGGCGAAGTTGGCGATTGTGGAGAAGGTGAACTGCCCCGTATCGTTGTTGAGGTTGTTGTTGTAGGAGCGCCGGAGCTCGGTGCCAACCCGGAACGTATGTTTACCTGTGAGCCAGCTCAGGCTGTCGGCCCACACCAATGTCATGTCGCCGCGACCCTGCGGGAATCCAGCCACGCCGCCAAAGTCCAGCCCAGTCTCCTGGATGACAATCTCCGGCATGCCGAACGAGGGCAGCCCGGTGAAACCAAAGGTCGCGGGATCGGATGTATTGGCGCCGTTGAAGGAGATCAAGATGCGGTTCAAACCGAAGCGAAACTCGTTCACCACGTTGTTGCCGAACGTGTGCCATTCATTCAGGGTGAAAACCTGGCGGTGGCCTTTGCGGATATCCCCGAAGCCGGGCAGCGTCGAGGCGGAGACCGGCGCGGCCGGCTCCTGCCGCAGGTCCCTCTGGTGCGCGTAGTAGCCGTGCAGGCGGTCCCGGGAGGAGAACTCGTGGCTGATGTCCAGCGTCCACTGGTTGATGTTCACCGGAGCGCTGCCCGTGCCGGAGAAGTTGCTTGTGCCGGGGACGTTGGCGGGCGGGATCAACGGGAGCAGCTTCAGCGAGACCGGATCGGTCACCGAGGCGCGCTGCGCAGCGTTGAGCACCTGGCGGCTGAAGGTGACCGCCTGGCGCTGCCGCAGGCCTTCAAAACTGAAAAACCAGAACGTCTTGTTTCGCCCATCATAGATATGGGGAATCCAGATCGGGCCGCCCACGGCGCCGCCGAATTGGTTGCGCTTGAAGGGAGGAATGGGCAGAGTGGGGTTGTCGAAAAAGTTTTTGGCATCCAGGGCATCGTTGCGGAAGAACTCAAACAGCTCGCCGTGGATATCGTTGGTGCCCGAGCGCGTGGCGATGTTGACCACCGAACCGCTGGTGTGGCCGTACTCGGCGCTGTAAACGCTGTTCAGCAGCTTGAATTCCTGCACGGTGTTGATTGACGGCTGAAAAGTGATCTGGTTCTGAACTATGTCGTTCAGGTTGATGCCGTTGATCTGGAAATTGACCGTGTCTTCGCGGTTGCCGGCGGTGACCACGCCGAACGATCCTTGGCCACGCAGCGGCGCCGTCAGGAAGCCGTTCGTCGGCGGGACCACCGAGCCGGGAGCCACCAGGGCCAGGTCCACAAAGTGCCGACCATTGAGCGGGAGCTCCTGCACAGTGAACTGGTTAACCACGTGGCCCACGCTCATGGTGTTGGTCTCCACGCCGACGCCGCCCGCTTCCACCACGACCGTCTCCGCAACCTGGCCGACCTGGAGCGAGAAATCCACTTCGAGGATGTTGTTGATGTCAAGGACGATGCCGTCCTTCACCGTGGTCCGGAAGCCCGCGGACCGCGCTTCGACCCGGTAGGTGCCTAGCGGCAGCGCCGAGAACAGGTACAGCCCCGCGTCATCGGTCTGTGTCTTTCGCTCGTAGTTCGTGCTCACCTGCCGCGCGGTCATCTCGGCCTTGGGGATCCGGCCGCCACCGGCGTCCGCTACGCTGCCGCGAATTGTGCCCGTGGACTGCGCCCGAGCAGATGCGCCGCCGAGCAAGAAGAGAAAGCTCAATAGGAATGCCACATGCCTGATGGACTTGTTCATCATGGCCTCTCTCTGGTGGTTTGGAAAACCACCGGCCTCCGCGCATACATGTTTTCTTAAGTGCCACGCCCTGGGGTGGATATGGAAACCGACAGGTCTTAATGCGCGCAAGTCAATTGCCAGATAGCCTGTTGCCCTGGCCAGCCAGTTAAGTGCTTTTGCTTTTGCGAGGATAGAAGGAAATGCGGCCGCGAGAAAAACGCGTCGATCATTCGTGGATTGCTGACTTTTCATAGGCCGCTACCAATTCTGGTATGTTGGGCGCTAGCTGCTTAGGCGCGCAGCTCGTGCCACATCGCCAGTACCGTCGCGCGTAGCTGGTCGACGCCCACCCGTAGTGCGATTCGGCCTCGAGAGGCGACGCGTCCGCGGGCAGCGCGCCCGGCGGTGGAATAAGCGGGCCGAAGCAAGAAGCGGGCCCGGCAGCCAGGTGCTCCACCGCAGCGAGCACCCGCGCGGCCAGACCTCGAAGACACCATGGCCGTTAGAGGTCGTCCCCTAGGGCGCGCCATTCTCCAATCTTGGACGCATTCAAGATTCAGTTCAAAAGGGTTTCCTTCCGAACACGCAAGTGGGCTCTGACAGGATCGCGCTTGTCACCCACGGGTTGGGGC
>JBASRK010000107.1:0-5641 GCA_049273775.1 Candidatus Acidiferrales bacterium
CAATGGTTCTAGCACAAGCCGGGCGCGTTGACTTGCTCACGAGTGGGGCCTAAGATGTCCGCTCAATGCTGGATTTACTTCTATGATTAACAAAACCATCTCCCACTATCGTATTCTCGAAAGGCTGGGCGGCGGTGGTATGGGCGTAGTCTACAGGGGAGAGGACATTAAGCTTGGCCGGCTCGTGGCCCTCAAATTCCTGCCGGAAGAGCTGGCCAGGAACCGCCAGGCGCTCGACCGGTTCCAGCGCGAAGCCCGCGCTGCCTCGGCACTGAACCACCCACACATCTGCACGATCTACGAGATTGATGAGTACGAAGGCCAGAATTTCATCGCCATGGAGTTCCTGGAAGGCCGAACCCTCAAGCACCGGATCGAAGGCAGGCCGATCAAAACCGACCGCCTGCTGGACTGGGCGGTTCAGATTGCGGACGGCCTCGACGGAGCCCATACGAAAGGGATTATCCACCGAGACATCAAACCAGCGAACATTTTTATCACGGAGCGCGGCCCGGCCAAGATCCTGGATTTCGGGCTGGCTAAGCTGGCACCGCAGCGCAAGCCGGTGGCGGAAGCGGTTGGAGTGGCGGAGTCGACCGCCGCCTCGGCGACAGCGGAGGAGCATTTGACCAGCCCGGGAGTGACGCTAGGCACTGTGGCGTACATGTCGCCTGAACAGGCCATGGGTGAGGAACTCGATGCACGCACCGACCTGTTCTCCTTCGGCGTGGTGCTCTACGAGATGTCCACCGGCAGGCTTCCGTTCAAAGGCAACACCACCGGGGCGCTGTTTGACGCCATTCTCCACAAGGTGCCGATCGCACCGGTGCGCCTGAATCCGGAGCTCCCCGAGGAGCTGGAATACTTCATCAACAAGCTGCTCGAGAAGGATCGGGAGCTACGCTATCAGAGCGCCGCAGAGCTGCACGCCGACTTGAAGCGTGTGAAGCGCGATACCGATTCCAGCCGCTCGGTCTCCGTGCGCGCGCTGCGCTCGTCAGCGGACCTCGCAGTGGAGGCAAGCCGTGGCGCCGAGCCAGATGCCCGCATCGCGCGCGCCATTGACTATGCGAAACAGCACAAGAAGGGACTGCTGGCGACGCTCGCGGTGCTTGTGCTACTGGTGGCCGGTGTGGGCTATGGACTTTACCGCGCCGCGCAATCCGCGGGTGGCGAGGCCATCGAATCGGTTGCCGTGTTGCCCTTCGCCAACGTCGGCGCCGACCCCAAAACTGAATACTTGAGCGACGGCATCACGGAAACCCTGATTAACAGCCTCGCCCAGCTGCCACACCTTACTGTCAAGTCCCGAAGTTCGGTCTTTGCCTTCAGGGGAAGAGATGCGGACCCGCAGGAGGTGGGCCACAAATTAGGCGTCCGTGCCGTGCTAACCGGCCGCCTCATGCAGTCAGGCGACAACCTCTCCATCAGCGTCGAGCTCGTGGACGTGCGCAACAATACGCACATTTGGGGCGAACAGTACAACCGCAAGACCTCGGATCTGATTGCCATGCAGGAAGAGATCGCGAGAGACATCTCAGAAAAGTTGCGGCTCCGACTAACTGGAGAGGAACGCAAGCGACTCACCAAGCGTCATACCGAAAGCCCCGAGGCTTACCAGATTTATCTCAATGGCCTCTACTACTGGAACCGAGGGACTGAAGACGGCTTTAAGAAAGCCATCGAATACTTCAATCGGGCGATTGAAAAAGACCCCAATTATGCCTTGGCTCGTGCTGGCCTGGCGAACACCTATAGTTTGTTGGGTGATTCCGGTTATCTTGCGCCGAAGGATGCTGGGCCCCGAGCCAAAGCCGCGGCGATGGAGGCTCTAGCGACTGATGACACGCTTGCCGAGGGACATACCTCGCTGGCGCTCGTTAAAGAGTATTACGACTGGGATTTGCCCGGTGCCGAGCGGGAATTCAGGCGCGCAATTGAGCTCAATCCGAACTCGTCGGAAGCGCACCACTGGTACGGCGGGTTTCTGGCAAAGATGGGCCGGTTCGACGAATCCACGCGCGAGCTTAAGAAGGCCCAGGAACTGGACCCGCTCTCGCTGACAATCAACACGACTCTGGGCTGGCAGTTCTACGTCGCGCGTCAACCTAGCCGGGCGATCGAGCAACTCGGCAAAACGCTGGAGATAGATGCAAACTTCGCTCCAGCACGTCGCGCCCTCGAAGCTGTTTATGAGCAAAGAGGGATGTACAAAGAAGCGGTAGCTGAATGGCAAAAGGCACTGACCCTTTCTGGGAACCCGGAACTCGCGGCGTCCGTAGGAGAGGACTACGCGAAGTCGGGTTATAAGGCGGTTATGCTGAATTGGGTGGAAGGGTTGAAACAACTGTCCAAGCGGGAGTACGTCTCGTCGTACGGCGTCGCTCAAGTCTATGCGCGACTCGGTGAGAAGGCACAGGCATTCGCCTGGCTGGAAAGAGCCTACCAGGAGCGCGACACCGGGCTAGTATTGCTCAAGGTCGAGCCCGCCTTCGATAACATGCGGGCCGACTCACGGTTTCAAAACCTGCTGGAGCGCGTTGGCCTGCCGCAGTAATTGCCCAGCGTGGTAAACAGCCCCTTCAGAATGACCTATGGCGGGCTGAACGGACAGAACGCCCAAACCTGGCTGCTTTGAACTCTATCGCAGTGGGTAGCCCGGCTGGCCGGGCAAGTAGCCGTCCACACGCACCACTTTGAGTCCCGAGCGCACATCCCGTGCGGCCACAAAAGCAATGGCCCCCGGGATGGCTCTCACGAGCTCATTGGTCATGTCACTGGAGTAGACAATCTTCGGCGCGGTGGCCGATTCAGCGCGAAAGATCTTGGCAATCCAGTAGCGTTTGAACTGAACCTCGCTCATCTGGTAGATCACATTCAACACGAGGTCCCGTTCCCGAGCTACCGGCGCGCGGAGGAGGAGAACCACGGGAAGTTTTGTGCTCCAGTATTGACGCTCTCCCATGAAAACCTTGCGGACCTCCTCGAGACTCAAGTTGCTGATGGGGGTGTCCGGATGAACCACCACGGCGATATCCGAGCCTTGGGGGGCCTGGGCAACCGGCTGGCTCACGACCAGCAGGCAGAACAAGTTCGACAACAGCCAGGCCGACCGCCACCGTTTGCTTGCGTTCTTCATCCGCCGGTCTCGTCAGAAGGTGAAGCTAGTCTGGATGAACAGGCCGTTAACACGGGGTTCCCCTGTTTGGCGACGCGTGTTGCGGTACTCGCCCTTGAAGGCGGCGTATTCAGAAATATCATAGCGGATGCCGACCGTCGAGCCTACTAGGTCAGGCACAGCTAGCACCGGTTCGCTTTTTGGCGTGTGTATGTACTCAAAACGGTAGTACGGCTTGAGGCGAGCGTCCAGCCCCGGAAGCCGGTAAGCGACCTGCACATAGAACGCCTGGCTGTTGAACACCTGCCCGGTGGAAATATTGCGGTGGTGAACATTGGCAAATTCAGAGAGGAGCTCTGGTTTCTCGCGAGCCCAGATGATGTGGGCCGAGGTGATCAATTCGCGCACCTCCGGACGACCGACAGGAGTGAGTTTGTCGCGATACACTGCCCCGCCCACCTGCAGCCCACGCACCGCCGCGGGCCGGGAAAACAGGCTCAGCAACCAGGCGCGGTTGTTATTGACGTCGCCCGCGTCGCCGGCGCGGCTGATGATCGAGCCGCGGCCGTTGCCCAAGCCCACGTTATAGCCCAGGCCCATTCCGCCGGGGGGAATGTTGCCTTCGGCCAGCAATCCGACAAAGTGCACGGGCAGGAAGCGCCCCCCGAACTGGATCATCTCGGGACGGCTGATGGTGGTCTGCAGCCACAGCCCGTGGTGAAACTCAGTATTCCAGTAGTTGATCGGCGTGTGATAGCGGCCAAAGGAAAGCTTAAAGTAGTCGTTGTAGTCGTACCGGACCACCGAGCGTTCCACCTCCACGTTGAATCCGGTGGGCTGGGCGGTAAAGCTGATTTCGCCAAAATAGCTGATCTTCTTGGATAGCGGCGAGGCGATATGAAGCACAAACTGGCCCAGGTTGAAGCCGCTGGTCGACCCGTGCTGGTCGGTGGCGGAGAAGTCCACGTCGGCGAACCCCCGGATCTGCAAGGAGGGATAGGTGGCCTTCTCTTGCGCGGCCACAGCAACCTCGGTAGGGATCTTGGGCTCTTGCGGCGGCTCAACACCCATGTCTCCCCTCTGCACGACCGGGTGGTGCCCGGCGCTGAAATTGGCGGGCATTGAGCAAGCCGCGGGCTGCGAACTGAGCTTCCCTTCTAGTTCGCCGAGACGCGCTTCGAGTCGGTCGATCCGCTCGAGTAGCGCTTTGATGGCCTCCACTGGTGCGGGTGTCGCCGTGTTTTGTCCTGCGGCGGTCCCGGCCCCAAGAATAACGCAGAGGATGACAAACAGCAGGCGGCGCATACTTTCCTCCTCGCATTCAGAATCTCGATTCTGGACGCTACACCTTTAGGGTCGGATTCTGTCACAAGAAAAGAGGACAAGGGAAGAGCATTCGCGCAACTATTCTTGAGACCTGCGGAACAAATTCGATCTGAGGCCTGGTCCCGAGACCTACCGCGCCGCATCGGCCTCCCGCCTAAGCTCGCTTGCGCCGAAAGGTTGTGATGGTGTTGAAAAAGTCGGTTTCGGAGCCGATTTTTCTGGAGTGACCATGCGCTTCTGTGCTAGCTCGGCGTTCAGGAGGAACGCCACCGATGATGGGTCAACAATCACGGCCGGCTTCGTTAGAGATGTTCTACGACTTTTGCCTGGAGGACCAGATTCCCAAGATCACCTGTTGCGATTGATCGATCGTTACGTGGATTTCGGCTTCGTGGGTAGAAAGTGTGAAAAAACTACCGAAATCAGCGGACACAACGACAGGCTGCCCGCGCCGGCAACTTGTCAAAATATCCGAATCAGACATCCATCGTTGTCCTGTTAACATTCTGGCCAACAATTCAGGGCGATATCGTAACGCCTATGGACTATGCCCAAATTCTTCCGCGACTCTTCCTCGGTTCGCACCCTCAAACTACCGATGACATTGACAGGTTGCGGCAGGAAGCTGGCATCACCGCCGTTCTGAATCTACAGACCGATGACGATATGCGTGCGGTCAATCTCGTCTGGGAACCGCTCGAAGCACATTACCGAACCTGCGGGATTGAGCTCTCGCGGCTTCCGGTGAGGGACTTCGATCCCGTCGATCTGCGCGAGAAACTCGCCGAGTGCGTTCGTACCCTAGATAGATTGCTGGCGGCGAGTCATTCGGTGTATCTCCACTGCACTGCGGGAACAGGTCGCTCGCCCACCGTGGCGATCGCTTACCTTCACTGGTGTCGCGGCTGGGATTTGGATGGAGCGGTGGTTTATGTGAAAGAACGTCGTCCGTGCTCGCCGAATCTGGAGGCCATTCGGCTAGCCATCTGGGATCCCACGAGCTAGCAGACCGGTCGGCGCTCCGCAGCACCAAGGTATGCCTACCTCTCTACACGAGGAGCGCTGCGGTCAGAAATACTAGTCCCCGGCCTGGTGCAGGTCAAACGCCCCGGATGCTGACAACCTGCATCTCACCCACGCTCAACAGAGGAACCTGATCATGCTGCTTGATTTCCACAGGTGCACAAGAGTAGAAGC
>JBASRK010000043.1:0-24516 GCA_049273775.1 Candidatus Acidiferrales bacterium
GTTTTGATCCGCGCAACATCCTCGTCATCGATTTCGGCCAGCTCGGCGACGTGGTCATGAGCCCACCCGCACTGGCCGCCGCCCGGGCAAGGTTTCCAACAAGGAGAACCGCTCGAAGGGTGTGAATCCGTGGTGAGACGCGCTTGGTAAAGGTAGCTAATGCCTGTAGATGACAAATTGGCGAAAGTCCTCGACAGCTTGTCCCGAGACTCTCAAGTCAACGTTGCCAACAGCATTGCTCCCCTTGCGCCGAAAGGCAATCCTTTAGAAACGTAAAATCGCCCCGCGTGAGAAAATAGCGCACAGGGTATGCCATTCGACCCGGAGAGAGCAGAGTATGGCATCTCTTTTGGAGTTGCACGTAGCGCGCTTACTCACTATGCAGGCATAGACGCTAGAAGCTGGTTAGGCAAGCCTGTGGCGAACATTGAAGTGACCGCGGGTGCCGGCGTCCTTGAGCGAAATCACACGCATCACTTCTTCCAGGCTGGTCAGCCCCAGGTTGACCTTGAGCAAGGCGTCCTGCTGCAGGGATCTCATTCCGTTGGCCTGTGCCCCTCTGCGGATCCCCACAGGGGCGGCACCCGACCGGACCATCTCACTGACGCCTTCGTCGAAAACGAGCATCTCGTAGATACCGAGGCGGCCTATGTAACCGGTGTCGTCGCAAGCCGGGCAACCGACCGGGACATACATCTTCCCCTTGAACTCAGCGATGCCAGCCGCCTTCGTCGCATCCGCATATTCTGGCGAAGCAGCCGCCTCGTCCCGGCATCCACACAGCCTACGGACGAGCCGTTGGGCGATCACCGCCGTCACGCTTGAGGCGACCAGGTAGGGCGGAACGTTCAAGTCGATCAGGCGTTCAATCGCGGTGATACTGTCGCGTGTGTGCATGGTGGAAAGTAACAGGTGCCCGGTCTGCGCCGCCGTCAGTGCAGTTTGCGCGGTTTCGGAGTCCCGGATCTCACCCACCATGATCACGTTGGGATCTTGGCGGAGGATCGACCGTAGCGAAGCGGCGAAGGTACGCCCTGCCTTATCGTTCACTTGGACCTGGTTCACCCCCTCGACCCGATACTCCACCGGGTCTTCCACGGTGATGATGTTCAGGGTGCGCGAGCGGAGAAAATTCAGGGCCGCGTACAGCGTGGTGGTCTTGCCCGAACCCGTTGGCCCGGTCACCAAGAGCATGCCCTGGGGGAGGGTCAAAATTCGGACCAACATATCGGCGTCCTCCTCCCAGAGGCCCAGCTGCTGGAAGCCAACCAGGGCGGCACGCGAGTCAAGCATACGGATGACCACCTTTTCTCCGTACTGCGTTGGTAACGTGGAGACGCGGAGATCACGCTTTTCCGATCCCATGGCTACCAGCAGCCTCCCATCTTGGGGCGCCCTGCGCTCGGCGATGTCCATATCTGCCAAAATCTTGATTCGTGAGATCAAGGAGTCCTGCAAAAGCTGAGGAACATCCATGAGGTCGCGCAGGATGCCGTCCACGCGGATGCGAACAATCAGGCCCCGAGCCCGGGGATCAATATGGATGTCGCTGGCCTTCTTAGCAGCCGCCGCGGCAATGATCGAGGAGAAGAGACGAACCGCAGGTGTGGGTTGCTTCCGCATTTCGGCGTGAAACTCCCGGATCGCATCCAAGTTTCTTTGCGTGGAGCTTGTCGTGAAGAACTCCATGCTAGCCGTCGAACTCTCTTCTTCCTCGGTCACCGTTGGGGCTTGGTCTGAGCCCTCGTAGTACTTCTGAATGGCCGCCCGGATTTCACTCTGGAAACCTAGCCTGGGAGCAATGTCCAGCCCAGAGACAAAAGCCAGCTCTTTCAGTGCGTACAGGTCTTGTGGCTCCGCCATCACGACGACGAGCTTGCCGCCCCCCCGGTCCAGGGGCAGCGCGCAGTGGCGCTTCGCGACCTCCACGGGAACGAGCCGCAAGATGGGGTGGCTTACCGTCACTGAGCTGGCGTCCAAGTACTGGGCCCGCGTGACCTCCTCGAGCGCAGGAACCAAGTCTGCCTTGGAGACCAAGCCACGCTTCAACAATAGCTCTCCGAGCAAGACTGCTTTTCCTGACTGTTCGTCGATCGCCTGCGCGAGACTCTGTTGAGAGATTTTTCCCAGTTCGCGAAGCACCTCCCCAAGTTTTTTCCTGGGCATGTCGATCGCCTCTCCGTGCTCGTTGTCCTCACTTTTCGTGGTGCACAATGACTGGGGGGCGGGTCACACGGTCGTACACGCGCTGCACAGCACGAACAAGATCACTGAATCCGTCGGCTTCATTGTTGATTTCAGCCACATCGATGTCGGCGGCGAGTTCATTGAGCAGATGAATCGCGCGGCGGACCCGCGCGAGCGCCAGCATGGGAAGCACCGAGTACGCATCGCGGCCTTCCGCCTGGAGGTCCTGCCACTGGCAGACGGCCGAGGCTGTGCTGCGAAGATCTTCCATCGCAGCGCGGAGGTCCCGGAGCACGCGGAAGTCGATGCCCTGGGAGTGGGCTTGGAGCTCCCGCTCGACCTCCAAGAGTTGCGCAGTGGTTCTCTGCAGTTGAAACGTCAGCCCCCAGAACGTCTCACTAGGCGTGAGTAGCTCAACGACCACGCCCAACAGCTTTCCCTCGCTGGAGCGCCGTATGCCCTGCACGCGCGCTTGAGTCGATTCCCCGGACAAGGAGTTCTTCAAGGTGACTTCGGCATTCAAGTGGGGGGAGTTCTTCATGTGCAGCAGCGCCCCATGAACGTCCACATTCTTGGCGCGACCCTGCCCTCTGGCCCTGACGCCATCGGGCCCATCCCATTCCACTTCAACAGGGATGATTAGCGAGTGTCGGTGTGCTCTGCGGCGCTCGACGCGCGTGGCATTCTCCCGGTGTACGGGTTCATCGGCAGACACGGCTTCCTCCTGCTGGGCAGCAGTCGCCCTATTGTGTAGCAAACTTCCTTCGCGTGTGCGCGACGTTTCACTCGACGGCTTCCGAAAAGACAATGGCCTGACTTCAGAGCGTGTGGAAACGAAAAGTCAGGGCCGCGGGGCGAAGGAGCCTGTCAGACGAGCCGGCGACGATGTCCAACTTTGGAGGATCCCCCGCCATAGGGGGTGAGGAGAAGGCTCTAACCTCGGGTATGAGAGTGCGGCATATGTTCTACTCTCCGGACGGGCGCTGGATCTACGTTCAGCCCAGCCACAGGAACATCTACCGAATGCCCGCCACTGGTGGATCGCTGCAACGGGTCACCAACCTCCTGAGTCCGGTCTTTTCCTCGAAGAGCCGATGATTTCGCCTGACGGCCACTGGCTGGCATAAACTCGCCTATGCCCAAAGCGTGTGCTTTCGGCACTGATAGGGCACTGAAGACTGCTCACGTGAAAACAAGGATTTCCAGAGCGGTTTGAACAGATCCTTTTGGTACACACGCCAGCAGAACCAAACACGGTTAGAATTGCCTCTTTACTTCTGAAGCATGGCACCAGCGCAAATCCCTCCCCCCATGCTCAGAGTTTGGTAGCATGCTAAAATCGTGCAATATCAGGACACATCTACGGCTCGGAAAAACCCTTCTTTAAAGAATCGCAGGAGCCAGCGCGTTTATGTTGAGATTCCCGTGTGGGTTTACGGGCAGCTGAATGACGAACCATTCCACGAGGAAGCCCTCACCGTGATCGTGAATGCGCACGGGGGGCTAATCAACTTGTCCAAGCCCATAGCCGTGGGCGAAAAGTTGTTCCTAGTTCACAAGAAATCGGGTAAGGACATCCTGTGCCATGTGGTCCACGTCGGGCCAACCGAGGACGGCAAAACACAGATTGGGATTGAATTCACCGAACCTGCGCCCAAATTTTGGAACATCGTATTTCCGCATGAGGACTGGAAGCCCAGCGAACGCAAGCTTCCCCAAGCACGCCAGGTCCCCAATGTTCCAAAAACCCAGCCAAAACGGAGCTGATAAGCTGTTGATTCTTTGAGCCACCTGGGAAATCTTAAGGCCGTTTCAAGCCCAAGTGTTTTGGAAGCGGGTTGTGCGAGAGCCTGCTCGCTCTTGCCTGCTGAGGAACCTGTCCGCCGAAGCCCGGAGGCACTGTGCTGCTGATACCACAACCGCCGCTTGACAATATCGCAGCCACCGGACTAAGTTGCGTATCACTCCCGAAGACGCTCGCAAAGCAAGAGGAGACAGAGGTGCACACCAGGATGCCACGCATCGCGAGCTCTGTGCTCGGGGCTTGGAGCTGTGCGACGCTCTTGCTTTGGGTCACTGCCTGTAGCCCGAAACCGACAAGCTTTTCCCGAGGACAATCAATACCACTAGGGCCGTACACGGTGACTGTCTCCCATACAGAATCTAGTTCGGGAGGCAGTTTTTCCGGGCTAAGCTCGTCATTGTCCCGGCCTGATGCACAGGTCTTGGTCGTCTACCTGGACGTGCGGGGAGCCGAGTCCGTCGACATCAGCCGCGCCGCATTATGGTTTATGGGATTCAGAGCCGTGGACAGCGAAGGCAATCGGCACCGGGGAATCCCCATGCCGGCCCGTCAGTACAATGGTATGGCCGCCGCGCGGTCAGGTCGGTCAGCCAGGGATTTGGACAATTGGAGTTCCTGGTCAAGGGGAGAGAGCGGAACCCCGAGAGATTGGGTAGTCTTGTTCGCTGTTCCCAGCAAGAGTCACGATTTCAGCATGCTTATGCCCAATCCCAAGCCCAGCCGAGGGCAGCCCGAAGCTGCCATTGTTCCGCTCGGGCGATAGCCCTGGGCTTTGCATCGCAGAAGTTTTGCGGCCAAATGCGGCCAAGTCTGAGAGTGAAAGCGATTGGCTGCACTAGCTTACATGGTGGAGGCGGGGGGAGTCGAACCCCCGTCCGAAAAGCGCTACGGCCCGAAGCCTACATGCTTAGCGCGTTCGATTTGGTTCGCCGGCTGCGCTTGGAACGAGCAAGAAACGCGGCCGACTAGCCCGATGCTCTCACCGGCGCATCACGGGCCGAGACGCTCCGGCCAGCCTGCTAAGTGACGCCTCGCATCAAGCCCACAGGCAAGACTTGAGGAGACGGGCTACGCTAGGTTTGTCTAGGCAGCCAAAGCCAACTCAGTGTTGGCAGTTCTATTTTTCCACCCGATTGCGGGCAGGTGGCGCCCGGCATGCCTTCGGGTCGCGACAGCTTCCGTCGAAACCGTGTCGCCCCCAATGAACTTCTATGGTAGCACTGGCAGGGGTAATAGAGGTAGTAGGAGAAGTAAAGGAAACAGAAGAACTAGGAAGATAAAGGAACTAAATGAAGCGCGGCCATGGCGAAACCGCTGGCGCGCATTTCCATTGCCTCCTTTGGCTCCCTTGCTTCCTCTGCATCATTTGCCTCCCCTGCCTCCTCTAGTTCCTTTACTTCCTTTCGGTAGCACGCGGCTGTTGTTTGCCAGTTGACAACCCTTTGGCTGGGTCTCAATAATCGCGGTGGCGGCGTCCCGCACCTGCGGTGTGCCGGAGGAGTCGAGAGCGCATGGCTGCCGAACCCAGCAGCGTCGAGCAAGCGGTCTCGCGGGCCCTGCGTGATAACCTGGCGAGACTTCAGAGCACGGCGGAGGAGTTGCACCAGGCCGTCGCGGACATGGTGGCGGCATGCGCGTCGAGTCGGCCCACCAACGCGCTGCCTCCCATGCTGCGTGCGCAGACCGCAGCGGCGTCTCTGGCGGCGGCGCTCGAGGTGCTCTCGCGATTCGTTACTGCCGCATTGCAACCCGGGCAGCGCACTCCCGCCGAAGCGGAAGTTCTGCGTGTGGTAAGCCTGCAGCCTCCGGAGCCGGCTTCGCCCACACTGCCCTCGCCCGCCATCCCGGTGCCGATGGGCGGATCTGTAACGGGCGGCGTCGTGCCCGCAGAAGCTTCGCAGGCGGCGGATATGATCGCCGAGGGCGCGCCGATTGCCCCGCCCGAAGCCGTTGGCGTTGCCAAGCCGATGGGCGATCCCGCGGCCCGCCATTACGCTGAAACGGCCGCCACGACGGCGGTGGAGGAAAGCGCGGACAAGGACGCCGCGACCGGCGAGCTGATTGCGACATTCGAGGTGGCCAGTCTGCCCGCAGAAGAGCGGGAGCTGCACCGCCGGGCCAACCGGGTTGCCAAAGTTGCCATGCAGGACATCAAGATGCTTCGTCCGGAGCAAGTGCGGCTGGGTCGGGAGCACAAGGACCTCTGCCTACGGTTGCGTGATGACATTGAGAAGGCCCACAAAGAGTATGACCGGCGATTCCGATCAATCCAGGGCCATCCCGTTGACTACTTCTACCATTGGATGGTGGAGGTTCTGGCTGGCGGAAACCCCGAGGCGCTGGGCGAATACCCCTATCCCTCTCCGCTCCTGCGGCGTTAACTTGGTCCCGGCGAAGCCGCGAGCGCTTTTCAGAGATGGCGGTGCTCGCCGGCCCGCTGCCTATGCATCCCTGCGCATACTCGCAGCGTTGCTGGTGGCGTTCTGCATGCTGCTGCCCGGCGGTGCCCGCGCCCAGCGCAAAAAACCGCCGTCGCGGTCCAAGTCAGCGCCAAAGCCCCGTAGCCAATCCCCTGTGGCGCAGCAGCGTGCCGCGGCATCGAGCATTGCGGAAAAGCGCCTGGGACAGTTGGCCCGGGCCGTGCACGACGAAGAGTCTCCGGGCGCCTATGCGCGCCTGGTGGAATTTGCCAACACAAACTCCAACACTGAGCTGGGTGCGCGCGCCGCACTGGCGCTGGGCTACTACCAGTTCACCAAGGGCCGCCATCAACAGGCGCAGCAGTGGTTGGCGAAGGCGCAGCCTCGCGAGCCGCTTCTGCGCGAGTACGTGCTCTACTGGCAAGCTCAGGTGAACCGCGCACTGGGGCGCGACGCCGAAGCGCTCGCGCAACTGGAATCGTTCCGCCGCCAGTTCCCGGAAAGCGTCATGACCGAGCAGGCCGTGCAAGCGCTGGCCGAAACGGCATTGGTGCAGGGCAAGCCGGACCGTGCGGCCGCGGCGCTCGAGGCGTACGACCGAGTTGCAACAAAGGCGCCACTGCTCCTGCTGCGGGCGCAGGCGGAGGAAAAAGCCGCGCCGGGCAAAGACCGCGGCAGCGCCGCAGCGGCTCGCGACTATCTGGCGGTCTACTATCGCTTTCCCCTGAGCGATGAGGCCACGGCCGCCGGCGAGCGCATTCTCGCCCTGCAGGGCGCACTGGGCGAAGAGTTTCCCGGTGTGCCCATGGAGCAGCAGGTGGGTCGCGCCGCGACGTTCTATGACGCTCGTAAGTGGCGCGACGCTCAAGCGGAATACGAAAAGCTGCTGCCCAAACTGGCCGGCGCCGAGCACCAGCGCGCCGAGCTGCGCATCGCGCAGTGCCATGTCCAGCTTGGCGGGTCGCCTGATGCGCTGGCCATGCTTACCCTGGCCGATCCGGATGTTGATGCGGAACGCGTCTACGCGCTCTCGCAAGCCTATCGGTCGAAGAAGCAGGAGGCGGAGATGCTCGCGGCCATCGAGCGGGTTGCGGAGCGCTCCCCGCAGAGCCGCTGGGCTGAGGACGCGCTGTTTGCCGCAGGGAACTACTTCTGGGTCAGCTTGGACCGCCAGCGCGCCGCGGCGTATTACCGGCGAATGCTGGACCAGTTTCACACGGGGAAAAATTCGCAGGCGGCGCAGTGGCGGCTGGCGTGGGTCGCCTACCTCGATCGGCGGCCGGAGGCCGCGGAGCTGATGGAAGAGCACCTGCGGCGATTCTCCGGCTCACCCTACACGGCCAATGCGCTTTACTGGCTGGGGCGCGCCGCTGAACGCGCCGGGAATGTGCCGCACGCGCGCAGCTTTTATTTGAGAGCCCAGGAGCGGTTGCCACAGACCTACTTCGGTCGCCTGGCTGCCGAGCGATTGCGTCCCACACCGGTGGGAATCGGCACCGGGCCGGTCAATTCCGCCGCCGTGCTGGCGCTCATTCCATCGCCGCCGCCGCTGCCCTCGCTCGAGGAAGCCATTCCGCCCGCCGCTGCCGAGCGCTGGGCGCGTGCGCGCGCTTTGCGCACGATCGCCTTCGACACATCCGCCGAGCTCGAGCTTCGCGCTGCTTATCTCGTGACCGGCACGCCGCGGCTGCTTTGGGAGGCCGGGCTGGCCGCCAGCGACGCGGGCCGCTTCACCGTGGGGATCGCTACGGCGAGGCTGGTCTATCCGCAGCTCGAAGCCCGCAAGTTGGACGACGTGCCGGTGGAGGTGTGGCGCGCAGTCTTCCCGCTGCCGTTCGAGCTCAGCTTAAAACGTGCCGCGGCGCGCAATCACGTGGATCCCATGCTGGTGGCCGGCGTAATCCGTCAGGAATCGGTGTTCCAGGCCGACGCCATCTCGCGCGCCGGCGCCGTAGGCCTCATGCAAGTGCTGCCGAAGACCGGGAAGCAACTGGCGCGGCGGCTGAAATTGCGCTATTCGCGCACCAGGCTGTTCGATCCAGAGTACAATCTGCAGCTCGGGACGCTCTTGCTCGCCGACTTGGTGCGTGTCGAGCCCAGCCCCGAAGCGGCGCTGGCGGCCTATAACGCCGGCGAGGACCGCCTGGTAGCCTGGGGTGCGGAGCGGCGTTACGACGAGCCGGCTGAATTTGTCGAGTCCATCCCGTTCACCGAGACGCGGGAGTACGTGCAGATCGTCATGCGCAACGCCGAGGTCTATCGGCTTCTCTATCGAAAGGCGCAGCCATAAGCCGATGAACCCTGCTGCCCCGGAAAAGGCCGCTGCCCTCAAACAGATGCTCTCCGCCAAGGCGGAGCGCTTCACCGAGTCGGTGATCCGCGAGATGACCCGCCTGGCACTGCGCCACGGCGCAGTCAACCTCGCCCAGGGCTTCCCTGATTTTCCCGCCCCGGCCGAAATCAAACGCGCCGCCCAGGAAGCCATCGCCGCCGACATCAACCAGTACGCCATCACCTGGGGGGCCAAGCCGCTGCGCGACGCCATCGCCGAAAAATTTGCGCGCACGCAGGGAGTCGAGATCGACCCCGAACGTGAAATCACCGTCTGCTGCGGCTCGACCGAAGCGATGATGTCGGCAATGATGGCCGTCATCAACCCCGGCGACGAAGTGGTGATCTTTGAGCCGTTCTACGAAAACTACGGTCCCGACGCTATTCTCTCAGGTGCGGCGCCGAAGTTCGTCAAGCTGCGCCCTCCGGACTGGAGCTTCGACCGCGAGGAGCTGGCCGCCGCCTTTGGCCCGCAGACCAAGGCCATCATCCTGAATACCCCCAATAACCCTACCGGGAAAGTCTTTCGCCCGGCGGAACTCGAGTACATCCGCGACCTGTGCGTGCGTTGGAATGTGTTCGCGATCACCGACGAGATCTACGAGCACATCCTCTACGACGGCGCCGAGCACATCTCCATCGCTCGACTGGATGGCATGCGCGAGCGCACCATCACCATCAACGGCATGTCCAAGACGTATGCGGTGACCGGCTGGCGCGTTGGATGGGCCATCGCCGCGCCCGACGCGACCTCGGCGATCCGCAAGGTGCACGACTTCCTCACCGTGGGGGCTGCGGCGCCGTTGCAACAGGCCGGCGCGGTCGCGCTGCGCCTGCCCGAGAGTTATTACCAGAAGCTCGCCGCCGACTACACCGTCCGTCGGAACCGCACGCTCGAGCTGCTCGAGCGTGCCGGTTTTGTTTGCTTCATGCCTGACGGCGCCTACTACATCATGACCGATATCTCCGCGTTCGGCTTCCCGGACGACGTCACCTTTGCGAAATATCTGGTGCAGGAGATCGGCGTGGCGGTGGTGCCGGGATCGAGCTTCTATAACCACCCCGCCGATGGCGGCCGGCAGGTGCGCTTTACGTTCTGCAAGACCGAGCAGACGCTTGAGGCCGCCGGAGAGCGCCTCGCCAAGCTGCGCCGGAGGTAGGATGATATACGGGCTGTGCTTGAATCCGCGCCGCAAGTTCTAGGGAGCTCACGATGGCGATGCAGTTCGACCTGATCCCGCCGGGAACACGCGTCGAGGGGAATGGCGACGGCGAAAAGTATGACCTCAGCGGCAGCGGAACGCGCACATTCCTCTGCACGCTCGAAATCACTGACCAGATCGAGCAAGAGTCCCTGGATGTTTCCATCTGGGGCTCGGAGGACGGCGAGAACTGGGGCACGAAGCCCCTCCTGAAGCTGCCGCAACGGTTCTATCGCGGCGAGACCCGGGCCGTGCTCGACGTGTCACTTCGACCCCAGGTGAAATTTATCCGGGCGAAGTGGGAGCTGTTCCGCTGGGGACGCGTCGCTCCACTTCCCATGTTTGTCATGGGGCTGCACCTTGAGGAAGTGGCGGCCATGCCCGGACGCATTCCGGCCGGGAGGATCGCGGCTGCTGATTAGGCTTTTGTTTTCTGTGCGTTAGAAGCGCTCTAAGCGCGAGGGAAGAATAAGGGGTAGGAAGCTGACGGTCGGTTGCCCTGTGGTGGTAGCCTCCTACCCCGCGAGTGGTCTTGCGTATATAGACGGATCACACCTCCAAAAAGTTTCTCCTGCCTCGCAAAAAAAACTGAAATCCTTCCAAGCACAAGATCAGGGTTTGGCAGGCGGTGCGGCCGGGGCGTTCTGGGCATTGGCAAGGGCACGTTGGATCTTCTCGCGTGTCTTGCGGGCCTGGTCGCTCATGGGGCCGTCTGGCTCGAGCTTGAGGTAGCTATCGAGGTCCTGCAACAGCGCGACATAGTTGCGCTTGCGGATGTGGATATTGGCCAGCAGAAGGTGCAGCGGCGGGAAATCCGGTTTCTGCGCCCGCGCTTGCAGGGCACTCTTCTCGGCCGCGTCCAGACGGTTCAGACCGACCAGCGCCCGGCACAGCTCGTATGGCCCTTGCCAGGCATTGCCATCGAGATCGATCGCCTGGCGGGCGACGGTCTCGGCTTCGGCAGGCCGCTGATTATCCGTGAGGACTGCGGCCAGCGCAAAGTACGCCTCCGCGTAGCGGCTTTCGCTGAGTTCGATGGACTTGCGCAGGGCCTTTTCGGCCTCGGCCGGCTCGCCCATGTGCATGTAGGCCACGCCCATCTGGTGGTAGGCCTCGTAATACGTGGGAAGCTCAGCCACAGCCCGGCGGAATTGGTTCAGGCTCCCTTTTGGATCCGGTTGCTTTGCATAGAGCCGGTCAAGACCTTTCTGCATGGCGTCATGGGCTTTTCGCGGGATGGCCAGCTCGCGGGCGGAGACGCTGCGGCCAGGCTGGGTGGCGCCCAATTGCATCGGCCGCTTCAAGAAGATGTAAACTCCAGCGCGGGCACTATTGAAGATTTCGACGTTTTCCCGAATTGGCTCGAAGCCCTTTTCTTCTAGCACAATCAGATACAGGCCGTTGGGAAGCCCGGTGAACTCGAACTCTCCGTTCGACCGGGTGAAGGTGGTCCCCACCACCTCGCCCGTCACGCGCTTGAGATCCACTTTGACCATCTCATACGGGCGGCCGTCGTCCGAGTTGCGGACCGAGCCGCTAAGGGAAAACGTCCGCGCGGTAGAGCCAGTGGAGGGGGGGCGCGCCTGCGAGCGGCAGAGGAGGGGGCACAAGAGGGGAAGGGCCAGCAGGACGGACAGGGTCAGACGGCGATGCATGGCTGCCCTCCGCTGTAGCATCTGGGACTGCCGCCGAATTCTCAATCGGCTGCCGTTCCGCGCCATTGAATCAACACGAAACATCCGCTATCCATCTGGGTCGGGCTTCGGGCTTCTCCCGCCGGCGACGATCAGGGCTGCCGCGGGGTCTGGCCAGGGGCGTTTCTGGCGCCGGCCAGGACGTGCTGCACCTGCTCGCGCATTTCTCGTGCCTTGCCGCTCATGTTGCCGTCCGGATCCAGCTTCAGGTACTGGTCCAGGTCCTGCAGCAATGCCGTGTAGTCCCGCCTCTGACGGTGGATCTCCGCAAGAAGCAGGTACACCGGGGGGAAGTCGAAGCCCCGCGACCGGGCTTCCTTTGCGCTGGCCTCGGCGGCATCCAGGCGATCGAGGCCCAGCAGCGTGCGCGCCAGCTCGTAGTGTCCGTGCCAGTCGCTGCTGCCCAGCTCGAGGCCGCGCCGGAGCACCGGCTCGGCCTCAGCAAATTTCTTGTTGTTCGTCAGAAGCGAGCCGAGCGCAATATACGGATCCGCGTACTTCCCTTGGCTGATCTCGATGGATTTCTGAAAAGCCGCTTCGGCCTCGGTCGGCTGGTTCAGATACATCCGGGCCAGGCCGATCTGGTGATAGGCCTCGTAGTATCCGGGAAATTCGGCCGCGGCGCGCTGGAACTGCGCTAGGCTGCCTTGTGGGTTCTTCTCCTCGTAGAGCAGCCGCATCCCCTTGCGATAGGCGTTTCGGGCTTTTCGGGGCAGCGTCAACTCGCGCTGAGAGATCCTGTAGTCGGTCTCCTCAGAAACGGCTCGCGGCACTTCTCGCATGTACAACACCACGCCATAGCGACTGCCGTTCAGTTGTACGTTCTCCCGAACCGGCTCGTAGCCGCGCATCGCGATAACCAGGGAATAGTTTCCGGGGGTGATACCGGAAAACTCAAAGTCGCCGTTGGCTCGCGTAATTGAGATTGCCACCAGATCGCCGTACGAGTGAACCAGATCCACTTGGACCATTTCCAAGACCTGTTCGGTGGACGCCAGGCGCACCGTGCCGCGAATGGACAGTCCTTGTCCCATGCCGCTGAGATTGGGCGTGGTGGCATCGGTGGTCGGCCGGCGGCTCTGGGCGAGGCACAGCGAGGCGGAAGACAGAATCAGGATCAGGAGGGGTACTAAATCCCGGCGTCGTTGCATGACCACCTCCGGGGAAGGGAGAGGGCGTCAGTATACCACATACCACTAAGGTCGGTGGCGCAAGGAGATAAACCGAAGGCTGCCAGCTAACTGCTGAGCGGGTACGACTGGCGGTACGCCGGCAGGGTGACGCGCCAGCCCAGCTTGCTCTGGATGGTGCCTTGCAAGGCATTCGCCGCAGCGGGCTCGCCGTGGACCATGAAGGTCTGACGCGGCGGCGCCGGCATGCCGCCGAGCCAGCGGAGCATTTCCGATCGGTCGGCATGCGCGGACAATTGTTTCAGCTCGGCGACTTCCGCCTTCACCGGCACGTCCTCGCCATGGATGCGCAGCGTCTTGGCGCCATCCTCCAAGGCGCGCCCGCGAGTGCCCTCGGCCTGGAAGCCGACCAGCAGCACGGCGTTGCGCGCATCGGGCAGGCGCTGCGCCAGATGGTGCAGTACGCGCCCGCCGGTAGCCATGCCGCTGGCGGAGAGAATGATGCAGGGCGTATTGACGCGGTTGATCTGTTTCGATTCCTCGACGCTGCGGGTCAGGTGCACCGCGTGGACGTTAAGCGGGTCGCCGCTGGCTTCTTCGCGTATGAAATCGATGTCGTGGTCCTCGCGATGGCGCAGGTAGAGGTCGGTGACGCTGATGGCCATCGGGCTGTCGACATAGACCGGGAGGGTGGGGATGCGCTTTGCGGCCTCAAGTTTCCGCAGCATGTACATCAGTGTCTGCGTGCGGCCCACCGCAAAGGCCGGGATGACGATTGCGCCGCCGCGACTGGAGACCCGGTTGATCACCTCGGCAAGCGCTTCGTCGGGCGGATCGCTCGGGTGGTCGCGGTCGCCGTAGGTGGATTCACACACCAGGAAGTCAGCCCGGGGCGGCTCCTCCGGGTCTTTCAGGATGGGCTGGTTGTACCGTCCGATGTCGCCGGAAAACAGCACCACGATTGATTTGCCATTCTCGGTGACCGTCATTTCGAGGAACGACGAGCCCAGGATGTGGCCGGCATCGTGCGACCGCACGGAGAACTGCGGGCTGATGGCAAACGAGCCGCTGCGGGGGATCTCCTGCATGTGCTGCAGGACCGGCTCGACCTCCTCTTCGGTGTAGAGCGGCAGCGGCGGCGAATGTTTGCTGTAGCCGCCGGCGGCGGCGTGCGCGGCGTCTTCTTCTTGCAGGCGCGCCGAGTCGGGCAGCAGGATGGCGCAGAGCTCGCGGGTGGCGGCGTCGGCGAAGATGGGCCCGCGAAAGCCGTCGCGCACCAGCCGCGGCAGGTAGCCGGTATGATCCAGATGGGCGTGCGTGAGAACCACCCAGTCAAACAACGCGGGGTTTTCGGGCAGGCGCTCCCAATTGCGCTGCCGCAGCTCTTCGAGACCCTGGAACAGGCCGCAGTCAACCAGCAGGCGCTTGCCGCCGCATTCGACCAGATATTTCGACCCGGTCACGCAGCCCGTCGCGCCGAGAAAAGTGATGCTAGCCACGGCCGCCGTATTCTAGACGAACAGCGCCCCAAGATGTTATAAAGGCAGCATACGTTTTACCTCACGGTGGGGCCGTGGCGCAGTTGGGAGCGCGCCTCGATGGCATCGAGGAGGTCGTGGGTTCGAATCCCATCGGCTCCACCATCGTTTCAGACCATGCCCTTCCACGTTTACATCCTGCGAAGAGAAACCACTGGCCGCTTTTACGTGGGTCAAACTGAACGCCTAGAAGAGCGGATCGCTTAGCACAACGCCAGCTACTCCCTGGCGTTAAGGAACCGAGGGCCTTGGAAGCTGGTTTACTCGGAGGCCTATGCGACTCGTCGGGAAGCTGTGCGACGCGAAACAGTACATCAAACGCCAGAAGGACAGGCGCTTTATCCGAAGCTTGCTGAGCGCGTCCCGGTGACACCGGGAAGGTCGCGGGTTCGAGTCCCGTCGGCCCCGCCATTACCCGGCTTTTCCAATCGCCCCCTGCGGGTCCCACCCCGGTACTCTCAAGCCTGCCGTACCATTGCCAAGGCCCCATCCGCGGGGTCACAATTCCTAGGTAGGCCGGGAAACATATCCGGCCCTGGTGGTGTCTAACTAACTGCGGCTTGTGTCGGCCGGTCCCCCAACTTGGAGGGCCCCGCCGGCGCGGCTCCCCAAGCTCCGGGACAATCGAGCAAACTGAGGTCTCCGGGCGCGGGGCAAGAAAGGCGGCGAGCGTGTCTGAGTTGGCGCGCGTCCTCCCCTGGGCACAGGACGAGGCCGAGCTGGTGACGGAGCTGCAATGCGGCTCCGACGCGGCCTTCGACTGGCTGGTGACGCACTACCACGCTCCTGTTTACAGCCTGATCTTCGGCGTGATTGGTGATTCCGCCGACGCCGCCGACGTCACCCAGGAAGTATTCTTGAAAGCTTTTCGCGGGATCCGGGGCTTCCGCCGCGGCAGTTCGCTGAAGACCTGGCTCTATCGCATCGCCCTCCGGGAGGCTTTGAACCAGCGGCGATGGTGGTGGCGTCACCGGCGCCAGCAGACCTCGATTGACGCGGGGAGCGACGCCCAGCACGCGCCGCTCGAGCTGCAGGACCTGGCCGCCACGCCATTCGATCAGTTGGCGACACGTGAGGTGCAGGCCGTCGTCCACCGGGCGCTCCGGGCCGTGCCCGAGGTTTTCCGCAGCGCGGTGATCCTGCGCGATCTCGAAGGGTTGTCTTACGAAGAGGTGGCTGAAGTGCTCGAAATTTCGGTGGGCACGGTGAAGTCTAGAATTCTCCGCGGTCGGCGCGCCCTGCGCGAGGTGCTGGAGCCGCTGTGGGCCCCGGCTAGAAAGCCCGCGACGCCTGCGCCCGCCGGGATACGCCCGGGGCGGGGCCGGATGCAACTGGGGTTCCCTGGGGGAGGTGTACGGTGACTTGCTGGAAGATTCGGCGCAAATTGCCCGGCTATCTGGACGATGCATTGGCGAGCGGCGAGCATGCGCCCGTGCGTGATCACCTGGATTCTTGCTCCGGTTGCCGCCAGGAGCTGGAACGCTACCGCAGGCTTTCAATGCTGATGTCGCGTGTTGAGCGCGCCCTGCCGCCGGCCGATCTGGCCGTGCGCATCCGAGTGGCAGCCGCGCAGGCGCGGGCCTCGCAGGGATGGGCTGGCCGGCTGAGAATCGTGGCGCGCCGTGCCCATCTGGTCCTGGAGAACATTCTCGAGCCTTTGGCGCTGCCGGCGACCGGCGGCGTGGTCGCGGCGGTTTTGGTGTTCACCGTGGTTTACCACCTCATCGCAGGGGGCGCACCGCTCGGCGCGGTGCCCAACGATCAGCCTACCAACTTGCTGCTGCCGGCAAGACTCGAGAGCCTGGCGCCGTTCCCGGTCCCGGGTCCGCTGGATAATGACGAGACCGGGCTGGCGGGGCCTCACGCGCTGCTGGTTGAGGCCACGGTGAATGCCCAGGGCCAGGTGGTGAATTATCAGATTCTCGCCGGGCCGAAAGGCCTGAGGGTTCGCCGGCAGCTTGACCAGGTGCTGCTCTTCTCGCGCTTCCGCCCGCAGATGAGTTTCGGCCGGCCCACGTCCGGGGGGCGCGTGGTGCTGAGCTTCAGTGAGATTCGGGTGAAAGGTTAGTCCGCCGCCAGAGGCACTCTCGAACTCCGCGACTTTCTGCGCAAAGAGTCATGCGGTCCGCATTCCTTGACTCGCCCACAGCAGCCCTGTAGATTGGACAATTGCGGTTGGACAATTGCGGCTACCGCGACCCGGGCGGCCTGTAGACGGGCGGAAGATTGGTGCGCAGGGGCTGCCGGTGAGGAGTTTGAAAGTCCTGATTCGCGGAACCAGACACCCTGGACTCCTCGTCTCCGGCGGCCCTGTGCTCGTCCTGATCGGCCTCGCGACGCTTCTGACGTGCCCACCCGGCCGGGCAGAGAGCGCCGCGCAGTCAATCCCTCCTCGCGCTCCCACCAACGTCACCGTGGAGAACAACCCGCAACTGTTTGCGACGATGTGCGCGTTGCAGGCGGCAGGCTTCGAAAAGGACGCGAGCCCGGCGGGGATGCATCCACTAGGCGCGCGCCTCCGCGGCCAGTTGCTGAAACTCGAAGGCCCCGCTACCGAAGCTCTCCGGGCGTATTACCGCGAGCATGAGCTGGCCGACCCGGCGGCCACGCTTTCCCGCTATGTTTCGTTTGCGCTGGTGGCGGGCCCCCCGCCGAAGTTCCGCTACATCCTGCGGCACGATGAGCTGCCGCCCGACGTGCTGGCCATCGAAGGCTTCAACGATGTGCTTGCAAACTTCTATGCCGAGGGGCGGATCGACCGGCTGTGGGCGCAGGTCGAGCCCGAATACGAGCCCGAAATCGCCCGGCTGCACGCGCCGCTGGCGCAACTGGTGATGTCTTCGACCGGCTACCTGCGCGAGCTGGTCCGCTCAGGCGGCCCGCGGACGTTTGCGGTGTACGTCGAGCCCTTGGTGGGCGGCAAGACAAATTTCCGCAATGTCGGCGACCATTACGCGATTGTCCTCAGCCCCGGCGCCGAGTTGCCGCTCGACGACGTGCGCCATGCGCTGCTGCACTTCCTGCTGGACCCGCTGGCGCTCCGCTACTCGCACGTGGTGGCCGTCAAGCAGCCCCTACTCGAGTTTGCGGCGCGCGCCCCGCGGCTCCCGGTGGAATTTAAGAATGATTTTCGGGCGTTCGTCACCGAATGCCTGGTGCGCGCCGTGGAGTTGCGCCTGCGCCGGCTGTCGCCGGATAAACTTGCTGCGGCGATTGACGAAGCCGAAGCCGACGGCTACGTCCTGGTGCGCCCGTTCTCCCGCGAGCTGGCGCGCTTCGAGAAGGCTGAGCCGGCCATGAGCTTTTATTTCCCCGGCCTGGTGCGCGCCATTGATGTCGCCGAAGAGAGCAAGCGCTTGCAGAACGTGGTCTTCGCTGCTGCTCGCTCGGGCGTTTCCGGCGCGCCGGGAAACGACGCGCAGGCTGCCGAGCGCACCGAACTCGATCGCTGGCTCGCCGAAGGCGAGCAGCAGATTGCCGCACAGAATGCCGCGGGCGCTGCGGCCGCGTTTGAACGGGTGTTGGCGAAGTATCCCGAGCAGCCGCGAGCCCTATATGGACTGGCGGTGGCGGCCGTCTTGCAAGGTGATGCGGATCACGCCAAGGAACTCTTCGGCCGATTGGTGGTGAATCCGCCGCCTTCCGACCCGCGCCCGGGAACGAAAGACCCGCTGATCCTTGCCTGGTCGCACGTTTATTTGGGGCGCATCTACGACGTGGACGGCAACCGCGAGCTTGCCGTGAGCGAATACCGCGCTGCGCTGGCCGTCGAGGGTGCTCCGGAATCAGCGCGCCGAGCGGCACGCCGGGGAATTGAAAAGGGGTACGAGCCGGGCCCGCGAAACCGGGACACCGTGCAGCAGCGGCCGTAGTATCATTTGCCAAGCTGCCCAGCCGGTCGAGTCCGGGAACCGGACAATTTCACGCCCTCGTGAATCCCGGGGGCGAAGGAGAGAAACCGATGAGAGCCACGATGGGAAAGATCCGCTGGGTGGTCGCGCTGGCGGCGTTGGTGCTTACCGCAACCCCGGCCCGCGGCCAGGGGCAGCAGAACCCTCCCACTCCGCCGGCGCAGCCTGGCCAACCCGCGCCGCCGGCCAAGCCAGCGTTTACCATTGACTCGGCGCCGCCGCCGGTCAACCCGGAGGAAGAAGCGGCCTACAAGACCTTTTATGAGCTCAAGGCCAGCGACGTCACGCGCCAGATCCAGGCTGGCGAGGAGTTCTTGAAGAAATACCCCGCCAGCCGTTACTGCGAAAGCGTCTACTCCCGTCTGACCAGCGCCTATATTTCGATCAATGATGTGGACCGAATGATGACCGCGGGCGAAAAGGCACTGGAGCTGAAGCCGGATGACGTGGACGTGCTAGCCCTGATGGCTCTGGTGATGCCGCGCCGGGTGAACCCCGCTGCCTTGGACGCCAACCAGAAACTCGATCGGTCCGAAAAGTACGCCAAGCAATCGATCAGCCTGCTGGCGAACTTGCCCAAACCAGCCGGCCTGAGCGACGCAGACTTCGCCAAGGCCAAGAATGAAAAGCTTTCGATGGCCCACAGCGGCCTGGGCTTTGTCTACTTCCACCGGCAGAAGTACGCCGATTCGGCCACCGAGCTCGAGCAGGCCACCAAGCTGGCTTCGACTCCGGACCCGGTGGATTACTTCCTCCTCGGAGTGGTCTTGGAGCAGACCAAACGGTATGCCGACGCCGTAGCGGCCTACGGCCACTGCGCCGATGTGAGCGGGGTCATGCAAGCCCGATGCAAGCAGGCCCTGGAGTCCGCCCGCAAACAGGCCGCCGCAAAGCCGGCGCCTCCCAAGTAGGCTGATCTTCGCTCGTGAATATGGTCGGAGCCGAACTGGCAGAGCTCGAAGAGGCGCTGGGCCACCATTTCCGGCGGCCGGAGTGGTTGAAACGCGCCCTGACTCACAGCTCGCGCCGTTCGGAGACTGACGCCGGCGAGGCCTCCGAGGACAACGAGAAGCTGGAGTTCTTGGGCGATGCAGTTCTGGGCGCGCTGGTGAGTGAATACCTGGTGATGTCGTTTCCCCGCTGGGGTGAGGGCCAGCTTTCCAAGAGCCGCGCGAAACTTGTCAATGCCGCATCGCTCCACGGCGCGGCCCGGCGGCTGGGCCTCGGCCGGTATTTGCGGCTGGGGCGCGGCGAGGAGAAGACCGGCGGCCGGGAGAAGTCGGCGGTCCTGGCCGACGCCTATGAGGCCGTGGTCGCGGCCATCTACTTGGACGCCGGGCTCGAAGCGGCGCGTGGGTTCGTGCGGCGCTCGCTGCTCGAAGAGGCCATCGGGGAGGAGGCGCAGCGCTTGGGCCAGCCCGACCACAAGTCCGGGCTCCAGGAGTTCCTTCAGGCTCGCGGCCTTCCTCCGGCGGATTATCGCGTCGTCCGCGAGAGCGGCCCGGACCACCGCAAGACGTTCGTCGTGGAGATTTGCTTAACAGGGCGGGCGGTCGCTTCCGGCACGGGCGCGAACAAGAAAGAGGCCGAACAGGCCGCAGCGCGGCAGGCGCTCGAACAACTCCTGGGCAAACAGGATTAAGGTGAAGGAAGGGATGGCCGAAGCGACTCCAGTCGCCCGCGTGGAATCCCCGGTGGGCCGGAAGGAAGATAAGGAGCGCACCACGCTGCGCGAATACGCCGAATCCCTTCTGGTGACCGTAATCCTGGCGCTGTTCGGCACCAGCTTTGTCGTCCAGGCCTTCAAGATCCCTTCGCAGTCCATGGAGCAGACGCTGCTGGTCGGCGACCATCTGCTGGTGAACAAGTTCATTTTCGGAGGCCGCGGCTCGTGGTACGACCGGCTCCTGCCTTATCGCCAGATCCGCAAGGGCGACATCGTCGTCTTCAAGTTTCCCTACGACGACCATCCGCATTACGTGAAGCGCGTCATCGGGGTCCCGGGCGACCGGGTGAAGATCGTGGACCAGCAGGTCTACGTCAATGGCCGCCCGCAGCCCGAGCCCTACATCGTACACGACCCGGCCGCGCCCTACGATTCGTTCGGCGAAAACTTTCCGCCCACCAGCCGCCACTTCGTCTTGAGCAATCTGCGGCCGGAGTGGCGCGACACCATCCTGAATTACGTGGTCAACGGCGAACTTGTCGTGCCGCCGAACAAGTACTTCGCCATGGGCGACAACCGCGACCATAGCTGGGACAGCCGCTACTGGGGCTTCGTGGACCGCGACGCGGTGATGGGCCGCCCGATCCTGATCTACTGGTCGGTGGATGCCACCCCCGATCAGTACAGCGACCGCAGCCTGGTCAACCGTCTGGTCGGGATTGCGGATACCATCATTCACCTGCCGAAGCTCACGCGCTGGAGCCGCATGTTTCACGGCGTCCACTAATGCGGCCGCTGCGCTTCGCGCTTTCCTTCGCGCTCCCCTTTTGCCACAATTCCTGACCGTCCCATGCAAATTAGGCGATGGCTGCGCCGGGCCGTGGTGGCCGCACTGGTCGTGCTGGTCGCGAGCGCTGGATTTTCGCGGCTGCTCCGGGTCGGCCGGGTGCACCACTACCTGAACGCACGGCTCGAGGCGGCCTTCGGGCGGCCGGTTGAGGTCGGCCGGTTCGCTTTCAGCCTGCTGGACGGGCCGCGGCTTCAGGCCGAGTCGGTGACCGTAGCGGAAGACCCTCGCTTCGGCCGCGAGTATTTTCTGCGGGCCGAGCGCTTGACGGCCAGCCCGCGCTGGCGATTGCTTGCCCAGGGGCGCTTCGAATTCGGCACGCTCTCCTTCACACGCCCCAGCCTCAACCTGGTGCGGGCCGCCGACGGCCACTGGAACATCGAGAGCTGGCTGCCTCCGCCTGCGCGTGTTGCGAGCGCTGCGATCGCAGCGCAAATCGGTCCAGGCCAGCCGCCCGCCGGAGTCGAGCCACCCACCCGGCTGTATCGCATCGAGGTGGATACCGGCCGGATCAACTTCAAGCAGGGCGTTGACAAGCACCCATTTGCTCTGGTGGACGTGAAGGGAGTTCTCGAGCAGGAGGGCGCCGGGCGCTGGCGGCTGGACCTGGAAGCGCGTCCCCTGCGCGCTGCGGTAACGCTGCAGGAAGCGGGCACGCTGCGCGTCCGTGGACGCATTGCGGGCACCTCCGCCCGGTTACAGCCCGCCGATCTGGTGCTGGCTTGGCAGGATGCCTCGCTCGCCGATGCGCTCCGGCTCGCCGACGGAAAGGACTACGGCGTGCGGGGACGACTCCAGGTGGAGCTAAATGCACGCAGCGAAGCGCCCGGAGCCAGCAGCGCTGCGGCCGGCGAGCCCGCCCGGAGCGAGGCCCTCGGCGCCCGTTGGTCGTTGGCCGGTACAGCCCGCCTCACCAATGCCCATCGCTGGGATCTGCCGAAGCGCCCCGGCGACCCGGCGCTGAACCTCAGCGTGGAAGCGCAGTGGCGGACCGGAGATGGCTTCCTCGAGTTCAGCAAATGCCTGTTGGAAGCGCCGCGATCGAGCGTCCAGGCGACAGGAAGGATCCAGTGGGCGCCGTCGCTCGACCCGCAGTTCCGGTTCGTTTCCTCAAAGATTGACCTGGCAGACTTGCTGGCCTGGTACCGGGCATTTCGTCCCGGCGTGGCCGAGGATGTCATGTTCGAAGGTGATGCCGGCCTCGATCTGGCGTTGAGCGGCTGGCCGCCGCGGCTGGAGCGGGGCGCGGTCTTAAGCGATGGGGCGCGGCTGCAAACCGCGGACCTGCCCCGGGCGATTCGCGCGGGTCGCGTCGCCGCTCGCGTTGTTCGCGGCCGGTTGGTGCTCGAGCCCGCCACAATCACCCTCGACGCGAGCCCCCCGGGCCTGGCCGAAGGAACATCGCCGCAGCTCCGTTCGGGGCAGGCTCGCAAGGGCAGTTCGCTGCGCGTCGAGGGCGCCATCGGGCCTGGGGAAAGCTTTTCGCGAGTTCCGTCGAAGCAATGGCGCTTCGGGCTGAGTCTGACAGGACAGACCGACCGCGCCGAGGACTTGCTTGCTGCCGCGGCGGCTCTCGGCCACTCCATCAACCGCGGCTGGCGCGTGGAGGGCCCGGCGGGCCTGAGCCTGCGCTGGCAGGGAACTGTTCGGCCGTTTCAGGCGCAAGCGCTCACTACACTCGAGCTGCACGGTCTGCGGCTGCAAACGGTTTACTTGAATCAACCGGTGATCTTCGCTGATGCGCGCATCGAGCTGCGGCCGGGCGAGCGGCGCGCTCAGTTAAATGCTGTGCAGGCGTTCGGGGCGCGCTGGAAAGGGACCCTCCGACGGCTCACCAACTCCGAACTGGTCGGCGGGCTCGCCTACTCGATGCCGTGGGAGTTTGATCTGACCGCCGACCACCTCGATGCGACCGAACTCGACCGCTGGCTCGGCCCCCGGGCGCGGCCCGGCCTCCTCGAGCGCCTTATGTCCTCCGGTGCCGCCAGCCGCGAATCTGCTGAGCTCGATGCGGCCGTGAGCAGACTTCGCGCCCAGGGACAAATCCAAGTCGAGGAGATTGTGTTGTCGCCGCTGCGCTTGCGCCGCCTGCGCGCCGGAGCGGAACTCGAAGGCCGAAAACTCACCCTTCGCCAGGTCCAGGCCGAGTTTTATGGAGGCATGGTGAAAGGCTCGCTGCGAGCCGAGCTGCTGGCGGAGCCTGCGTATCGCGTCCAGGCGCAGTTCGAGCGCGCAAATCTGAGTTCGCTCGTTGAGGCCACCGTCACGCTCAAAGGTCGCTTCGCGGGCGTGGCTTCGGGGGAGCTCGAACTTGCCGCAAGTGGCGTCGGCCGTGAAAACCTGCGGCGGTCGCTGGAAGGTCGCGGAACACTCCATCTGCGCGGCGCCGAGATCAGCGGCCTCGATTTACGGGCGAGCTACGCGGGAGATCGCCTCGTGCGGGGACCCTCGCGGTTTGCCGCGGCCGATGCGCAGTTCTCCCTGGCTGCCGCAAGTGTCCGGGTGAGGGAACTTCGCCTGGCCGACCGCGAAGATGACTTCGAGGCGGCGGGAACGGTGGATTTCTCGCGCACGCTCGACCTCCGCATCCGGAGGCTCGGGCCGTCCGACGAGCGGCCGAGCAAGACGGTTCGCATCACGGGTCCTCTCGACGCGCCCCAGGTCTCTCGAATTGTGCCGCCGCAATGAGCCTCGCCGCCCGCATTGCGGTCTGGAGCCTGCTCGGCGCGCTCGCACCGCTCGCCGCCGGCCAGGAAAAGCCCCTCGAACGCAGTTTTTCCGCCGGCACCGCCGTCAGTTATCGCATCCAACTCATCGTGCGCAGCGATATCGAGGGCCAGCAGCCTGAGCCGATCGGCGTCAAGGCCTACGTCCGGGCGTTTTCACGCTTCGCCGAGGACGGGCTGGCATGGACGGCCACGCGGCGCGTGGTCGCTCTCGGCAACGATGGCGCGGCGGAGATCGAAGAAACCTTGGGCGACTTCGAGGGCCTGGCCGGCTCCTCCACTCCAGGCGACCCGGAAGCCGAAAAACTGGCGCGCTCTCTGCGCGAAGTGTTGAGTGATTGGAAGCGGCAGCGCACCCTGCGCTACCGCGAAACCCGCTCGGGGCAACTGCTCGAGCTCAAAGCGGACGGCGTCCCGCCCCTGGGCGAAACGCCGCCGCCATTGCTTTCCCTCTGGCTGCTTCGCGCGCTGCGGCCCGCGGTTGCATTGCCCGAGGCTACGTTCCGCACTGGCGAACGCTGGCAGGAGGCTCGCACAGCACAGCTCGCCAACTGGGCCGAAGTGAGCGGCTCGGAAGCCGGCGAGTGGCTCGATCTGCTGGGAGGGGTCGAGCCGGCCGCTCGGCTTCACATTGTGCAGCAACTCTTCGGCACGGTGGTTGCCGGCCCCGAGAAACCTCCCGAGGGCGCGGCCCAGGCGCGCTTCCACGGCGAATCGCTCAATACTGTCTCCTTGGGCGATGCGCGGCTGTTCGCGGCCACGCGCTCGGCCATGCGGGAGATCACCTGGACGCTGGCGCCGGTCGAAGGGCTGCCCGAGCAACCACGGTTCCGGGCGCGCCTTTCCCTCCAGGTGCAGATCGATGCATGCAATGAGACCCCTTGCCTATCTGCTGACCGTCCTGCTGAGCGCGAGCGGTAGCATCGCGCCGCAAGCCCCTGGGGCGAAGGCGCAGCGGCCTGCCCCGGCGCCGCAACGCGTGCAGCTCGCTCCGCGGTTCACTCCGGGAATTGTGCTCCGCTACCAGACCGAGTTCCGCACCACCACCGAGGGCCATCGC
>JBASRK010000115.1:0-5030 GCA_049273775.1 Candidatus Acidiferrales bacterium
GAGATTGCTTGCGCTCGGCCCGATATCATCGTGATCGCCTGGGCCGCAACCGGCGCGCGCCCGCGAATCACGGCGACGCTCGCCAACCCCGCCTGGCAAGATGTGCCGGCGGTGCGGCAGCGCCGCGTCTACGTGGTCCGCGATGAATTACTGAATACACCCGGGCCGCCGCTGGTCGAAGGAGCGCGGGAACTTTGCCGCATTTTTCATTCGAATGGGGCACCCTCAGTGACGTGCTGAAACGCGCTGCTACACGATTGGGACTGAGGGAGTTTGATGTCCCTTAATGAAGGTGGCGGCACCCTTCAGGCCCCGCACAGGGCAAGCGCCGCCGCGGAGAGGATAGCGAACTCCAAAGAGTAGGCGCTCAGGAGGCCATCGGGTTCGGCTTTCGGACGTTGATGTCGAGCTCTTTGATCGCCTTTTTGACCACAGCCGACTCGATCTTACCGTCGCGCAGGAGCTCGGTCAACGTGGCCAGGGTGATGAAGCGCGCGTCCACCTCGAAAAAGTCGCGCAGGGCGGCCCGGCCATCGCTGCGGCCGAATCCGTCCGTGCCCAGAGAGGCCAGGCGCCGTGGCATCCACTTGGCGACCAGGTTGGGCAAGGCCTTTAAATAATCCGAGGCGGCCACAAACACTCCCGGCGCATCGGCGAGGCATTCTGTCACGTAGGGCAGACGCGGTTTTTCGGCCGGATGGAGCAAATTCCAGCGCTCGATCTCAAGGCCGTCGCGGTAGAGTTCTTTGTAGCTGGTCACGCTCCAGACGTCGGCGGCGACATTGAATTTTTGTTCGAGGATTTCCTGAGCCTGCAGGGCTTCCCGCAGGATGGCTCCGCTTCCGAAGAGTTGGGCGCGCAGTTTGAGCTTCTTGTTCTCTGACACGCGGAAGCGATACATGCCCTTGAGGACGCCTTCCTTTAGGCCGTCCGGCATGTGCGGCATCACGTAAGGCTCATTCATCACGGTGATGTAGTAAAAGATGTTTTCATTCTCCTTGTACATGCGGCGGATGCCGTCCTGGATGATCACCGCAATCTCGTAAGCGAAAGCCGGATCATAGGCACGAAGTGTGGGGATGCCGAGCGCCAGAACGTGACTGTGTCCATCCTGGTGCTGCAGGCCTTCACCGGCAAGTGTGGTGCGGCCAGACGTTCCGCCCAGCAGGAATCCGCGGCAACGCATGTCGGCGGCGGCCCAGATCAGGTCGTTGATGCGCTGGAGACCGAACATGGAGTAGAAGATAAAGAAAGGAATCATATTCAGCCCATGAGTGGCGTAGGCTGATCCGGCCGCCATGAATGAGGACATGGAGCCGGCTTCGGTGATTCCTTCCTCGAGAATTTGGCCGTCTTTGGCCTCCTTGTAGTAAAGAAGGGTGTGCACGTCCACCGGTTCGTAGAGTTGGCCGACGTGGGAGTAGATGCCGACCTGGCGGAAGAGCGATTCCATGCCGAAGGTGCGGGCCTCGTCTGGAACGATGGGCACGACCAGTTTTCCGAACTCCGGATCGCGGAGCATCTTGTGCAGCATCCTGACAAACGCCATCGTAGTTGAAACCTCGCGGCCCTCGCTGCCTTCGAAGAATTCCCGGAACAATTCGTCGTGGTGAGCCAACTGAAGAGGATTTGCCCGTATGGAGCGCTTGGGCACGTACCCACCGAGCCCATCCCGGCGGGCACGCAAGTATTGGATTTCCGGGCTGTCTTCGGGAGGACGGTAGAACGGCGCCTCGGCGACCTCGTGATCGCTGAGAGGAATGCCGAAGCGCGACCGGAATTCGCGCAACTCGTCTTCGTTCAGCTTCTTTTGCTGGTGCGAGATGTTCTTGCCCTCGCCGATTTCACCGAGCCCATAGCCTTTGATGGTTCGCGCCAGGATGACGGTCGGTGATCCCTTGTGCTCGACGGCAGCCTTGTACGCGGCGTAAACCTTGCGCGGGTCGTGCCCGCCCAACCGCAGTTTGCGAAGTGCCTCATCGGGAATCTCTTCCACCAGTTTCAGCAAACGCGGATCACTTCCAAAAAAGTGCTGGCGGACGTACGCACCGGGTTCGACGACGAACTTCTGGTATTCGCCGTCAACCGTTTCTCCCATTCGCTGGACCAGCAGACCCTCGGTATCCCGTTCGAGGATGGAATCCCAATCGCTGCCCCAGATGACCTTGATGACGTTCCAGCCAGCGCCGCGAAAAACGGCCTCGAGTTCCTGGATAATCTTGCCGTTGCCGCGCACAGGGCCGTCCAGCCGCTGCAAGTTGCAGTTGACCACGAAGATCAGATTGTCAAGCTGTTCGCGCGCAGCCAAGGTGATGGCACCCAGCGCTTCGGGCTCATCGGTTTCTCCATCGCCGATGAACGCCCAGACCTTGGCGTCTGTTTCCGGCTTCAGACCGCGGTCGGTCAGGTAGTGGTTGAAGCGCGCCTGATAGATCGCCATGATGGGGCTGAGACCCATCGAGACCGTGGGAAACTCCCAGAAGTCCGGCATCAGCCAGGGGTGGGGATAGGAGGAGAGCCCGCCGCCGGGCCTCAGTTCGCGGCGAAAATTTTCCATTTGTTCGATCGTGAGCCGACCTTCGAGGAACGCACGGGCGTAGACGCCGGGTGCAGCATGCCCCTGAAAATAAACCGTGTCTCCCTCAAACTGATCCGTGCGCGCGCGGAAGAAGTGATTGAATCCGACTTCGAACAGCGTCGCTGTCGAGGCATAGGTGGAGATGTGACCGCCAATGTTGTGTTCCACTCGATTCGCGCGCACCACCATCGCCAGGGCATTCCAGCGAATCAGACTCTTGATTCTTCGCTCGAGTTCCTGATCTCCGGGAAATGGAGGCTGCTGGTGGACCGTGATCGTGTTCGTGTAAGGCGTGTTGGCCGAAAAAAGAGTTGCGACTCCGGCTGACTGAGCGTGGGCGCGGAGCCGCTCGAGGATGCGGCTCACGACTTCGGGACCGCCGTCCCGAAGCACCTCATCGAGCGACTCTACCCACTCCTGGATCTCGACCGATTCCAACTCAGAAATTCTTACCTGCCCACCGTTGTTCATAGTTTCGCCTTCATCCGTCACGTTCAATGCCCCCACGTTACGGTTGTTGAAAGAGGTGAAGTCCGGCTAATCCTAAGAGAAAAGAATATACCTCAGAGTGCGTCGCCCGTACATCGCAGAATCTCCCGTTCAGAATGCGCTCGTCGTCGCGGGGATTTCACAATCGCTATGCATTCGCCGGAGATGCCCTCCGCAAGTTCTGTTCAACTGAGGAAATCAATCAACGGATAGCTTCCAGCTTGTCCCTCCGACACAGCGGGGGCGCAGCCCGCGACGACGGTCGCCCCACAAAACTATTAGGTCAGCGCGCGACCGCCGTCCACGACAAACACCTGTCCGGTAATGAAATCAGATTGGGCGAGGAACGCGACCGTTCCGGCAATATCCTCGGCCGTGCCTGTCTTCCGCAGTGGGGCGCGACGGATATAGTCCTCATCAGGGGGCTCGCCGGGGAAGCTGATGGTGCCCGGGGCCACGCTGTTGACGGTGATCTCGGGGGCCAGGGCGCGCGCCAGACAGCGCGTCAGCATGATCACTCCCGCCTTGGAGACGCAGTAGTGGGTGTATAGCGGCCACGCCAGCAGGCCGCCGAGCGAAGAGAGATTGATGATGCGGCCGCGGCCGGTGCGCTTTAGCAGCGGGGCGGCCGCCTGCGCGCACAGGAATTGCGATTTCAGGTTGGTGTCGAGGATTGTGTCCCACTGGTCTTCGGTGAGCTGCTCAAACTTGGCGGGGAAGAATACGCCCGCATTGTTCACCAGGATGTCGAGCCGGCCGAAAGTTCGCTCGACGGCCGCGAGCATCCCCAGGACCTCGTCGCGTCGCGAGACGTCCGCCTGCCACACCAGGGCGCACCGCCCGCTGGAGGTGATCTCCGCCATCACCTGCTCTGCGTCGGTCTTTGAGCTGCGGTAGTTCACGACGACATCGGCTCCTTCGGCCGCCAGCTTGAGCACGATGCTGCGTCCGATCCGCCGGGCCGCACCGGTCACCAGCGCCACCCGCCCTTCGAACGGCAATCCAGCCACAGCGAACCTCCCGGATGGAATCCGACGCCGAGCAGTGTACCCCGGCTGGCGCTGTCAATCGAGTCTCTAGCTCCCTTTGACGGCAGCTGTTCGGCTGCCTACAATCAGCGCTGGCGTGCGACGCTTCTTGCACTGCGGCGGCGCAGCAAATCCCCGGCGAGACCCATCGGGTCGCCTCGGCGACCTCAGGGCAGGCGCCGGCGCCACACCCGGAGGCGCGATGAAACTCGATCTGCTCGCCATTGCGGCGCATCCCGATGATGTCGAGCTGACCTGCGGCGGGACGTTGATCCGCATGATCCAGCGCGGATACAAGGTAGGCATCCTCGACCTGACCGAGGGCGAGATGGGGAGCCGCGGCTCCGCCGAGATCCGCCGGCGCGAGGCCACGGCCGCGGCGCGCATCCTCGGCGTACGCCAGCGTGAGAACCTCGGCCTGCCGGATGCGCGCCTGGAAGTCACAGAGGAAAACAAGCTGGGTGTCGCCCGGAAGATTCGCGCCCTGCGGCCGCACACCGTCATACTTCCCTACTGGGAAGGGCGCCATCCGGACCACTACAACGCGTCTAGGATCGCCTACGAGGGCTGCTTTCTGGCGGGACTCAAGCGGCTACCGCTCGAGGGCGAGGCCTTTCGGCCGTTCAAGGTACTCTACTCGACTGTGTACTACCCGGTGCGGCCGACTTTTGTGGTGGACATCACGCCGCAATTCGACCGCCGGCGGCGCGCCATTCTCGCCTATCGCTCGCAGTTCGCGCCGTCCAAACGCGAGCGCGCCTCCAAAGTCTATCTGCCTCTCGACCAACTCGAACAGGAGGTCCACCTGATTGCGCGCCATTATGGGCAGATGATCGGCGTAAAATACGCTGAGCCGTTTCTGGTGCGCGAGGTGATGCAGGTGGAAGACGTCGTGCGTCTCGCGGTGCGTTCGATCTGAGGGGCACAGCAGAGGC